>AYMD01000001.1:207230-363801 GCA_000495735.1 uncultured Acidilobus sp. JCHS | reverse complement strand
TCTTAAAAGGGTTTTGAAGTAAAAGAGAGGAGGGCCGGGTGGTGAAGTAAAGCTTGGGGGCTGAAATCTGATGAGGCTAGACCGAGCTGAGCCCGGCCCTCCTCCCAGGAGTTTTAGACCCTTTAGGCCCTTTTTAAAACTTAGGCCCCTCGGGCCTATGAAACCTTGTTAAGCCTTCTGTTGATCTGAGGTGCCGCTATTGTAGCTGAGAATGGGAGAATGGTTTAGAGGGGAGAGGGACCTGAGTCATTATTAAAGGAGACAGTCCATCCGTTACCCTAAAAGGCGACACTTTTCGCCATCTTAAACTTTTCATTGTAAAACAAAGGCGAGAAGGCAGGTCATTGTACGGCATGACGACAGAGGCCTAAAAGGTCCCCTAGTCCAAAGCCAAGCCAGTCCTCCCCCGTTCGTTGGCTGTCCCCAAAGGATAAGCCCAGGCGTGCGGCCGGGCTCAGGAGGTTCTTGGCATGAGTTTAGTGCTAGAGACCTTCAGCTCGACCGCAAGGTAGTCGTCGTTTACCTCAGCTGGCCTGTGGGCTATTCCCCTGGGTATGAGTATGGCGTCCCTCGCCCTGACCTCGAAGTTGCCTGTCTCCGTCTCCCACTTGGCCCAGCCGCTCACGCGTATTATCAGCTCGTCAGCGTCCATGTTCCTGTGCATGAAGGGGAGGCCCTGCCTCCTCCTGCTGACCTCGACGCTTATGCCCTGCCCGTAGAAGACCTCTGACCTCCTCCCCGCCCTAAAGGGTGAGGCCTTCTGGCTGATCTGGCCTCCTCCTAGAGGTGGGGAGGTTCCCCCCATCTATTTGGGTTTACATCTGTCATTTGGGGGGCAGTCGGGGTGGCCAGAGATCCCCCCATCTTGCTAAGCGCCCTCCTCTCAATGTTAAGCATAGCAATGACGTCCCTGTCGGCCTCAAGGCCGCAGTTAGGGCACCTGAGCCTGCGGTGCCCTACCTCCACCAGCTTAGTACCACACCTAGGACACGTTGAGGAGGTGCCAGCTGGGTCAACGACGAGCAGCGGCACTCCGTTCTTCTCGGCCTGCCAGTCCACCCAGAACGCCAGCCTCCTGTAGCCGAGCATAATCAGGGCAGTCCTGTGCCCCTTCGGGAGCTTTCTAAGGCTCTCCACCAGCCCTGTAAGATCTTCCCTGGCTACCGCCAGCTGGCTCTGCTTTGCTAGTGATATAATGGTGTGGGACGTCTTCCTGGCCCAGTCCTCTATGATGTTCTTAGCCTTCCTGCGGAAGTGCCTTACCCTCCTCCTTACGCCGCTCCTCCTTAGCCAGGCGTTGTATTTGGGGGAGGAGTACTTCTCCTGAAGCCTCTCGGCCAGCCTCCTGTAGCGCAGGGCACTCTCAATTGGCGTCTCAACTCTCTGCTCAACGCTTGAGTTACCTACGACGATCTGTCGCTCATTTATATCAACGGCAAGCACTCCCTTGGGGGCGTACCTGGCTGGCCTCGGCATCTGTTTGTACACGTAAAGGGTGAACTTGCCTTCCCTGAACACAAGCCTGGCCTCCCTGTTAGGGTAGTTGTCATACCTCCTGTCCCAGCCCATGACTTTGAATCTGTAGCCTCCTATCAGCTCCACGCGGTCGCCTTTGACCCTATAGCCATCTTCTGATCTCAACCACATCCTAAGGCTCTTCACCGTGGGCATCTTGCCCCTTTTTGGATTCCTGAGCCACGACTTGGCTATAGCGATGGCATCCCTGTAACAGCCCACGGCAATAGTAGATGATAGGCCGTACCTCTCCCTTAGCTCTTTGTATAGGAGCTTATGGGCCTTGCCGAGGCTCACCGCTTTGTTAGCTATTATCACCCTTATTGAGTAGTTTAGGGCGTCCCTGTACCTCCTCAGAAGGTCAAGTACTGTCTGCTCGCTCTCGGGCTCGGGGCTAACCTTCATCATGACGGTCAGGGTTAGCGCTCCCTCACCGCCCGCGAGCATTCACTCCACCTGCTCCCCTATATACCCTTACACCTCTTGTACTCCTCGATGAGCCTTGTTATCACGTCGTCGTAGGTCTCCCTGGGGTGTACCTTCAGCTTGTTCAGCTCCTCCTTGGTCTCCTTCCTCACCCTGATGGGTTCTGTAACAGGCACTCTCGCACCAACTACAGAAGTAGCAAACAGTAGCTTAAAAGCCTTAACCCTGCCCTAAAGGGCGAGGCTTTCAGTTGTAAAAAGCCGCTAGCCGTGAGGTGATGAAGGTGAGGGTGGTAAGCCGTGAACCTATGAACCGCCCTAAGGAAGCCCTCACCCTTTTAGGATGGGGAGGAGGTCAGCTGCCTCTCAGCTCTCCTCACGGCTGACTGGCTTACCTCGACCTCTACGTCGACCTCGCTCGAGGTAACCCTCTCCCTCACGTTGGTCCCCCTGGTGAGGGGCCGCCAAGGTTTAATGTTCTAGCCCTTGGCCCCGAGCCTCCTTAGCACCTCGCCCAGGCCCCTGAGGTCAGGCACCACTGCGAAGCCCAGGGCCTCGAAGACTGCTGCCTCCCTCACCCTGCCCCTAGCGACCAGGACAGCCCTAAGCCCTGCTGCCAGGGCGCCCCCCAGGTCCTCTGAGGCCCTGTCGCCCACGTGGGCTATCTCCTCAACCTCGACCCCCAGCCCCCTTGCGGCCGCCATGAAGGCCTCAGGGCTGGGCTTCGAGGCCCCCATCTCGTCAGCGAAGCCGGTGAAGTCGAAGGGGTCCCCAAAGGAGGCCCTGAGGAGGGCCCTCGTGGCCGAGCTGGTCCAGAAGAGCGTGTTTCCCAGGACTCCAACCCTCAGCCCCATGCCCTTCACCTCCCTGACAGCCTCAACCGCGTCGCTGAAGGCCACCTCCTCTGGCCTAAGGGACGCTATGGCCCCCTCTATGACGCCCAGGAGGTCGCCGCCGTAGCCGAGGCGGGAGGCAAGGATGGAGACCGAGGCCCTGACAGCCTCAGAGCCGCTCAGGCCCCTTAACCTCCTCTCCCTCCTCACGGCCCTGTCTGCCTCGCTGACGGCCTCCCTCACCTCTGCCTCAGGCCTGCCGGTCTCCCTGGCCACAGCCGATATCATGGCCTCCCTGGCTACCTTAAGGTTGAGCAGCGTGTCCCAGACGTCGAATGTCACGGCCCTAATGGCCATGCGGGTCCCCCTGAGGACAGGTCCTCTGAGCATTTTAGGCTGAGCCGAGGCGGGCAAGCCTCCCTGGCCATAGTGGGATGGACGGCCCCCTAAGTTAGGTCAAGCTAAGACTCAGTCAGCGCCACGTCTGCGTCATCAGGTCTACGAGGTCCTTGCAGCTGCAACAGGTGAACCCTGTAAGACCTTAACCGTCGCGCCTTTGGAAGGCAGCCGTCGCAACAGTTATTTCAGAGGCCTGCGCCGTCAGGCCGAGGAGGGGAGAGGCCATGATAGTAATTGACGGCAGGAAGGAGGAGAACCTACACTACAGGTGGTCGCCGAGCCTTAGGCCTGTGGCCAGCGTCAGGAGCGGCGACGAGGTCCGTGTGATCGTGCCAGACTCCTCAACGCTGCAGATACGGCCTGACTCAACGACGGAGGACCTGGGCAGGCTGGACGAGTCAAGGGTTGACGCAGCTGTGGGGCCCATACTCGTTGAGGGGGCCGAGCCGGGGGACGCGCTGATGGTCGAAATAGAGGACATAGAGGTCTCCGACTGGGGATGGTCGGCTATAGTCAGCTCCATGGGGCTGCTAAAGGGCAGGTTCAGGGAGAGGCTGGTGATCTGGGACATAGGAAACGGCTACGCCACTGCCAGGGGGAACTTCCTGAGGGGCGTGAGGGTGCCGGTGAGGCCGTTCCTGGGGGTCATCGGCGCTGCGCCGAGGGAGGGCGAGTTCAGAATGATCCCCCCGCAGAACTTTGGCGGCAACATGGACAACAGGCTCCACGGTAAGGGCGCTAGGGTCTACCTGCCCGTGAGCGTCAGGGGCGCCCTGCTTTCAGTGGCCGACCCTCATGCCTCACAGGGGGACGGCGAGGTCTGCGGGACGGCCATAGAGACGCAGGCAGACGTGAGGCTGAGAGTGGAGGTGGTGAAGGGTCTTAACATAAGGAGGCCCTTCACAGTGGCGCCTACACACGATGAGGGAGAGGTAATAGCCACCATGGGCATCACCGATAACCTTTACGAGGCGGCCAGGCAGGCGGTTGAGGACATGCTGGCCCTGCTCGGCAGGGTCTACGGGCTGAGTCCCGAGGAGGCCTACGTGCTGAGCAGCGTGGCTGGCAACCTTAGGATCTCGGAGATAGTTGACGAGCCGAACTTCGTCGTGACCCTTGCAATGCCAAAGGCCTTGTTGGAGGGCGTCAGGAGGTAAGCGGGATACGGGCAGACAGGGGCTCGGCAACCCGGTCTTTTCATCAACTATCAGCCCTCAAGCCCGCCTCACCGCCCAGCTGTGAGTTTTCTAGACGGCTAAAAAATGAGCTCTGCCATAACGTTTGTAAGATGAGGACCAGCAACTCGGCTAGCTCAGGCTTTAACTGGCAACTCCCCTAAGGCAGCGTGGCGGCTAGCTTGGTAAGGCTAGGGCCTTTCGACGTCTCCATACTCGCCGCAGACAGCATGGGCGTCAGGAGCCTGGCCACGGTCGTTAACGCCTGCGGCGTCAGGCTCGGCATAGACCTCGGCGCCTCCCTCGCCCCCAGGAGGTACGGCCTCCCTCCCCACGAGCTTGAGCTCAAGGCGCTGGAGAGGGCCCTCGAGAAGGCAGCCGAGGAGGTGCAGGCCTCAGACGCCATCGTTATAACGCACTACCACTACGACCACTACATGAGGGACAGGCCTGAGCTCTACTCAGGCAAGAGGCTCTTCGTCAAGGACCCGGAGCACAACATAAACTGGAGCCAGAGGGGGAGGGCCAGGAGGTTCCTCGTCGAAGGCGGGGTCGCCAGGTCTGCCTCGGTCTCATACGCTGACGGCCAGTCCTTCAGGGTCGGCGACCTGACCCTTGACTTCTCCCAGGCTGTCTGGCACGGGGAGCCCGGAACGAAGGTGGGCAGGGTCCTCATGGTCAGGGCCAGGTGCAACGACGAGTCCATAGTGTTTGCCAGCGACGTCCAGGGGCCCGCTGACCCGCAGGCGGTTGAGCAGCTCAGGGCCTGGGCGGGGGCGAGACTACTGGTGCTAAGCGGCCCGCCGACCTACTTCGCCGGCTTCAAGGTGCCTGAGGAGGCCGTCCAGAGGGGCCTTGAGGGCCTAATGGAGCTCATAAGGGCCCGCGCGGCCGAGACGATCGTTGTTGACCACCACCTCCTGAGGGACCTTGCCTACAGGGAGAGGCTGGCCCCTCACCTTCAGGCCGCGGAAGAGGAGGGGGTGAGGCTGCTGACGGCCGCCGAGTTCATGGGCGTTGAGGTTAACCAGCTCGAGGCGAGGCGAAAGGAGCTCTGGGGCAGGGAGGGCAAGGCTGAGGGAGGGGAGGCCGAGGAGGACTATGGGGAGTGATGTCGTACTACAGCGCTCAGCGCATGTGGTCCTAAAGGAGCCCCTTCATGGATAAGGGCTACTAGGTATAGTTGGCATAGCGGCCGCTGAGGCCAAGTGGTCAGGCTGAGCCCTCGCCCGACCTCCGAGGGCCCAATGGAGCTACAGGCCCTTGCAAAGCTCATAGCTAGGTCGCCCTTGGCGGGCTACCAGCTCGGAGGCAACGCGTTCAGGCTACAGCCACTTAAGCACGGCGTACCTGACTATCGGGTCTGCCACCCTGTACTCGTCATTGACCTTCTCGATGAAGCCCATCTTGACGAGGTTCCTCAGGTCCCTCGCTATCGTGGCGTTAGTTACCCTCCTCCCGAGCTGGGCCGTCACGTAGTCCACTACGTTCTTCCACCTGGCCCTCCCAAGCGTGGCAATGGCCCTCATTATGTGGGCGTAGTAGGGGCTCCTCGAAAGCGCCTCCTCAAGTTCTTTCTTAACTAGCTTAGCTCCCATCTCCTTGACCTCGTCAATCGCGTCAGCCCCCTTCTCCAGGTACAGCCTCCCAAAGTAGACAAGCCAGCCGACAACGCCGTCTAGCTCCTCAACGGCTCTCCCTATCACCCTCTCGTCCACCCTGACCCTGAGCTCCTCGAAGCCCCTCCTGAGGAACTGCCTCGACCTCTCCTCGTCGAAGGGCCTCAGCTCTATGGTGAGCCCGTACCTGCCGTAAAGCGGTGAGGAGGGGTCGTCAATTCCTATGAAGTCGTGGAGGAGGCCGACCTCGCTCCCCGTCATGATGAGGGTCACGTTCCTGAGCCTATCGTAGACGTGGGCCAGGAGGGGCCTAAGGCCTACGGTTGAGTACCTCAGGTACTGAGCCTCGTCCAGGACTACTGCGACCCTCCCGAGCTCGTTAAGCGCGTCGAAGGCCTTAGCTATGCTGTCCCTCACCTCCTCGGCCGGGACCCTTACCTTGACCGGGTACTCTAGCGAGACCCCCATCCTCCTTAGGGCCTCGAGGACCCTCTCCCTAACGCTTAGCCTTAGCAGGGAGGAGCGGAGCTCCTCGTAGAGCCTCTCGGCGGGCACCCTCCTGGAGACATCGTCATAGGCCCTCCTGACGTCAACGTAGACGAAGGGGTGCCCCGTTGAGCTCAGGGTCGCGAGCACTAGGCTTGACTTGCCGATTCTCCTCAGGCCCAGGACAAGGATAAGCCTCTCCCTCGACAGGCCCTCCCTGAGCTTCCTCACCTCGTCCTCCCTGTCGAAGAGGTCCTGGAGAGACTCCTTGGGCTCCACCGAGAAGAGCGTAGGTAGCACCCCTGATACTAGGTAGCAGGGGTGATACTTAAGGCCTACGAGCCTGGTCAAAGGGCTGAGGAAGCTGACATCATGGGCGGAGCAAAGGTCTTGCGGTAGGCCTCGCTTGGCGATCTGCAACGTATTAATAGCTGTGCAGCCCTGTACACGCTGGTGACCTCCTTTGAGCGAGAGCGGTCACCCTGCCATGACCCAGGACGCCCTTGTCTCAAGCTACGGCGGTGAGTCCATGGCCCACATGAGGTACCTCATATTTGCGGACATAGCGGAGAAGGAGGGCTTCAAGAACGTCGCCAGGCTCTTCAGGGCCATAGCGTTCGCAGAGCAGGTCCACGCCAGGAACCACTACCAGAGGCTTGAGAAGCTCAAGGCCCCGCTCAAGGTGGTGGCGGAGGCGCCCTTCGGCCCTGGCGACACGGCGAAGAACCTCGAGCTGGCCATAATGGGCGAGAGGTTCGAGGTGGAGGAGATGTACCCGGCTTACATAGAGCTCGCGAGGATGCAGGGCGACAGGGCCGCCGAGATGACCTTCAGGTACGCCCTTGAGGCTGAGAGGATACACCTGAAGCTCTACCAGGAGGCCCTTGAGCACGTCAAGAGGGGGGAGGACATGCCGATCGACGGCTACATATGGATATGCCCCGTCTGCGGCCACACGGTCGTAGGCAGGGACCCGCCGCCCAAGTGCCCGATATGCGGGGCCCTCGGCAAGGACTTCGTCAGGTTCTGAGCCGACGGCCTCCCTCGCATGGGCCCTCTTTTTCCTTAAGGTCTAGGTCGCCTTTATCGGTCAGCTAGACGAGGTCGAGCTGAGAGCTGGGCCTCAGGCTGACCCCAGGGCCTGGTTACTGAAGCCTAGCGAAGGCCTGCAGGTCAGAGGCGAGCCGGCCCTAGGCGTTGTTATCAAGAGGCCTTCCAGCGCCTCTGCGCCACTTAAGTCAGGGCAGCCGCGAGGCGCCTGAGGGCCTGACCGACGTCCGTTAACGAGAACACCCCCAGCCCTATCATGAATACTCCAAGGAAGAGGAGCGAGAGCCTCCCAGCGCTCGTCAACAGGCTCACGTCCCTCACGGCCTTGATGAGACCCTTATATATCATGGCCACCACGGCGGACTGCGCTGCCCAGGATCCCAGGCCGAAGAGCAGCCCCACGGCGAACCCCATGCTTGCCGACATCACGGGGAGCAGGATCACGGTCATGTAGAACACAATGAAGAAGTCCCCTCCGAAGGCGGCCGCGACCCCGTGGACCCATATAACCTTGTAGTCCGCCCTCGCCTCACGGCCTCCCGCTGAGGCCCCATGCCCCCTCCTCAAGGTGAGCAGGGCGCTGGCCACTGTCACCATGGTTAGGCCCACAACTATGTCCACGTAGGCCTCGAGCCCCTCGCTTTGGAAGAACGAGATAACTTGGGAGGTGAGGGCGCTCAAGGAGGCCCAGACCAGGGTCAGGGCCCCCGCGAACACGCCCGTCGAGATCATGGCCTTCCCGAGGCTCTCCTGCATCATGCCGTAGGAGACCGTTATGGGCCACGTGTGCTCGTCCGGCTTCAGGCCGTGGATAACCCCTATCAGCAGCACCGCCGCGGGCCAGTAGAGCCCCAGCGCCCTAAGCAGGCTCTCTGCCACGGGCCTCAGGACGTCTGGCATTGAGAGTATGGCCACAGCTATAGCCGAGGATATGATAGCCGCCAGCGCCAGCTCCTTCCTCCTCACCCTGAGGCCCCATCGTGGTGAGGTAAAGGTAGGCGAGGTCAATTAACGCTTGTATATGTAATTAGATAGGTACAAGATGGTCTTAAGGGAAGCCTTCACACAAGGGCCAGGCGCCGCGCTGACAGACCTCATAGGCCCTTCTTAGTTTCTTGTTAGAAAAGCTTTTTAACTAGAAGCTGCGTAGGAGCCTTGAGTGAACCCGTATGTCTGAGAGGATACCTCTCATAGGCGAGAAGTTCCCCGAGATGGAGGTAGTGACAACCCACGGTAGGATCAAGTTGCCTGACCACTTCACGGGCCAGGGCAAGTGGTTCATACTCTTCAGCCACCCAGGCGACTTCACCCCCGTCTGCACAACTGAGTTCTACAGCTTCTCCAGGCTCTACCCAGAATTCGAGAAGCTTAACACAGGCCTCATAGGCCTCTCCGTTGACAGCAACATAAGCCACATAGAGTGGGTCCAGTGGATAGAGAAGAACCTGGGCGTCAAGGTCCCGTTCCCCATCATAGCTGACCCCACGGGCGAGGTGGCCAGGAGGCTCGGGATGATACACCCCGAGAGCCCCACGGCCGCCGTCAGGGCCGTGTTCGTGGTGGACAACAGGGGGATCGTGAGGGCCATACTCTACTACCCGCTGGAGCTTGGCAGGAACGTAAAGGAGATACTGAGGGTTGTGGCTACGCTGCAGGCCATCGATAGGACCAAGATGGTGGCCCCGGCGAACTGGCCCAGCAACGAGCTCATAGGGGACAAGATGATCCTGCCCCCGCCGAGTAACGTTGCTGACGCCGAGCAGAGGCTCAGGCAGTACAAGGGCTACGCCTGGTGGTTCACCTACGCCGAGGCCCCCAAGGAGGAAGTGGAGAAGGTTAAGCCGTACGCCCCGTGATGAGGGACTGACGCTAATTCTAAGTCCTAGGTTTTTTATTTTCATTCTATGAATTTGGCAAGATCGCCTCTCGCGCCTTTCATATCATCGAGGCCATGTCAGCTAGTCAAGGGCCTTGGAGGGGCCGGCCCCGCTGAAGCCCTGGCGGCCTCTACTATCCTGTCGAGCGCGTGCTGGGCGCCCTTCATGAAGTGCCGTTTAACCCACGCCTCAAGCGGCCTGAGGTACCAGGCCAGGCTGACGTCCCACTCGGTCACGATCTCGTTCTCTGTTACGTAGACCTTCACCATACCCTTTACGGGCCCCTCAACGTAGCTTAGGGTCAGCGTCCTAGCGGCCTCGTCGAGCGTCGCCCTTGCCCTCCCCCTGTTGTTGGGGCCCGGGAAGGCGAACCTTATCGCCAGGTCCCAGGAGCCGTCTTCAAGCCTCCTCGCCCTGACCTCCCTGTGGCCGCGCCAATACTTTGACATGTCCTCAACGTCCTTAACGACCGCCCACGCGGCCTCGGGGCCTGCGCCCTCGAGGGCCTTTCTGACAGTGAACCTCAAGCGAGGCCCTGGCGGCTGGGCCTAGGGCACGTTATAAAGTCGCCGCATTGCAGGCCAACGCCTGAAGGCCTGGCCCTCCTCTCGCGCCCCCTCATAGCTGACGCTATGGCTCCAACTATGACTAGCATTACCATGACCTCGTAGACGAGCCTAACTCCCCTGATGAAGTCGAGGGCGCTGGCTGCGGCGCTCACGGGCAGCCCAGTGAAGACGCTCACCAGGACGGGCCTGGGTATGTATACCGCTGCAAGGGAGCTGGCCAGGGCGAGGCTGAGGGACTGGCCGTAGAACCTCATGAGGCTCAGCGTTGCCGAGGCCACTGCCAGCCTCTCCCTCGGGGCCGCGCTCATTACCGAGGCCGAGTTGGGGCTTGAGAAGAGGCCCATGCCCACGCCGATTATGAGGGCCCTCCAGGTCACGTCCGCCAGGGTGGCCCTGAGGCCCAGCGGTATGAGAAGCAGGAGGCCGAGGGCTATCAGCAGCATCCCGGCCGTGGCGAGGGGCCTGGCGCCAACCCTGTCTGACAGCCTGCCGCTTATGGGCGCTAGGACAACCATTGCTAGGGAGAGCGATAGGAGGGCGAGGCTGGCCTCTATGGGCCTCATGCCCAGGACCACTATCATGTAGTAGCTGAGGAAGAAGGGGACGAAGAAGTAGCCGGCGTAGTTCAGGAGGGCCGCCAGGTTGCCCATGGAGAACTGGACAGACCTGAAGAGGCCCACGTCGAGGAGGGCCAGGGGGCCAAGCCTGGCCTCCCATACAACGAACGCCGCTATGAGGGCGACCCCCACGACTGTGAGGGCCAGGTAAGGGGGCGACCAGCCCTCAAAGGAGGCCGCCGTCAGGCCGAAGAGCGAGGCCGCTACCCCCACGGCGGCCAGGGCGCCGCCCCTTGCATCAACGGGCTGGCCCGGCTGCCCCACGGACTCCTTGAGGTAGGCCTGCGAGAACAGGTAGCCTGTCAGGGCAAGGGGCACGGTTACGAGGAAGACCCACCTCCAGCTCGGAACCCCAGCTATGGCCCTCAGGGTCGTTATCGCCCCTCCCAGGACAGGGCCCACCGTGGTCCCCGTGTAGACGGCAAGGGTCCAGTAGCCGAAGGCCTTGCCCC
Organism: uncultured Acidilobus sp. JCHS; assembly: GCA_000495735.1. Lineage (NCBI taxonomy): Archaea > Thermoproteati > Thermoproteota > Thermoprotei > Acidilobales > Acidilobaceae > Acidilobus > uncultured Acidilobus sp. JCHS. Next base: position 352,784 of record AYMD01000001.1, on the reverse strand, counting down.
TCTCCCAGGGCGGGTAGGCGTCAGTTATTATGGCGCCGCTGTTGGCCAGTATCATAGCCGCCCCCATGCCCTGGACCACCCTCCAGGCGTCAAGCTCAGCTCCACTCATTGAGAGGGCGCACATGACCGTGGCCACGGTGAACACGAGGAACCCGGTCGTGAAGACCCTCCTCCTGCCCCTCACGTCGCCGAGCCTCCCGAACAGGAGGAGGAAGGCGGAGAGCGATACCAGGTAGCCCATGGGGACCCATATGGTCTCCAGGTAAGAGGCCCTCAGCCCCCTCGCTATGGCTGGGAGGGAGACGCTCACTATGGTGCTGTCCAGGGGCGTGAGGATGGCCGCGAAGGCGGTGACCGTGGAGACCAGCCTCAGGTAGCCCCTTGGGTACCTCCACTGCCCCTTTGACATGTTGCCCGACACGCCAGTCGCTGAGGGCGTTAAAAGGTAGAGGTCGTCAGACGCCAGGACTGTCCAGGCTAGAGCTCCCATACTGTGGAAACGCAGAAAACCCTCTCCTCCCCCCTCTGGCAACCAGTGATGACATGACTAAACACTTTTCACATCAATGGAGGCCTTTTTATGGTAATACTTGTGACAGGTCTCACGGACGACCCCTCGCCTGATGGGGGCGCTGCCCCAAGGGCGAGGGAGATGAGAGCTATGAGGCCCCTCAGCCCCTGTAGATGGGAGCCCCGTTCCGTTGGGCTCGACGGCCGCCCATGACGCCATAGGGGACGGCGAGCCCCTATGGACGAGGCGGAAGTCCCTAGGCGCGACGAGCGAACGCAAATTAATGAGGGTGAGCGCCTAGGGACAAACGGCAGGGCTTCCGAGAGCACCGATGAAGAGGCCTACCGATCGCTGAGGATGAGCTTATGGCCAAGGTCACAGTGGTCCTCCTTGAGGCCGCCCTTGAGCTTATCCCCGAGCAGATAGCGGGCCACCCCCAGGTCGTGAGGACAGCCAGGAGGTACGGCCTGAGGCCAGGGGAGATGCTGCTTGACGCTGGCATACACTGGAAGGCCATGAGGTCGCTTGAGGCCTGGTGGAGGAGGGGGAGGCCAGACATAGTGCACCTGAGCCTCCTCAACCTCCTCGAGAAGGCGCCGGTGAGGGAGGGGCTTGCCGAGGTCTTCGTGCACCTCCAGGACGGCAGGGTAATCGCGTTCTCGCCAGGCGTGAGGTTGCCGAAGAACTACGACCGCTTCAAGGGCCTCATGGCCCAGGTGCTCAGGGTCGGCAGGGCCCCGCCTGAGGGGGAGCCGCTGATATGGACCGCGGCCAAGGACCTAAGGGGGTTCCTGGGCAATAGGGGGCTCATACTGCTGAGCGAGGACGCTGAGGTCGAGGAGAGGCCCGCAGACATAGTGAGGGAGGCCTACGAGACAGGATCAGCCATAGGCTTCGGGGCCTTCCCAAGGGGGCCCTTCTCCAAGGACGTGCTGTCCCTGGCGACCAAGAGGGTCAGGATAAGGGGAGGGGAGCCGCTCAAGGCCTGGGACGTGGCCTGCGCCCTCTCGTGCGCCCTCTACGACCTGGCCGAGCGACTTAAGGGATAGGGCGTTACCTTCAGCTCGTTAACTTGGTCAGGTAATGTGTTCCTTTCGAAGCGTTAGTTTAAAATAAAGTGCTAACTATAGGAAAGAGGGACTCCGTTGAGCTACGAGAGGCAGAGGATCAGGCTAGGCGTCCCAGGCCTTGACGAGCTATTCGCAAGCGGTGTGCCGATGGGCTCGGTCATCCTGGTTGCCGGCTACCCCGGGGCCGGGAAGACCACCCTTGCGTCCCAGTTCGCTTACGCCGGCGCCTCCTCCGGGGAGCCCTCAATATACGTGAGCTTCGTTGAGCCCAGGAGCGTGTTCATCGAGAACGCGCTCTCGTTCGGCATGGACTTCAGGCCGCTGGAGGAGAAGGGGCTCTTCAGGTACTATGAGGCGCTCAACGTGAGCGACCCTGAGGCGCTGAGCAACCTGATCGAGGACATCCTTCTCCAGGTCGACTCCATGAAGGCGAGGCGCGTCGTCATCGACAGCGTGACCACCGTCGAGCAGCTGGCCAAGGACCCGACGAGGGTGAGGGAGGTACTTCACTCGGCGCTTTACCTCGGCCTTAAGCTCAGGGGAGCGACCTCCCTGCTGATAGCAGAGCTCCCCTTCGGGGCTGAGTCATCCCAGCTGGGCCCCGAGGAGTTCATAGCAGACGGCGTCATAATAATGAAGTATCACTACATCAAGGGCAAGATGGAGAGGTACGCCGAGATAAGGAAGATGAGGGGGACGAGCGTTGAGTACGCCTCTATGCCCTACACGTTTACCGCGAGGGGTATTGAGTTCCCTCCCCCTCTGAGGCATGAGGCGTTGCCGAGCGGCGCCAGGTCCGAGAGGACGTGCAGGCTGGGCGAGCTGACGCTGAGGCCGGGCATGGGGACCCTCATACTTTACGACCCCTCAGTTGACCCGCTCAGGTTCTCCGTCTACTACCTAGTGGCGCCGGCAGTGGCCTCAGGCCTGAGGGTGAGGTACATCTCCTACATTCATAGCGTCGCCAGCATGAAGGACCTGCTTGCGGCCTGCGGTGACCTTCTGGGCGACAAACTTGGCAACCTGTCAGTGGAGAGTCATGACGCCTCATTGACGACGGTAGGAGACGTTGAGCTGAGGGCTTACACGAGCGACAGGGACTTCAGGCCCGACGTAGTCGTGGCCGAGGGCGTCCACATGCTTCGCAGGTTCATGACCCCTAGCGACTACCTTAACGCCACTTACAGGGTGCTGGTGCGCAGGGCCTCCATGGGCATAATGACCTTCCACCTCTACGCCTTGCCCAGGGAGGACGCCTGGAGGGCGCCGCTCTCGACCTACTACGATAACGTCCTCTACCTCTATGCTAAGGGCGGTAAGCTTACGCTTGAGCCCCTCAGGGTCTGGGGCGAGCTGGCCCCCTCTGAGGAGCCTGTCCTCGCTGGCAGCCTGAAGGCCGACTGCAGGTCAGTGTTAATGGAGGGGCTGAACAGGTGTTCGGGCCCTGAGAGCTCAAGGCCTGGCCGCTCCCAAGGAGGCCCTTAGCTCAGCAGATTCCAGGCCTCCTAAGGGCCCTGGACATCCACAGGTCCTACCGATAGGACCGTGGGCAGGGGGTAGCCCTTCGTTGCGATTGGACTCAGGTGACTGCACTACCTGCTCTCCTCGTCGCCGCCTAAAAGCCTCAGGCAGTCCTCGTCGACTCTCGAGGTCAGCCTCCTGGCGAGCCCGTCGTTGACGAGCCTCCCGTGGGGCCTCAGGCCGCCGCTGAACGCAGGGAGTATGTGGAGGAGCTCGTGTACTATGACCTCAGCCTTCCCCATTGGCGTCAGCCTGTCAAACCTCTCTGATATGAACTCTATGAGGTAGACGGGCCCCATGTTGAGGGCGAACCTCCAGGCAGAGGGCATCATGTATATCCTTGCTGTGGCCCTTGACCTGGAGCCGTAGCTCCTTACTACGTAGAGCCTCTCGGGGTCTATGTAGTTGAGGCCGAGGCTTCTCGCGACGCACCTCACGGCCTCCTCCAGCGTCTTGTCCCTCTCGTACCTCAGGCGCGCCCTCAGGCTTAGTGCATGGCCAGGCAAGAAGAGGGGGACGGCAGGCAGAGGCGTAAGGAGAGGACGTCGGTGCACCTGTGCGCCCTGTAGGCCTAGGCCAGCGGGGAGGGCCTCGAGGGGCAACCCGTCTTCACCCCACAAGGTCTAACCACTGATGGTCTCTTCATCGGCCTTGTCTAGTGAGGCGGGAGAAGGCTTAAGGGTCTACTGAGTGAAAAACAACCTCGCGATGACCTTCTAAAAAGCCACGCGGTCAGAGCTTCTCCTCTAAGCCTTAGCCTCTCAAGGGTTCTTACAGCGTCTTAGGCCTGCGGACTCCGTGGCCAGCTCCGCTTGCCCTAAGGCCCCCTTTCCTCCATGGCCTTCTTGAACTGCTCTATGGCCCTCCTTATCTCCTCCACCTGGCTCTCGTCCTCAAGGGCCGAGACGTCGCCCAGCGGCTCGTTCAGGTAGACCGCCCTGATGACCCTCCTCATTATCTTCCCGCTCCTGGTCTTGGGCAGGGCCTTCACTATCTCTATGGTCTTGAACACCGCTATGGGGCCGAAGGTCTTCCTGACGTGCTCTATTAGCTCCTTCTTAAGCTCCTCGCTGGGCCTGTAGCCCTCCTTGAGCACCACGAAGCCCACGGCCACCTGCCCCCTCTCGGGGTCAGGCACCCCTATGACTGCGGCCTCGGCGACCGCTGGGTGAGAGACCAGGGCGCTCTCCAGCTCGAAGGTGCCTATCCTGTGGGCTGATATCTTTATCACGTCGTCAGCCCTCCCGAGGAACCACACGTAGCCATCCTCGTCAACCATGGCGGCGTCGCCAGAGTATATGAGCCCCTTGAGCTGGGGCCTGGCCTCCCAGTAGGACCTGACGTACCACTGGTAGTCCTGCCAGAGCTCTGAAGTGAAGCCTGGGAACGGGTGTTTGATAACGAAGACGCCCTTCTCGCCAGGCTTAGCTGGTTGTCCGGTCTCCTCGCTGACCACCATACCCATGATGCCGGGCAGGGGTATGCCCGCACTGCCAGGCTTTATCGGTATCATCTGTATCCCATAGGGGTTGCCGACCACGGGCCCTCCTGTCTCGGTCTGCCAGTAGTGGTCTATCACGGGCACCCTCCCCTCAAGGACGTCGTACATGAGCCACTTGAGGGGCTCGGGGTTCAGGGGCTCCCCCGCGCTGAAGACCACTTTCAGGCTCGACAGGTCGTGCTTCCTCGCGTACTCTGTGCCGTACTTGCTCAGAAGCCTTATGCCTGTGGGCGATATCCAGAGCTTCGTGACCCTATTGCGCTCTATGACCTCCCACCACATGTCGGGCCTCGGGTAATCAGGGGCGCCGTCGAAGACCACGCTGGTGGCGCCGAATATGGGCACGCCCCAGACCATGTAGCTGACGCCGGCCTGCCAGCCCACGTCGCTCGTTATGAACCAGGTGTCCTCAGGGCCGAGGTCGTAGACCCACCTGCCCATCGTCACCACGTGCACCTGGAAGGGCCCGTGCTTGTGCACCACCGGCTTAGGCTTCGCGGTAGTGCCTGAGGTAGGGGTTATGAAAAGGGGCTCGTTTGACTCCACCCACTCTACCTCAGGAGAGCCGTCCTTGCTCATGCTGAGGAACTCCTCAAAGAACATGTCGCGACCGCCCTGCATCTGGGGCTCCTTCTCGGTGTACTCGGACTTAAACACCACAACCCTCTCTACCGTAGTCCTCTCCTTTGACCTAAGGGCCTCGTCAACTATCCCCTTGAGGTCTATAAGCTTGCCCCTCCTCATGTTGAAGTCCTGCGTGAACAGTACCTTGGCCCCTATGAGCTCAATCCTGTCCAGGAGGGCCTTGGCCGAGAAGCCCGCGTAGACCGACGAGGCTATGGCGCCTATCCTGGCGGCCGCGTGGAGCACGGCTATGGCCTCAACCCTGGTAGGCATGTAGAGGAGCACCCTGTCGCCCTTCCCCACGCCGAGGGCCCTCATGGCGGCCGCGTAGCGGCGTACCATGTCGTCGAACTGAAGGAAGGTATACGTCCTGGTTATGCCGAGCTCCGCGTTCTCATAGATGTAGATGGCCTTGTTGCCGAGCCCCTTCTGGATGGGGTAGTCTACGTGGCTGTAGTGGGCGTTCGTTATGCCGCCCACGAACCACCTGTATGGCTTGCCTGGCTCCCACTCGAACGTCTTGTCCCAGAGCCTCCTCCAGTAGATGAGGTCTGTCTCCTCCCTCGCCACTGAGTCCCAGAAGGCTATGGGGTCCTTCTCTGCCTGAGCCCTCAGGTACGAGACCTGTGGGGGGATAAGGATGGGCTTGCCTCCGAAGCCTGGGGCCGACACCTTTCGTCCCAGCCCCCTATCAAACACCCCTTTTAAAAAGTGTTGCGTCTATGGACATATATGCTGTTGTCTACAAGGCTGGATACTTATCAGTTTTCAGAGAATTCTTATAAAGGGTTTCACATAAGTGGTACAATAGTGTGAAACCCATGTCCGGTGGTCCGTCCCTGTCTGAGGTGGCCCTGAACACCCTTCTGTGGGAGGCCGCCGTGATGACCCTGGTCATAGGCTTTGTTGAGCTGAACCTGCCCAAGGGCAAGAACGACCCCAGGGACTTCGGCTGGGTCCTCCTGACGGGCGCCCTGCTGGAGACCATAGCAATGGGCTTCATAATAGCTGACAGGAACATATTCGGGGCGACAGTGGCAGCTGCTTTCATCCTGCTTCTCTGGGCCCTGGGCCTCCCGCTGGCCATAGGCGGCGGGAACAGGATGGCCGTCAACCACGCCGTGTGGTTCACGGGGCTGCTGTTCCTGGGCTTCACCATATTCGTGGCCCAGCACGGGCTCTACACCCTGTCGGTGGCGCTGGGGCTGCTCGTGATAGTGACGATCTTCCTAGGCGCCGCCGGATACACGGGGAACGCCGCGCTGAGGAAGGTCGGCGCCGCAGCCTCGCTGGTTGACGCCTTCGTGTTCCTCATTATGGCCTACGCGGGCGCCGTCGGGATAGCGCTCCCGTGACCATTGGCCGTTCCCTTAAGTCTTCCCTTAACTTTTTTGCCTTCTTCCTGAAGCCAAGGCCTTCATGGGTAAGGCCTGGGCAGATCTCCAGCTCGTCGCCAGGCGGAGGCCTCAAGGGTTAGGTAGCTAAACTGTAAATTTGTAATATGATATAAAATTATAGCATATCACTTATAATGGTGAACGCGCTGCTGACCTGGGACGCTGATTGTCTGCGGGGGAGCTCAAGTCAAGGTTGGAGGCCTGGGCCGACGAGGAGGTGAGGCACGCTGAGAAGATCCTCGAGACCGCTAAAAACGTCGAGAACCCTCTTGTCAGGGCGGTCCTTACCGCAGTAGCCATGGACTCCCAGAAGCATAGAGCGCTGCTCCTTGAGGCCGTAAGGCTTGTCGAGGGCAAAGGCGAGGGGCCTGCGATAGCTGAGGCCGAGGAGTCGTTGGCCAGGATAAGGGAGCACGTAGAGGTCGAGGAGGAGGCCCTTAGATTCTTCGAGGCTGCCGTGAGAGACCCCGCGGTTGCCCAGGACCCGCAGCTCTCATTCATACTTAGGCTTATCCTAAGGGACGAGGCGTTTCACCACGTCATGCTTCACGACCTCTACCAGGCGCTGGTCAGGGGAAGGCTCCTGGGCCAGGGCGAGGAGTGGGAGGAGTTGTACAGGGAGCTAGATAGGTACCTCTAGCCCAGGGCCTAAGGCTTTGCGGACCTACAGGGATGCTTCAGCCGGTCAGTCAAAGCCATGTAGGTAATGTCGTTGCCTCCAGGACCTGCGAACCTCTTCAGGTCACTCGAAGGAAAATGCCTACGGGCCCGCCGGGACTTGAACCCGGGACCTCCGGCTCCGAAGGCCGGCGCTCTGGTCCTGGCTGAGCTACGGGCCCAGAACGATACGTCGCCTGAAGGATAAAAACCTCCCCAAGCCATTGTATCATGAGCTCTCCTCAGCTGAGGGGAAGGGCTTGTCAGAGGCCGTCCCGTGCGAGAGCGTAGGCGTTGTCGTGAGGTTCGGGGACGTCACGTGCTACGCTGACGGCACTGTGACCGCCCAGGGGCCCGCGGTGATATGGCTCCCCGCCGCCCAGAGGTCCCTTGACGGCAGGTCAAGGAGGGTCGGGAGGGTCCAGCAGGCCATACTTAAGGCCGTTGAGGCAGGGGCCCACACGAGGGAGGAGGTCATGAAGGCCACCGGCCTCCCGAAGGGCACTGTCTGGGTAGCCCTCGCCTCGCTGGTCAGGAAGGGGCTGCTGAAGGTGATAACCGCTACCCCCGGAGGGCCGTGCAGGTCCTACTACCTAGCCCCAGGCCAGAGCCCTGACGAGCTGATCAGGGGGCTCGGCCTGAGGCCCTGCAGGCAGGGGCGCAGGCGTAAAAGCGGAGGCCGGGACACAGCGGTGGGTGCGGGCGCTGAGGGCTGACGTCCCGGTAAGCTGCGTCATAGACGGCCACGTCCACATGCCCCTCCTTAGGACAACTAAGGAGGTCAACGACTACATAAGGGGTCTCGTGGACGCCGGCGTCAGAGGGGCCGTCATAATAGGGATACCGCCCTTCAAGGACGTCCTCTCAAAGGTGACCATAGACGACGTTAACAGGGAGTTCGAGAGGGCCAGGCCAATCATAGAGAAGTACGCATCTGACGTAATGGAGTACCTCCAGCCCGAGGTCCTCTACGTTAACGCCGTCAGGCTGGCAGAGGACTTCTGCACCTTCGCCAGGCACCAGCACATGTCCGCCCTGAGCAACTTCGCCCCGGTCTTCCCGGCGAACCTCTCCCTCGCTCCCGAAGAGCTGGCCTCTGTCCTCGAGGCCGCCGCCTCAAGAGGTTTCAGGGGCTTCAAGGTGATCTCTACGCTGTTCCTCCAACACCTCGACTCCCCCCAGGTGGGCGTCGTCCTGGAGGTGGCCGAGTCCAGGGGGCTCCCTGTCATAGTCCACAGCGGCTGCGACCCTGGCATATGGGAGCTGCCCAGGTTCTGCAAGTACGGCGACCCGTCAAGGCTTGAGGTCCACCTGAGGACCCACAGGGACACGCCGGTGATCATAGCCCACGCGGGGGGCTACAGCGCGATAGCCCCAGGGGTCTTCTTCGAGGAGACCCTGGCCCTGGCCAGGAGCTTCGACAACGTCCTCGTTGACACCTCCGCCCTGCCCCCTCAGCTAGTGCCCATGGTGTTGAGGGACTTCCCGAAGGGCAGGGTCATCTACGGCTCTGACTACCCAGCCGTCTCAAACGCCAGCCTGAGGGAGTACATGGAGGAGGTCTTCATGACCCTCCTGGCATCAGGCATGAGGGGGAAGGAGCTTGAGGGCTACGCCCACGGCGTCGCCGAGGAAGTCTACAAGGTCTCATGTATAGACGAGGCCTACAGCTCAGCGAGCTTTAAGGCCTGACGCCTTCTAAGCGCGAAGACGTTACGTTGAACCCCTTCGCGGAATTCACAGTCGCTAACCTGTCCTGGCTCACTCACGCCCAGCGGCGGGCTGCTTCCCTGTTTGACAAAAGCGAAAGGCAAGCCTAGCCCTTTAGGGCAGGGAGAAGGTCAGCTAAGGCCTTGGGGGCCTCTGACGCTCGCTGTTCATGGGATCGGTAAACAGGCTCAGGGGCTCCGTCCACCGCTGCTGCCGCTTCTCACCAGTTTATCCCAGATCTCCAGCGCGTACCCCGGCTGAACGGAGCCCTGAAGTAACCTGAAGGTCCTGGTTCCGTCCTTCAGCCTCTCAGGCACCAGCAGGATAGCTCTGCCCCCGTTATCCCTAATGAAGCGGTATATGAAGTCCTGCAGGAACGTGACGTAGAAGACCGTCACCCTGCTGTCAACCAGGGCCTGCACGACCTGCCTGGCGACCTCCGAGGCCTCAACCTGGTTAGTTGTTGAGAAGCTCTCGTTCATCAGCACGTAGTCCCCGGGCCTCAGCGAGTCAACAATCCTACTGAACCTTACAACCTCCTCCTCGAACTTCCCATAGGACATTGTCCTCTCCTCCTCCCTCTGGAAGTGCGTGTGAACGGCCCCAGCCGAGGGCAACACCAGCCTGCTGGCAGGCACGAAGACCCCTGCCCTCGCGAGCAGTATAGCCTGGCCTATCGACTTCATGAAGGTCGTCTTGCCGCCCCTGTTGACGCCAGTTATTATGAAAGCGCTAACGTTACGGGTCTCCAGAGAGTTCGGGACAGGCCTCCTGTTAAGCGATATCGCGAGGGAGAGGCAGTGGAGGTCCCTGAACGACAGCGTGCCCTCAGAGAACTCGGGGTACGCTAAGGGCAGCTCAAGCCTCTGGAAGAGGTCGTGAAGGTTTATAGCCCCCACGAAGAAGGCCAGCTGCTCGCTCAGGGTTGTGTAGAACCGCAACAGGCTCTCGTAGGCGTTCAGCATGGTTGGCGCTATGTTGGCGAGGACCCACTTCCTGATGTCCCCCAGTATCTCCGCGCCCCTTTCGTCGTGAGGGTCCAGCCTGAACTCGTAAGCCCTTTCCTTATTAAATAATTTCTTTATTATGCCGCCTTCCTTTTTAGGGACCAAAAGCGTAGGGTCAGCCAACGTATTTTGAGCGCCGAGCCTTACTGAGAACTCCATCGTGTCGTTCCTGATGTCAAAGATGCTCAGTAGCTCCTTCGCCGAGGCTATAAAGCCGTCGTCCGCGTTCTCCATTAGCGTGTCCACCAGGCCCCGGAAGGCCTGAGACGAGAAGCTTGCCCTGCCGAGGATGCCCTTCAGGTCCTTGAAGGCATCTATCATGATCCTCATGCCAGCGGCCGTCTCAAAGACCACTAGCTCCGGGTTATCATAGGTCACGAGGAAGGTTGCCCTTCTGGTCCTAGTTATGACGTCCCTAGTGAAGTTATATAGCCCAACTATGACGTTTCTGTTGCGGATAGCGTCCCTGACTGCCTCCTGCCTGTACCTTATGGACTCCACGTCGGTTTCCGGCATCAGGAGCATGCGGGTCCACACGTCCATGATCAGCTCGTCCTTCTGGGCCACGGCGTTTATGATCTTGTCAAGCTCCAGGTCCCTTACCACGTCTTCCCGGCCCTTCACCTCAGCGCCGCCTGCCCTGAGAAGGTCAAACTGTATCATGGGGGTCGCCCTCCGACGCGGCCCCTTACGTCATCGTAGAGCAGCTGATGCCTTGCGGCTATCTGAACGGCCATGTAGCTTGACGGAGGGCCTCCCTCCACGATCTTGAAGGTAGGCCTCCCGTCCTTCACCTGCGACACGAGGCTTATCACGCCTTCGAGCGAGGCCAGCCTCGTGATGAACGTGACGTAAATGAGGTACGAGCCTCTGCTCATCACCTCCTTAATGAAGCGGCTCGCGAGCTCAAAGCCCTCATCTGACGTTGTGGCTGAGAAGAGCTCGTTAACTATGATCAGCGTCCTGTCGTCAGCCGCCCTCAATATGTCTAGGGCCCTGACCACGTCCTCCTCAAGCCTGCTTAAGCCCTCCAGCCTGCCCTCTTCAATAGGGAAGGCAGTCAATATCTTAGAGAAAAGGGGCATCCTGGCCTCCTCCGCTGGGACGGGCACACCTATCGATGCGAGGAAGGCCAGCTGGCCAAAGGTGATGGCAAATGTCGTCTTCCCGCTGCTGTTCATGCCAGTTATCACGAACACCCTCCTTTGGCCTGACGTGCGTATGTCATTAGCCACCGCCGTGCCCTTCCTGGCTAACAGCAGGTTGTAGAAGCCCTTGACGTGAATTGACCCGTCCTCGGTGAACTGTGGTATTGAGAATTTGTACCCCTTGGACTTGGTGGCATTCATGTATTCGATGTACCTGAGATAGAACTCCAGCTCCTCAGCGAAGGACTTGACGCCCTCGTCTATTATGTTGGGGAACTCCTCCTTCAGCTTCCTCATTACGTCGAACTCCTCCTTGAAGATATTGTATATGCCCCTTAATATCATGGCGTGAACGTGGGTCATCTGCCCGTAGCTGCTCGTGAACCTGATCTGGCGGACCTGTTGCCACTTGAACCTCGAGAAAAGCCGCTCAACCCTTGACGACAGGTCCTCGCCGCCGTCCTCTGTGACCCTTACCCTGTCCCCGCTTATGCTTACCCTGGCCTTTATCCTGTCCCTGGCGGCCTTTGCCTTGTACGCTAGCCCCTTTAAGGCCTGGAACCCCTCGCTCCGAACCAGGTCCTCGAGGTAACTGATGAAATGGACGAGGCCCTCAGACCTTACGTTCAGGCCTCGCAGCGAGCTTAACGTGGTCTCCAGCGTGTTTACATAGGCCAGGGCGGCGTCGAGGTGGAGGCCGTACCTGAACTCCTCGTACGCGTCTGCCTCCAGGCTCAGCAGCCTGCTGACCTCTTTGACCCCCTCTACGAAGCCCCTTGCCACGGCGTATGCCCTCTCGTCCATAAGGTCCTCGAACACCCTCTGCCTGAAGGCGATAGCATCCCTGTCGGTGAGCGGCTCCTTGAAGACATCAGCTAGGAAGCGGTCCTTGTCCTTACCCAGGATATCATCAACTAACTCCTCGATCCTCAGGTCCCAGAGAATCCTCTCGCTGGCCTTCGACCCCCTTGAGCCAAGTAGGGAGACCCTTGCACCCCCAATTGGCGTAACCCGCGCCACTATTAAATCTAGGATCTAAAAAGGTGCGCTCTCTATACATAATGTGAAGGCTAAGGGCTGTCAAAAACCATTCTAAACTAAACATTATATAAACTTATTTAACTAGGATATAAGTGGGACAGAGCATAATAAATCCCACTAATGGAGTCCTTAAATAGCGGGCTAATATGTATAAAGTTCGGAACACGGGGTGACATACATGTCTTCTCCGGAGGCCCAGAGGATAGAGCCCTTGCCCTACGGCGAGAAGTACTTCCCTCACCACAACAAGTACCTTGACTTCTGGCGCGCCTCGGTTGAGGACCCCATAAAGTTCTGGGACGAGAGGGCCAGGGAGCTGGTGTGGTATAGGACTTGGGACAAGGTCCTTGATGACTCTAACCCGCCCTTCTACAGGTGGTTCGTGGGAGGGGAGACCAACATCAACCTGAACGCCCTCGACCGCTGGATGGGCACCCACGTGGCCAACAAGGTGGCCTACTACTGGGAGGGCGAGGACGGGACCAGCAGGGTCCTGAGCTACAGGGACCTCTTCAGGGAGGTCAACAAGCTCGCCAAGGCCCTCCAGGACCTGGGCGTGAAGCCGGGCGACACAGTCACGATATACATGCCCATGATACCGGAGCTGCCCATATCTATGCTCGCCGTGACAAGGGTTGGGGGCATACACAGCGTCGTCTTCTCAGGCTTCAGCCCCTCGGCCCTCGCCGACAGGATTGTCGACGCCAAGTCGAGGGTCCTGATAACAGCTGACGGCTACTGGAGGAGGGGCAAGGTAGTTGAGCTCAAGAAGAACGCCGACGAGGGCGTCGCCCTGGCTGAGAAGCAGGGGGCCAAGGTAGAGAAGGTCATCGTGGTCAGGAGGCTCGGGAACCCGATCAACTGGGTCGAGGGAAGGGACGTCTGGTACCATGAGCTGACCTCCAAGTACCCCGACACCACCTACGTCAAGCCGGTGCCGAGGAAGGGCGATGACGTGCTCTTCATACTCTACACCAGCGGCACCACGGGCAAGCCGAAGGGGATAATGCAGAGCGTAGGCGGCTACATGGTCTACGTCTACCACGTGTTCAAGTGGAACTGGGACATAAGGCCTGAGGACGTCCACTGGACCATGGCCGACGTTGGGTGGGTAACGGGTCACACCTACATAGTCTACGGCCCTCTGATGAACGGCGCCACGGAGGTCATGTACGAGGGCGCCATAGACTACCCGCAGCCCGACAGGCCGTGGCAGATAGTCGAGAAGTACGGCGTCACGATATTCTACACGAGCCCCACCGCCCTGAGGACGCTCAGGCAGTACGGCGACGAGTGGGTCACGAAGCACGACCTGTCAACGCTGAGGATACTGGGCACCGTGGGCGAGCCCATAAACCCCGACGTATGGAGGTGGTACTTCGAGGTAGTCGGCAAGAGGAGGTGCCCAATAGTAGACACGTGGTGGATGACAGAGACCGGGGCAGCCATGATATCGCCCGCCCCAGGCATATCGCTCGTCACCCTCAAGCCCGGCTCGGCCACGTTCCCGCTGCCCGGAATAGTGGCCGACGTAGTAGACGAGAACGGTAACCCGACGCCTCCAGGCGTCAGGGGCTACCTGATAATCAAGAGGCCGTGGCCTGGCATGATGTTGGGCATCTGGGGCGACCCCGAGAGGTACGTAAAGACTTACTGGAGCAGGTTCCCAGGCTACTTCTACGCGGGCGACTACGCCGTCAAGGACGAGGAGGGCTACTTCTGGCTCCTCGGCAGGGCTGACGAGGTCCTCAAGGTGGCCGGCCACAGGATAGGGACTACCGAGATGGAGGACGTCCTGATAAAGCACCCGGCCGTGGCCGAGGCCGCAGTCATAGGCGCCCCTGACCCGGTGAAGGGCGAGGTGCCCGTGGCTGCTGTAGTGCTCAAGGCAGGCTACCAGCCGAGCGAGCAGCTCAGGAAGGAGCTGATAGAGCTGATAAGGACCCAGATAGGCTCGATAGCGACGCCTAAGACAGTGCTCTTCGTGAGGAAGCTGCCCAAGACGAGGAGCGGGAAGATAATGAGGAGGCTCCTCAAGGACATAATGGAGGGCAGGCCCCTCGGCGACACAACGGCCCTTGAGGACCCGACGGCCGTCGAGGAGCTCTTGAAGGCCTGGGAGGAGTTCAAGAGGTCGATGGGCGGAAGTTAAGCTTTAATATCTTTTTTGATATTTATGTATAAGTGTGTAGGAGGTGGGTTTGAGCGAGCGAGAAGGAGCCGTTCGCAGACCCCAGCGCCCTCGGGCTCTGGGGCTTCGCCCTGACAACGATAGTCCTGAGCCTGCACAACGCCGGCTTAATACCGACGGCCGGCATGACGTTAGCCTACGCCTTCTTCTGGGGAGGCATGGCCCAGGTCTTCGCCGGCTGGATGGACTTCAAGAGGGGCAACCTGCTTGGGGGCACGGCCTTCAGCACCTACGGCCTCTTCTGGATAGGCCTCGGCCTGGCCTTCGTCCTGCAGGCCTGGAACGGCAGCACTTTCTCGTGGGGAGACTCTGAGATAGGGACCTGGTTCATATTCTGGGGCATACTGACCCTGATCTACACGGTGGGCGCCAACGCTCTGAAGGCCAGGGTGCTCATGAGCGTCCTGGTCCTGCTCACGATAACCTTCTGGGTCCTGGCGGCCGGCTTCCTAGCGAGCAGCACAGCCATAATAAAGGCAGGGGGCTGGATAGGCCTCATAACCGGGCTCGACGCCCTCTACCTGGGGGCCGCCATAGTCCTTAACTGGTCGTTCAAGAGGGCGGTGCTCCCAGCCTAGCTAAACTCGACACGTTTCTTTTTTATTTCGTATTTTCCTCGGAGGCGCGGTGCTAGCGTGTCCTGCGCCCCCTCCGAGCTGGCGGAGCTTGAGGCCAAGGGCGCCAGGTACAGGTTCAGGGTCCTCTGTGGCGAGGACTCGAACCTGGTCGTGAGGTTCTACGAGTCCCTCGACACCTACTCCCTCTACTACAGGTTCCTCGGAATATTCAAGGACTTCGAGGGCCACGCCAGGATGCTCTTCTCAAGCCCCTGCAACTACGCCATAGGGGCCTTCGCGGGCAGCGAGATGGTGGGGCTGGGCGAGGGGTTCTCGGACTGCGCCCATGCGGAGCTGGCGTTTGCCGTGCTCCCCCAGCACAGGGGGAGGGGCATAGCGACGGTCCTGGCGGCCCTGCTGATCCTCGAGGCTTACAGGAGGGGCTTTGAGACCATGGAGGCCTACGTTCACGCTGAGAACTCGCCGGCCGTGAGGATAGGCCAGAGGCTGGGCCTTAACCTCCGCCTTGAGGAGGGAGGGGTCTACCACGGCAGGGCGACACTGGTTCACATAAGGGGGCTGGCGCTGAAGGCCATAGCAGACAAAGGGGGGAGACTCCTGACCAGCTATTAAGCCCAGGGCCCTCTCGGCCTGGGGGAGGACTTGGGCAACAGGGTCGCGATGTTCTCCAGTGGAAAGGACGGGCTCAGGGCAGCCCAGCTCTCCTGGCCTGTTGACATATTCCTCTTCCTGGTCTACGACTTCCCTGAGCCGTCGCCCCACATAGAGAACCTCTCCGCGTCATCCGCCGTGGCCGAGTCTATAGGGGTACCCATGGTCGTGGCCAGGCTCGACAGGGGGAGGGAGTTCGCCCAGACAGCCGCGCTGTTGAGGAGGCTCAGCACTGACGTGCTGATAGCAGGCGACGTCTTCGTTGAGGACCACCTTAAGTACATGGAGTCCCTGGCCAGGGAGGCCGGGTGCAGCCTCAGGGAGCCCCTGTGGGGTATGGACACCCTTGACATACTGATGAAGGACGTGGAGGAGGGCTACAGGATGAAGGTGCTTGGGGCGAGGGGGAAGGAGCTGAGGAAGGCCGTGGGGTCAGTTATCGACAAGGGTAACGTGGACTGGTTCCTGAGCCTCGCTAGGGCTGACGGCGCAGACCCGCTGGGCGAGAGGGGGGAGTACCACACGGCCGTCGTGAGGAGCCCCCTGCACAGGTGGGAGGTAGAGCTAATTGACGTTAAGAGGGCCTCCATGGACTGCTGCGACATAGTCTACGTTCTGGCCCCCAGGAACAGGAAGGCCAGGGATGCCCTCTCATAGGCCCTCACCCTTTTATTGCGCTCGCCTTACCGTAAACACAGGTAGGGCGACTTGAGGCCCACGTCCTCGATCTCAACGGCGGCCCTGGCTGCCATAGTTATCGTCGTCATTGTTGTGGCGGTCGCCGGCGGCCTAGCCTATTACTATGTCTCGATGCGTCACGTGACCACAACGACGCCTAAGACCACGAGCACCATCTCAACCACGTCAATGACCACGACTACCACCACGACAACGACGCCCCCGCCCACTACGCCGACCGTGACGCTAGTTATCGCCACCTACACGGGGGCCCCGCAGTCCTTCCTCCAGAAGGTCGCGATACCGCTGTTCGAGCAGGAGCACCCTGGCGTCTCAGTACAGGTAGAGGCCTTCCCCTTCACCCAGTACATAAACAACGAGCTGACGGTGCTCAGGGCGGGCGGCAACCAGTATGACATCGTGACCTTCACGCCAACCTCTGCCAGGCTCCTGGCGCCTTACGTGGTGCCCCTGAACTCCTCGATCATTAACGTAAGCGACCTGCTCTGGCCCGCCGAGTCCTTCGGCGGCGTGATATATGACCCCACTACCAACACCTCAACGATTGCCGGCGTGGCCCCGTGGGTCTCTAATGTGGTGATAATCTACAACGCCAAGTACTTCAACAACGCGACGCTTCAGCAGGAGTTCTACAACGAGTACCACATGCAACTCGACCCCTGGACCTGGCATAACTGGACCGTGGTAGTTGACGTCAGCAAGTTCTTCGTAGAGCACCACATAACTCCCTGGGGCATACTGGTCATGGACACCACCGCGGGCGGCGACCTGCTGACCAGCTTTACTTCAATCTACAGCTACTTCTACATCAACAACCAGACCCTGAACTGCGGGACGATACACGGCATGCCGGGCTTCGGCGTTGAGTTCTGGGGCTGCATACCGAGCTGGTGGCACCACCCGTTCCCTCCGCCTGCCATCAACACCAGCGCCGGGGTGCAGGCCCTTGAGATACTCCAGCAACTGGTCAGCTATGAGCCAAACCCCGCTCAGTTCCCAGTCTCGTTCGACAACGTCCCAGCGCTCTTCGCTAACGGCAGCGGGCCTGCCACCATAAACTACGCCTCCAGGCTCTCGGCCATACTGAGCAAGAACGTGTCCCCCTCTGACGTGCTCATGGCGCCGCTGCCGGGCAACTACTCCATGCCCGGCGGAACGTATTTCGCCGTGAGTAAGTACTCAACCCACAAGCAGCTGGCGTTAGAGTTCCTCCAGTTCATAGAGTCCCCGCAGGTCCAGGAGCAGATGTTCCTCAAGCTAGGCCTCTTCCCGATATCAAAGGCCGCCTACCAGGCTCTGCTAGCAAACGCCTCCCTGCCCTACTACAAGCACGTGTGGCTTGAGGCCAACCTGATCTCGGCCAAACGCGGGTACGCCTGGGAGCCGCTGATACCAGTAACGTACAACCTCGGCAACGTCCTGGGAAGCGCCCTCCTCAGCTACCTCGAGAACCCCAACAGCACCACGCCGCAGGCCGTCCTGAACCATGTGGCCGCGCAGTACGTGCAGATACTGGAGACGTATTACTCGACGACTACCTCAACTTCAACGACTACCTCCTAGGCCTAAGCGTCCTTCCCAAACCTTTTTTATTTAGCTTTTTCGGACCCCCACCTGGGTTCCCTTGAGGCTCTCCCTGCCCTACCTTGCGTACATAATGGCCTTTGGGGTAGCCCCCTTCGTAGCCACCTTCGTCATAGTGGGCCTTGACTACAGGGCCGCCCTGGTCTCGCTCGCCCTTGTGCCACTCAAACGGGTCTTCATAAACACGCTCGTGCTGGCCTTCGCCAACGCCACCTTCTCAACGCTCGTAGGCCTGGCGGCCGCCGTGGCTGTGGACTCGCTACGCGAGAGGTACCAGGGCCCCCTGGCCCTCGCTGTGGTCCTCCCCCACACCGTGCCCTTCGTCTCGGCCGCCCTCATATGGTACATAAGCCTCTACGGCGGTGGGTGGGGCTGGTTCACGTACCTCCTCCACATACCCTTTGACCCACTCTACAGGGCCAGCACTGCAATGTGGGGCGTCATACTTGTGAGCGTCTGGGGCTCCCTCACCTTCCCCTTCATCATAATTTACGCCACGTTGAGGGCAATACCCAAGGAGATCAAGGAGAACGCGTTGATCGACGGCCTGGGCCTCTCGAAGTACTACGCCAGGGTGGCGATACCCATGGCGAGCAAGGCCATACTGATAGCCTTCGTTATAGAGCTGGCCTTCAGCTTCGGCGCCTTCGACGCCCCCTATGTGCTAACTGGCGGGGGCCCGGGCTACGCGACTACAACCCTTGGCATCGTGACGTACGAGGCCGTCTACTCCCTGGGCAGCTACTCAGGGGGCGCCCTGGTCTCGGCAGCCATAGCGGCCCTGGCCACAGTACCTGCGCTGGCCCTGTTCAGGCTCCTCAGGGCCCAGAGGCCAGTCTTCAGGTCCCTCCCGTCGATCAGTATGCCCGACTGGGCCTTCAGGGCCATAATGCTGGCGCTCCTGGCCGTGATTCTCTTCTTTAACGTGATGCCCGTCTACTGGATGTTCCTCGTGGCCTTCAGGCCCGACATACTTGACTTCGTGAGGCCCCCGATCATGTACCCTAAGGAGTTCACGGCCCAGTACTTCATAGCCGCCGCCAGGGGCGCTGTCCCGTACCTAGTGAGCAGCACAGTCGTCAGCCTCTCAGTAGGCGTAGTGGCTGTCCTCCTGGCGGCCCCGGCCGCCTATGAGGTGGCCAGGGGGAAGGCCAGCAGGTGGCTCCTGCCGCTCTCAATATACCTCTACGTCCTGCCCCCCATGGCCTTCGCGATACCGCTCTACCTGCTCTTCGCTAGGCTCCACCTGCTGAACACTTGGTGGGCGCTCATAACGGCGATGCCGCTCTTCTCGGTCACCTACGGGCTCTGGCTGATGAACGGCTTCTTCCTCGACCTCCCGAGGGCCTATGACGAGGTCGGGGAGCTCTTCGGGATAAGGAGGAGGTTCACGCGGCTCATAATGCCCCTCTCAAGGCCGGTGCTCCTCAGCGTCTTCCTCCTGGCTACAATAGGGGCTTGGCACGCGCTCTTCTACCCGCTCGTGTTCAGCTTCACGCCGTACAACTTCAAGTTCCCGCCCGTGGGGGCGCAGACCGTGACCATTTACGCCCTCACCGCAATACAGGAGTCCTCAATAGAGTGGGGCCTCCTGGCATCCATGGCGCTCGTGGCAGCGCTCCCGCCGATGGTCCTCGACTTCATATTCCTGTCAATGATATCAAGGGGAGGGCCCTCAGGCGGCCTCAAGTTCCTCTGACAAGCGGGCCTATGACCTATGACGCCTTGTGGGCTCAGAGGCTAGGCAGAGCTCTCCGGCCTTAGGCGCCAGCGACTTAAGGGGAACGCCTAGCGAGTGAGGGGGCGCAGACCCCAAGAAGTGATGCGGCGGCCGGGATTTGAACCCGGGACCTCCGGCTTGGAGGGCCGGCGTCCTAGTCCAGGCTAGACTACCGCCGCACCGCTGACAGTACCGGGGGGCAGGCTTAACACCTTTTCGGAGCCCTCAGCAGGTGAGGAATACCTCAAGCTAGTTAGCTGATGCCAGGGCCTACCTCAGCCTTTTTATTCCCCTTAAGCACGTGTAGCCCGGGAAGGCCTTGAGCTCCATTGAGAACCTGGCCAAGAAGCTTGAAGAGGAGGCGCTGAGGAAGCTCGAGGAAGTCCACAGGAAGGGCGTTGAGGAGCTGAGGGGGCTGAGGGACCAGGCCGCTAAAGAGGTCAGGAGGAGGCTTGATGAGGCTGCCAGGAGGTTCTCAGAGAAAGTGAGCTCCTAGGTGCCGCCCTTGAGGAAGTGCGTAGTTGCCAGCGGGGTCCTAGTGGAGGACGGACGCGTCCTCCTGATAAGGCATGAGAGGCTCGGCGTCTGGCTCTACCCAGGCGGCCACGTGGAGCCCAACGAGACGCCGAGGGAGGCGGCCGAGAGGGAGTTCAAGGAGGAAACAGGCCTTGAGGTCAAGGTCGTGGGGCCCACGCACAGCCTTGGCTCCGGCGACGTCTGGGACGAGCCCATGCCCTTAGCCATACTCCTTGAGACGGTCAGGTACCCCAACGAGGTGCACCTCCACTACGACCTGATATTCCTCGTCAGGAGGGTCGGGGGCTCGCTGAGGAGCGGAAGGTGGTTCACGGCCGAGGAGATCGAAAACCTTGAGACCTATGAGAACGTGAAAAACGTGCTTAGGCTCGCCCTTAGAGCCGCGGGCTCACCTTGAGCTCAGGTACCTTATTATGGCGTTGGCTGCATCCATGCCGCTCTTGAGGGCGGGGCCGAGCTGGCTAGGCCCGTGGACTACGTCGCCGGCCGCGAAGACGCCCTTCCTGGTCGTCATGTGGTCCTTATCGACAACTATGGTGCCCCACTTCGGGTCGAGCTTTATGCCGCAGCACTCCCCCTCAAAGGGCGGCGTGGCCCTCTCCCCTATCGCCTCCAGGACGAAGTCAAAGTAGGAGTCGAACTCGCTCCCAGGTATGGGCTCGGGCCTCGGCCTCTTCTCGCCCGGGACCTGGACGAGCCTGTTCCTTATTATCCTGGCCACCCTCCTGCCTGCCTCCTCCCTGTAGGCTATGGGCACCGTCAGCTCCCATATCTCGACGCCAGAGGCCTCAAGGTTGGTCATCTCCATGGGCCCCATGGGGGCCTCGTTCCTGGTCCTCCTGTAGCTTAGGACCACCTTCCTCACCCTCTCCTTGTACTCGGGGTAGGTCCTGGGCACGTAGGCGGCGTCCTCAGCCGTATAGCCTCCCCCTACGACCAGCAGGTCCCCCTTGACGTCAGGCACTATCTCCCACGGCCTGTAGCCGAACTTCGCCAGGTGGGTCGCCACGAGGAACTCCATGGCCGGGTAGACCCATGGCAGGTCCTCGCCGGGCACGTTGGACTTGTTGCTGGTCCACGTGCCCGTGGCTATGAGGACGGCGTCATGCGACCTTATTATGTCCTCGAGGTCCACCACGTTCTTGGGCTTCACCAGCTCGTCCATCTTCTCCAGGCCCCTGTTGCCCACCTTGGTGTTCAGCACGAACTCTATGCCGGCATCCATGAGCTCCTTAACGCCCTCCCTGACGGGCCCCTTCGGAATCCTGTCAACATGTATGCCGAAGATCAACATCCCTCCGGGCTCAGGTAACATGTCGTAAACAGTTACCTGGTAACCCTTGCACCTGAGCACGCCAGCTGCGCCGAGGCCAGCGGTCCCCGCCCCTATTATGGCCACCTTCCCGCTGACCCCTGACGGGACCTGGCTCGGCTTACACCTGAGGAACTTCAACTGCTAGCACCAGGCTCCCGTGTAAGGTAGGGGATTTATAACTGACCTCCTCCCCTGTCCTTAAGGGCGAGGACTTCCCAGGGCCAGGAGGAATGACCCCATGGCCTGCAGGAGGGGCTCCTCAGAGGAGTGCTCGGCCACCTGGATGATATGTGACTCGGGCCTGCCAAGGGAGCTGGGCGACGCGGCCAGGGCCTTCAGGTACCTGAGGCCGGGGACCCTGGTGCCAGCCGTGTCAGGCGACATGGAGTGGGCGTACTTCGTCTACTTCAACGAGTCAGGGGCTGGCTTCTACCTGGCCATGAGGAACCCCTCCTTCAATGACCCCGCCTGCTCAGCCATAGTAAAGCAGGAGCTGTTAAGGGGGATCAGCGAGGTCCTCGCGCTCGACAAAAACAGGCCCCTCATAGAGTACATAATATCTAACGCGATGTTCCCTGCATAGAGTTACCATTAAAAAGGTAGCTCATGTTCTATTCATAGAGAGGCCGTGCAGACCTACGACCTTAGGGGCAAGGTGTGCCCAGAGGGCTACGTGTTGACCATGAGGATCATAGACAAGATGAGGCCTGGCGAGAGCGCGGAGGTGCTCATGGACTCCTTCGAGTGCGCCGCCATGGTCGTCTACGCGCTCAAGGACGACAGGAGGGTGGTGGCAAAGGTCGACAGGTCAGGGAGCGTGGTAAGGTTCACGTTCACGAGGGTCTAGGGCCCTCAGCCGTGAGTATGCCCGCGAGCAGCGGCGTCTTTACGAAGGTGGCCCTCCTGAACCTCTTCCTGGCCTCCCTGACGAGCTCGCTGGGGGTCATCATCCTCATAACAGTGTGGTAGATGTCGGCGAACTTCAGCCCGTCCAGGCCGCAGCCGTAGGTGAGCCCCAGTATTGGCCCTATCACCCTGAAGTGCCCTATCAAGGCCACTAGCTCAAGGGGGTCCTCGGGCCTGTAGAGGTCAAGTATCACAAGCCTGCCGTCCGGCCTCAGCACCCTCCTGGCCTCATCAAGGGCCCTGAGGTAGCTTGAGACGTCCCTGAAGGAGAACATGGCCACCAGGCCGTCGAAAGTGGATTCAGGGAAGGGAAGTGACTCAAAGACCGCCTGGACGCAGCCCGAGGGCTCCCTAACCCTCCTCTTGGCGACCAAGAGGTTGAAGGAGGCCGGGTCAAGCGCGAGGACCTCGGCCTCGGGGTAGAGGGCCCTGAGGACAACTGTTGACGTGCCCGGCCCACAGCCTACGTCAAGGATCCTCGAGGGGGCCCTCCTCCCGTAGCCGAGGAGGGCAGCCGCGAGGACCCTTAGCTTAGGGGCAATGTAGAGGCTTAGGGCGTTGCTCACCGACTCGTAGCAGCCCTTCCTTGAGAGCTCCTCTATCTCGTCCTTTATCCGGCCCCACAGCCCCTCCTCCAGCCCTGCCATACCGTCGCCACGGAGGGGCTACATGGACGAGAATATAGGCTTACCAAGAGACACATGTATACGCCTTTTAATACATGGTAGAACCGTGGGAAAAGCTTAAATCTGCCAAGGCCTCCGAGGGTCCCCAAGAAAGATGTCGCGGGGCTGCGCCAGGGCGTGGTCGAGCAGCGCGAACCTCGGCCCGGGCTTCGACTCGCTTGCGGTAGCGCACAGGGCCTACTTCGACGCTGCCTGCGTCGAGGCTGAGCCCGGCCCTGGTAGGGTGAAGCTCAACGTTACGGGCCCCTTCTTAAAGCACGTCAGCGCGCCCAACACGGCCGAGGTAGCCCTTGAGTCCCTAGTGAGGTCGATGGGGCTGAGGTATAACCTCAGGGTCACCCTATGGAAGGGCGTGCCCGTCTCGGCGGGCCTTGGGGGAAGCGCTGCCTCGTCGGTCGCCGCCCTGGCGGCCGCCTCCGAGGCCCTGGACCTCGGCTTGGGCCCAGCCGAAGTGACGAGGATAGCCGGCGCGGCGGAGGAGGCGGCGGCAGGCTCGCCTCACTTCGACAACGCAGCAGCCAGCTCTTTCGGGGGCCTGGTAGTGGTCCTGAGCGACGATGAGGAGGTGAGCGTCAGGAGCTTCAGGCTTGACCTGAGGCTGCTCGTACTGAGGCCCCTGCTTAAGCCAGTTGAGCAGAAGACTAAGCTCATGAGGTCAGTCCTGCCCTCCTCTGTGCCCTTCAGGTCCCACGTGAGGGACCTCTCCAGGGCCCTCTCGCTCCTGGCCTCCCTCCTCTCGGGCGACCTAAGGTCAGCTGGGAAGGTCATGAGCGACGAGACCGTGACCCCCTACAGGGCGCCGCTGGTGCCCTGCTTTAACGAGGTCAGGAAGGCGCTGATGGCCGAAGGCGCCTACGGGGTGGCCATAAGTGGGGCAGGCCCCTCACTCATAGCGCTGGGGCCTGAGGAGGAGCTGGAAAGGCTCGCTGCGGCAGGCCTCAGGGCCTACAGGCTCTGCGGCCTTGAGGCCGAGGCCAAGGTCGTTGGCGTGGCTGGAGGCTTCGAGCCCCTGTCGCCCTCAGAGATGAGCAAGCTTACGTCCTACAGCGAGCCCTAGGCCCTCATATTGGTATTACGGGCGCGTCCCCGAACCTCCCCAGGTCGACCCTGTCGCCCGGCTCCGCGCCCTCAACAGGTATCAGCCTGACCCCGAGGGCCCTGCCCTTGGCCAGCGCGTAGGCGGCCACGTCAAGGAAGAGCCCGGCAACGTCGTTAACGGAGGCCGGTACCGGCACCATGTCAAGGCCTGCCACGCACACGCCGCTCAGCATCGCCAGGTACCTGGCTGTTAAGTCGCCCTCCGATGCCCTGGCCTTGAGCTTGGAGTCCTCCGCCAGGGGGAGCATGAGCTCGTTGAAGCCCACTGTCTTAATCTTCCCAGAGGCCGCAGATATGGCCTCGTTTATCGCCCTAACGCCCAGGGCGAAGCCAGGCCTTGGCATCCTGACGCCCGAGACCAGCTCTGCCAGCCCCAGGCTTGAGTCCTCCATCCATGGCGAGACGCTGAGGTCAACCCCTCCTGCCTCGAAGCCCGTGAGCCTTGAGACCTCCTCCACGACCGCCCAGGCCCTCGACCCCGCCTCAACTATCGCCTTCCTGAGGCCCTGGAGGCCCTCCCTGGAGTAGGCCTCGGCCAGGTAGCTTGGGTACGTCAGGGCTGCCGTAACTATGTCCCTGCCGGGGACCGCTGAGGCGAGCGGGTAGTAGGGGGTTATGAGGTGAGCCTCCCCAGTTACGTTGATCGCCACCTTTGTTGCCAGGGCTGGGTCTGAGGAGGAGAGGGAGTGAATGAAGGCTGAGGCCCTCCT
Source organism: uncultured Acidilobus sp. JCHS (assembly GCA_000495735.1). Taxonomy (NCBI): domain Archaea; kingdom Thermoproteati; phylum Thermoproteota; class Thermoprotei; order Acidilobales; family Acidilobaceae; genus Acidilobus; species uncultured Acidilobus sp. JCHS. The sequence goes on along the minus strand of AYMD01000001.1, from coordinate 327,922 downwards.
TGCCTCCTCCCAGGTCCTCTCAGCCAGGAGTATTGAGAGGTAGGCCCCCGACCTCGGCACGTCAACGAGCTTCTCCAGGTCCGCCGAGGCGGGCCAGGCGCCCGCGTTCAGCAGTAAGTCGGAGCCGAGCCTCTCGGCCACCTTGGCCACGCGCGAAGCATCTTCAAGGCGGACCCCGGGCAGGGCGACCCTAACGTACGTCGGCCTCAGGCCCGTGGCGGAGCTGGCCGAGTCCACGGCCTCCAGGGCCCTCTCGGCCAGCTCCTCAAGGGAGGACTCGAGCTCCTGCCCGCTGGCAGGAAGAGTCCCAGCGTGAAACGTCACAGCCCTGACCTCGTAGCCTGCCAAACCCCTTCCCAGGCGGTTCAGCCCCGTGAGGTTATTAGCCTCAAGGGTCCTCCGCGCCCAGAGAGGGCTTGGTGCTAGAGGGGCTAAGGGAGGCCGTCAGGAAGTTCCTAGGAGGGGGCAGGAGCTACGAGGAGTCGGTTAACGAGTTCATCAGGGACCTACAGAGGGAGCTCATAAGGGCCGACGTGAACGTCGCCCTAGTGAAGCAGCTCACCGACAGGGTAAGGGGAGGGCGCTCAAGCAGGAGCCACCGCCTGGGGTCAGCAGGAGGGACTGGTTCCTCAAGGCGGTCTACGATGAGCTCGTCTCGCTCTTCGGGGGCGAGGGGGAGCCCAGGGTAATGCCGAGGAAGCTGCCGTGGGTCATCCTCCTTGTCGGCGTCCAGGGCTCCGGCAAGACCACAACGGCTGGCAAGCTGGCCAGGTACTACTCCTCTAGGGGGCTCAGGGTCGGGCTAGTCAGCGCTGACACCTACAGGCCAGGCGCCCTTGAGCAGCTCAAGACCTTGGCCCAGCAGGCCGGCGTCATGTTCTACGGTGAGCAGAGCGGCCAGGCCGAGGAGATAGCTAAGCGCGGAGTCTCAGAGCTCCTGTCCAAGGGGGCCCAGCTTGTCATAGTTGACACGGCCGGAAGGCACGGCTACGGTGACGAGGCAGGGCTCCTCGAGGAGATGAAGAGGATGGCCGAGGCCGTGAGGCCAGACGAGGTAATGCTCGTCATAGACGCGGCCATAGGTCAGAGGGCCTACGACATAGCCAGGAGGTTCCATGAGGCCACCCCCGTAGGCTCCATAGTTGTGACAAAGCTTGACGGCACTGCCAGGGGAGGTGGCGCACTCTCTGCCGTGGCCGCCACCGGGGCTAGGGTCAAGTTCGTCGGCACAGGCGAGAAGATAGAGGAGCTGGAGCCCTTCAACCCCCAGGGCTTTGTCGCCAGGGTCATGGGGTTGGGCGACATAAGGGCGCTTTTGGAGAGGGTCAGGGAGGCCGAGGCTGAGGAGAAGGCTGTCAAGGTCGTCGAGGAGGACATAGCCAAGGGGAGGGTCACCATGAGGACCATATACGCCCAGCTCAAGTCAATAAGGAGGCTCGGCCCTCTGAGCAAGCTGCTCGAGATGCTGCCCACGGCGTCGCTGCCAATCAAGGTGGGAGATGAGCAGGTCAAGCTTGGCGAGGAGAAGATAAGGAAGTGGCTTCACATTATAGAAAGCATGACGTATGAGGAGCTTGACGACCCTGACATAATTGACAGGAGCAGGATGAGGAGGATAGCCCTGGGCTCTGGCACAACGGTGGCTGACGTGAAGGAGCTGCTGACCTACTACAGGTCAGTTAAGGTCATACTCAAGAGGTTCAGGAGGGACAGGTCGCTGCTGAGGAGGCTCGGCCTCACTGAGGAGTAGGGCTCCCCTGGGCCTGGGATCCAGGCCTTCTGGCTATAACTATCTCAACGCTCGGGAGCCTTGCAATGCCCTTCTCGGTCTTAACGTCCTCATAGGACGCTGAGAACGACTTAACGTAGATGTCGTTGAAGTACCTGTTCTTAACGGCGCTGACGGCGTTGACGGCCTTACACACGGCCCTGCCCCTGGCCTTCAACACGACCGTCGCCGACGGGTTGTTATTGAAGGCCTCTATTATGGCAAGCATGTAGTTAACTATGGGCTTCTTGCCCACCAGCACCTCTATCTGCTGGGCCTGGGACAAGCTTTCACCAGGGGTCTCCTTACCCCGTAGATTATAAACGTGACCCTCTCATGAGGTCATAGACTACCGCCACCACTACGAGGGCCGCCGAGAGCGCGAAGGCCCCCTCGTTGGTGAGCCTCGAGTAGCCTGTCACGTGGTACCTGACCGTGAAGGTCACAGTCTGGCTCGTGTTACTTGGGACGGCCACTACCACGAGGTAGCTCGAGGGACTGACCTGCTGAGTCACTGAGTAAACACCGCGGCTGGGGCTCGCTGACTTCACAACGCTCTTGAAGGCCTGCTCGACGAATATGGGGTTGCCCTGGAGGCCTGCCACCTCTATTACTACCCCAGCCCTCAGGTCGGTGGTCACCTGCATTGTCGTAATCTTCAGGCCGAGGCCTCGGACTTCTGGGAGGAGCTGGATGGGGTTGGTGTCGAGGGACAAGTAGAGGACCTGAGAGGCCCCCTCTACGTTAACGGTCGCGACGCCGCTTGCTGAGGTCGGCATGATGACAGCCACTGCGGCCCCGACCTCGCCCGAGGGTACCGTTGCGTTGTATGACGTGCCGAGCTTGACGCCGTAGAGCGCGCCGAAGGCCACGGCCACGAGCAGGGCGACGGCCGTGTAGAGGAGGAACCTTGAAACGGCTGACCTGAGCCACCTCATGTTGGCTCAAACCCCCTTACCATGTAGGTGAAGTAAGCGGCCATCAATACGACGTAGATCGCTGGGACCAGGAAGAGGGTCCAGACAGGCTCCCCCTGGCCTGACATGTGGTAATAGAGGGCGTAGTGGAAGCCCATGGCGTCGGAGAGCCAGACCAGCTGCTTTACGTTATTTAAGAGGCCTATTACGTCAAGCAGCGTTGAGAGTGCGATGTAACCGAAGTAGAATGACACGCTGGCCACCATTGCCGTGCCCGACGACCTGAGGCGACTTGACATGAGGAGGAAGGCAGCGCCGTACATCTGGCTCTGGAGCAGGTACGAGGTCCAGAGGGCCAGGTAGATCGGGACATCCTTGGCCACCACTGGATAAAGGACTATGCCAACTATCAGGCCTGGGAGGCCCAGCAGGAGGGCCGCAGGCAGCAGGACCCTGGTCACGTAGAGCACCGTGGCCACTGTGACCCTGGACACCGGGTAGGACATATAGACCTGCATCACTCCGCTCTGAACTACGTTGACTAGGTCGCTTGAGCCCCTCAAGGCAACGTAGAGCACGGCCACGAAGAGCGAGAGGTAGACCGGGTTAAGGCCGTTACCTGGGGATATGGAGGCCTCTGCTGAGGTCACGGGCTCCATCACGGTCAGGGCCCCGGCCAGGACGGCTACTACGAGAAGCATTATGTCAAAGGCCGGAGGCCTTAAGGCGTCCCAGAGGTCCAGGTAGAGCAACTCAAGACCTCTCCTCAGGCTCACTCCCTGAGCACCTCCTCAAGGCCTGGCTCTACGAGGTCGATGCCATAGTACTTTAGCCCCTTCTGGACAGCGTCAGCCAGCGCGAGGAGAAGCTCCCTCTCCTCCTCAGGCCCCCTGAGCCTCACGTAAACGGAGTTAACGTCAGCCCTGGCCTCAAGGCCCCTCTCGGCCAGGACCTTGGCGAGCCTCTCAGTATCAGGCGTCCTGACCCTCCCCACCCTGGCGCTGGAGACAACCTCGTCAGGCGGGCCAGCTATCACTATGTTCCCCGACTTAATTACTGCAACCCTGCTGACGACCCTTAGCACCTCGGACAGGACGTGGCTTGACAGGAGCACAGTTACGCCCTCCCTGTTGAGCTCCGCCAGCAGCCTCAGCACCTCCCCCCTCCCAACGGGGTCCAGGTTGCTTGTAGGCTCATCGGCTATCAGCAGCCTGGGCCTGCCTATCATGGCGTGAGCTATGGCGGTCCTCTGCTTCAGGCCGGCGCTGAGGTTTCCAAAGGGCTTGGACTCGTATCCCTTCAGGCCGGCCAGCTCTATGACCCTCCTCACCTCCTCCCCCGGGACTTTATAGATCCTCGCGGCCCTCTCGAGGATCTCCATGACAGGCATTGAAGGCAGGAAGCTGGGCCTCTCGAAGACTACCCCCACCCCCTCCCTAGCCCTGGGCTCCCTGAAGGGGTCAAAGCCCATGAGCCTCACGGTCCCCGAGTCAGGCCTCAGGAGGCCTAGCGAGACCCTTATGAGGGTTGTCTTGCCGGCCCCGTTGGGGCCCACGAGGCCCAGGAACTCGCCCTGGCCCACGCTAAGCGTAACTGACCTGAGGGCTACGGTGCGGCCGAACCTCTTGCTTACTTCGTTAAGCTCAAGCACAGCCCCAGCAGGCAAGGCCTGTCAGGGGCGCTAGCCATTTCTAACTTAATAAGGATACCCCTTACGGGGCGCGGGCTGTTGCCCTGCAGGGCCGTCGTAACGGGGGCCACGAGCGGCATAGGCCTAGCGGCCGCCGAGGCGCTGGCGGAGGAGGGCTGCGATATCGTAGTCTCCGCCAGGGGGCTTGACAGGCTTGAGGCGCTCGCGAGGGACCTCTCATCAAGGTTCGGGGCCAGGGTAACCCCGGTCCAGGTTGACCTAACAAAGGAGGGCGAGGCCGCAAGGCTGGCAGGTGAGGCCGTGAAGGCCCTGGGGGCCGTTGACTTCGCCTTCGTCAGCTACGGCAACCCGCCCTGCGAGCCCTGCGAGCCCGCCGACGCCTCCTGGTCGGACTGGGAGGCCGCCTTCAGCATGTACGTGGCCTCCCCTGCGGCCTTCATGTCAGGCCTCATAAGGCTTAACCCTGCCAAGGCCACGGTGGTGCTGGTCTCCAGCTTCTCCTCGAGGGCCCCCATGTGGCCCACAGGCCTGGCTGACGTGGTCAGGGCCTCGCTCCCCGCCCTGGCCAAGCTGTTCTCGAGGAGGTACCCCGAGAGGATTAGGGCGATAGTCCTGGAGCTGGGCAGCTTCAGGACGCCTGGCGCTGAGAGGCTCATAGGGGCCCTCGCCTCAAGGGAGGGCGTGAGCCCTGAAGACTTCTGGAGGGAGAGGGTCGCAGACGTCTCGCCCCTCAGGAGGCTCGGCAGGCCTGAGGAGCTCAAGGGACTAGTGAGGTGGCTGCTCAGGTCCCCTGAGTACCTCACGGGGACCACGATACTCTTTGACGGGGCCACCCTGGGCTGCGTATGACATGTATCCCCCTTACATGGGGAATCTATGCAGAGGCTAGTTGAAAGACAAAGAAGTTCCTTCATGTATTTTCCCTACAAGGACTGCAAGCCTTAAAGCCCTTAGGCCTAAGGCGAGAGGGGGTCGGGTTGGCAAGGCCTAGGAGCCTCCTTGATGCCGTCAGGGGGAGGAAGGTCCTGGTCTTCGGGGCCGGCGGAGGAGGGGACGTAGTCGGGGCCCTCTACATGTACCTGAAGGTAAGGAAGATGGGCGGGACGCCGGTACTCGGCGCAGCTGTCTGGGAGAGGTACTCCGTTGACCCCTACCCTGGCCCCATACCCCTTGAGGCCATGGTGAACGTAGAGCCCATAGGCTGGTCAGCGGCCCTCGTGACGGGCTCTTCATATGCGCTCAGGTTCAGGAGGGAGGTGAGGCCTCAGCTTGTCAGGGTAGCCTCAGCGATAAACGAGAGGACCCTCTTCATAGACCTGAGCAAGGGAGCCGAGGGCGTTAGGGAGGCCATAGAGGCCGCTAAGGAGGCGCTGGGGGTTGAGGTGGCGATAGGCGTTGACGTAGGGGGCGACATACTTGCCCTGGGCTGTGAGGAGGGCCTCTGGAGCCCCCTGGCAGACATGGTGTCCCTGGCAGGCCTTCACGCCTCCAGCGTCGACAGGCTGCTGGCCGTCCACGGGCCAGGCGCCGACGGCGAGCTGTCGACGGAGCTGGTGCTCTCCTACGTAGCTGACGTGGCTAGGAGGGGAGGGCTCCTGGGGGTCTACGGGCTCGAGGCCGACGAGGCCGAGCTCCTGGAGAGTGTCGTCAAGGAGGTGGTCACTGAGGCCTCCCTGATGCCCCTCCTCGCCTTCAGGGGCGAGCTGGGGCCGAGGAAGATGAGGGACGGAAGCAGGCAGGTCAGCCTGTCGCCGGTCATAGCCACCACGTACGTTATGGACGTTGACGCAGTCTACGAGAGGAGCCAGCTTGCCAAGCTCGTCGACGGGACCAGGGGCATATCGCAGGCCAGGCAGGCGCTGAACGAGAGGTGCGTCTACACGGAGCTCGACCTGGAGTACGACCTGTTTGAGCTGAGGGGAGAGGCCTCGGCCAGGCCTAAGGGGCTAGCTGAGATCAGGAGGGAGGGCATAGGGCGCCTGGTCAGGTCAGGGTGTTCCCCGCTTAGGTGTTAGGGCTCGCGCTCTCCTGCTCAACCACGCCGAGCGCCCTCTTGGCCTTAACCTCTGATATCATGTCCTCAAGGCCGTCGAGGCGCTGTAGCACGTACTCAAGGGTCTCCTCGAGCTGCCTGTACCTGCCCTCCATCATCGTCACCTTGAGCTTCAGCTCCCTCTCAAGCTTGTCGAGCCTGTTGGAGACGTTGACCAGCAGCGCCTCGTCGCTCTGCCTGGCGGCCAGGCCGCCCTGAAGGCCCATCTTTATGTAGAGCTTTATCAGGTCGGTCACCTGGATCCCTATCTCGTCAGACTTCTCCTTTAGCTGCTTATACATGGCGTCGCTCAGCGAGAGGTGCACAGTAGGCACGGCCTGTCTCCCAGTTACAAGAGAAATACAGAGAGAGGCCTAATATACTCTTATGCTACATGGATTCCTCTTGCCAGATTCCTCTTGTATCCTAGTCTCCGCTTTCAATAAATGCTCTCGCACACTCCAAGAGTAATACGGCCCGGGAGGTGTCCAGGATGAGGGTGCTGAGCTTCAAGGTCGAGGATGACCTGCTCGAGCTCTTAGAGGAGTACGCCAGGAGGAGGAACATACCCAAGTCAGAGGTGATAAGGAGGGCCCTGAGGCAGTACATAAACTCTGACAAGGACAGGCCCTACGTGGGGAAGTACATAAAAATATACTCCTGAAGTTTTTGTCACTCCTCTGGCAACTTTATAACGACAGGCTCCTGCTCTACCTTCTTCAGGTCCACGCCAGGCAACGTCTCGGCCTCGGGCGGCAGCGGTATCCTCTCGCCCTTCTCCGGCGGCGGCCCTATGATCTTGCTGACCCTTCTCTTGTAGAGGCCCATCCTGTACTTGAACAGCTTGCTCCTCAGCATCTGTATGGCGCCAGCAGGGTCAACAGCCTTAGGGCAGACAGCGCTGCATGAAGCAGCGAAGTGGCACCTGTGGCAGCCGTGCTCGGTGTCAACTATGAGGAACCTCTCGGCCCAGCCCTCGTCCCTTACGTCATTTATGAACCTGAACGCGTACATCAGCGCCTGAGGCCCAAGGAACTGGGGGTCAGCCGCTACAACTGGGCAGGCAGCGTAGCAGAGGCCGCAATAGATGCAGTTAGTGTACTGGTACATCTGGAAGTACTCGTCTGGGCTCATGTCGTACTGTCCCTTGGGGCTCTCCTGCTCCTCCTTGTCCTTCCTTATGAGGTACGGCTTGACGCTCCTGTGCTTGTTGAAGAAGTCCATGAAGTCAGTCATCAGGTCCCTTATCACTGGGAAGTTGTAAAGCGGCTCAACCGTCATAACTGGGTTGGCCTCGCTGACCACCTCTGTCAGCTGCGTCTGGCACGCAAGCCTCGGGGTTCCGTTGACCACTACCCCGCAGCTGCCGCATATGCCCTGCCTGCAGCTGTACCTCAGCACCAGCGTGTGGTCCTGCTCCTCCTTTATCTTGAGCAGCGCGTCGAGAACAGTCATGCCCCTATGGGCTTCTATCTTGTACTCCTGCCACCACATCCTCTTGGCCTCAGGGTCGTACCTCCTTACCCTCACGATGACCTGTTGGGGTGGAACCCTCCTCGCGGCCTCTATGTCCATCGCCATGTGCTATCACCTCATGGGAGAGGCGGAAGCTTGACCACCGTGACGGTGGCTATGGCGGCGAACACTAAGAAGACTATCCAGAACAGCACGTTGATGGTCGTCTCGTAGAGCTTTCCCTGGTGAAGCTCAAGCAGCATCCCCCTTACCCCGTTGAGGCCGTGGAACAGGGCCACGTAGGCCAGCAGGAGCAGGGCCCAGCCGTAGGAGACGTAGTCATGGTAGACCCAGGAGGACGTGAGCGTCTGGTCTATGGTGGGCGCGCCCCATATCCATGGGACCCTCTGGAGCAGGTGGAAGCTGAGCAGCCCGATCATGAGTATAGCAGTTATGTACTGCCAGAGCTGAATACTTGAGGCCCTACCAGCCATCCCCCATCACCTCACGAGAATATTATCACCCCAGCTATGAGCCACAGTACTATCCAGACGACAAAAACTGCGTAAAGCCACTGGCGCTGGGCCGCCCTGAACGTGCCAGGCACATAAGGCGGCCTCGGGTCGCCGGGCCTCCCAACCCCTACCCCGAAGAACTCGGTCAGGAGCAACCTGACCCCGTTAGGGGCGTGGAAGAGCACGGCGCCGGCCACTATGAACTCGCCTATCCTGAACGCCAGGCCCGACTCTATCGCCATTATGTGGTTCCACAGCGCCCAGCCCGAGAGCCCGCCATATGGGAAGTACAGGGACCAGACGGGCGAGTCGGTCTCAATTATGTGGGCCAGCAGGAAGGCCAGTATTATGAAGCCCGTCACCCTGTGGAGCACGAAGGCGACCCTCTCGGGGTTGTCCCTGGTCCTGACCGTCCACGGGTTCAAGCTCGACCTCCAGAAGCCAGGCCTGTTAGGTAGCTCCTCCGGGTCCCTCCTGCCCTCTGCCAAGGTCATCACCTCAGTACTTCCTCTCCACAGGCTTCCAGGTAGTGAGCGTCACGGGCTGGTATGTAAATGAGACGCCGAGGTTCGTACTTACGTCCTTTACCGCAATTGTGTGCTTGAGCCAGTTCACGTCGTCCCTCTTGGGGTAGTCGGTCCTGTAGTGGGCGCCCCTGCTCTCGGTCCTGTTGAGGGCTGCCGCCGCGACGATCACGGCGTCCTGGAGCATGTTGTACGTCTCCAGGGCGGCCACCAGGTCCGTGTTGTAAATGGTGTCCTTGTCCTCGATGTAAACCGACGTCAGGAAGGAGTCCCTGAGCTTGAGGAGCTCTGAGAGGCCCTCGCTCATGTTGGTGCCGTCCCTGAAGACGTAGAAGTCCTTCATCATTATGTCGTGCATCCGCTTCTTCACCTGGTACGAGGGGGTGCCGCTCTCCCTCTTCAGGAGCCCCCAGACGAAGTCCTCCTCCTTCTTGGCCACGCCAGGCTCCGGGCTTGAGGGCTCGCCTACCTTGAGGGCATACTCGCCGGCCAACATCCCAGTTATCCTTCCGCTCACGAGGCACTCCGCCGTGGCGTTTCCCCCGAGCCTGTTGGCCCCGTGCACCGAGGCCGCGGCCGCCTCGCCTGCGGCGAAGAGCCCCTTGACCCACTTGCCGTCTGGCGTCATAACGCGATAGTATATGTCCGTTGCTATGCCCCCCATGTGGTAGTGCGCTGCCGGGAACACGGGCAGAGGCTCCTCGACGGGGTCTATGCCGACGTACCTTATCCCTATCTCCCTAATGTTCGGCAGCTTCTCGTTGATCTTCTCCTCGCCCAGGTGAGTCATGTCAAGCTGGACGTATGGCATGCCTGAGGCCTCATCTATGAACGCCCTGCCCTGCAGGTACTCCGTGTATATCGCCCTGGAGACCACATCCCTTGGGGCCAGGTCGAGGAACTTCGGCGCGTACCTCGCCATGAACCTCTCCCCGTTCTTGTTCTTAAGTATGGCGCCCTCCCCCCTGGCGCCCTCGGTTATCAGGATGCCGTTGGGCACCAGGCCGGTTGGGTGGAACTGGACCATCTCTGGGTCCTTTATCGCAAGGCCGGCCCTGTAGGCCGCCGCCATCCCGTCTCCTGTCACCGTGTGGGCGTAGGTCGTGAACGGGTAGAGCCTGCCCAGGCCTCCCATTGCTATTATGGCTGCCTTGCTCCTGAACATGTACAGCTTGCCGTCCTTGAGGTTTATGGCGAAGAGGCCCTTGTAGGTGTTGTTCTCAATTATGAAGTCCGTGACGAACCACTCGTCATACCTCTCCCAGCCGTCGTACTGGAGCAGCTTGTTGTAAAGGGTCCTCATAGCTGCGTGCCCGAGCCTGTCGGCAGCCATAGTAGTCCTTGGGAAGGTGTGGCCCCCGAAGGGCCTCTGCATTATCCTTCCGTCAGGCCTGCGGCTCCACGGCATGCCCCAGTGGTCCAGCAGCAGTATCTCCTCAGGCATGAGCTTAACGAAGTTCCAGACCACGTCCTGGTCAGCAAGGAAGTCAGACCCCTTTATCGTGTCCCAGGCGTGCAGGGTGAAGCTGTCGCCCTCCTGAGGGTAGAGGGCCGCCGCCGTGCCGCCCTCGGCGGCCACGCTGTGGCTCCTCATCAGTTGGACCTTGCTTATAATACCCACGTTAAGCTTGTCGCCGTACCTTCTCTTCAGCTCGACGGCGGCCCTGAGACCCGCTATGCCGGAGCCCACGACAACTACGTCATGATATATGGTCTCAACCGGCAAGGGGCTTGCGCCCTCGCTGGCCCCTTTCTCCTGAGACTATAAATAGAGTTAGGAGAAGCTGTATGAACGCAGCTTAAGGCTAGGACAACCTCTTCTTGACGCTCTCAACGTAGGCCCTGTGGTCAAGGAGCTTAGACTTGTCAAGGGGGCCGGCGGGCTCTATTACAGCTATCCAGCCGCCTTCGTAGGGCTCCTTGTTTATCAGCTCGGGCTCGTCCAGGAGCCTCTCGTTGACCTCTACCACCTTGCCCGTCACAGGCGAGTAGATCTCGGCCGTGGCCTTCACGGACTCTAGCACTGCCAGGTCCATGCCCTCGTTGACCTCCTGCCCCACCTTAGGGAGGTCCACGCCAACTACGTCCTTCAGCTGCTTCTGGGCGTAGTCAGTTATGCCTACCCTGACCCTGCTGCCCTCTACCCTCACCCACTCGTCGGTCTCCGTGTAGAGCAGGGAGTCGTCAACAATGAAAGACACCTTGCCCAGGCTGACCGTGTACCTGGCCACGTCAGGCTCCCCTGGGTGTAACGGACTACTTGGTATTAATGCTAGTGCCCTAGCCAGACCAGGGGTCCCCCTTGCAGGAGGTCCTCGTGGAGGCCGAGAGGCTGGGCGCAGAGTTCGCCGACCTGAGGTATTATAGGGCCAGGACGCTTGCCGTGACTGCCAGCGAGTCAAGGGAGGTCGTGAACAACTACGGCGTCTCAGAGGGCTACGCCCTAAGGGTCCTCGTCAGGGGGGCCTGGGGCTACCTTACAGCCAACAGGGAGCTGAGGGCCTCAGACGCCCACGACGCCGTAAGGAGCTCTCCTGGCCAGGGAGGCGTGAGGGTGGCCCTGCTTAAGCCTAAGGTCGACAGGGTCACGGTGCCTGTCAAGCACCCCCTGACAAAGTCCCCTGACGAGGTCATGGAGGACGCCAGGAGGCTCAGGGACCAGGTCCTTAAGGCGGACCAGAGGGTCAGGGCGGTCACGGTCTCATACTCTCAGGTGGAGCTCAGCAAGGGCTACTGGAGCACGGACGGCAGGGACCTGGAGATGAGCTACACTATCTCCAGGCTCTCCATAACGGCCACCGCGAGGGAAGGGGACGTAGTGGCCAGCGCCTACTCGTCGGTCTCGACCTACACGGGCTACGCCTTCGAGGCCTTTGACGTCAACGAGCTGGCCGAGACCGTGCTCAAGAGGCTGAGGGGCCAGCTGAGGGGTGTGACGGTGAGGCCCGGCGAGTACACGGTGGTCCTGGGCCCTGAGGTCTCAGGCGTGTTCGCCCACGAGGCCCTCGGGCACCTGGCCGAGGCCGACCTGGCGACAGAGGGCATACTGGGCAGGCTGAGGGGGAAGAGGATAGCGAGGGAGTTCGTCAATGTCTCCGACTCGCCCTCCCTTGACCACCCCATGGCTATAGGCCTCACGCCGTATGACGATGAGGGCGTTGAGGGGAGGGAGGTCAAGATAATAGAGGGGGGCGTGGTCAAGGAGTTCATGAATGACAGGACCTACGCGGCCTCCCTCGGCGAGCAGCCGACCGGGAACGGGAGAGCTGAGGACTTCAGGAGCAGCGTCATAATAAGGATGAGGAACACCTACTTCAAGTCTGGTAGCCTAAGGCTTGACGAGCTGCTCAGGGACGTGAAGGAGGGCTACCTCATGCTCTCGGTCATGGGCGGCCAGACGAGCCCCGACGGGACGTTCCAGTTTGGGGTCCAGGAGGGCTACCACGTTGTAAACGGCGAGGTCAAGGAGCCCATAAGGGGGGCTGGCATAGCCGGCTACACCATAGAGACCATCTCAAACATAGACGCCGTCTCGAGGGACTTCGACGTGAGGCCCGGGGTTTGCGGCAAGTCAGGGCAGAGCGTTTTCGTCGGCACAGGGGGGCCTTACGTGAGGGTCTCCAGGCTGAAGGTGGGGTGACGGGGATGGCCGAGCTCAGCCTGGAAGGCCTCATCTCCAGGGCCAGGTCGCTTGGCTTCCAGGCGGAGGTCATGGTGGTTGACGTGAACACCTATGAGCTGTCCTGGGAGAAGATGAGCTACTACGGGCTCACGTACAGGGAGGTAGGGTATGGAGTTCGGGTCATAGACGACCAGAGGAGGCTCGGGTTCGCCTACGGTAACTCCCTGACAGAGGACCTCCTCGAGATGGCAGTAAGGTCAGCGAGGGCGGGTAGGCCTGACCCCCATAACGCGCTGCCATCCCCTGAGCCAGTGACGCCCCTTGAAGGGGCCTACGACCCAGCCCTTGAGGAGCCCTACGAGGTCGTCAGGGGCCTCGTGAACGAGGTCCTCTCCTCCAGGCCAGGCAACCTCAACATAATAATGACAAGAGGCTGGGGAGGGACCTCCAGGGTCAGGGTCGTCAGCACTGAGGGCGTTGACGTGCAACAGCAGACATCCTTCGTGGGCCTGGCAGCATCGGCCAACTACCTCAGCGAGGGCTACGTAGGTCCTGAGGTCTACGAGTTCGTTGACTCAAGGACTGTGAAGGGGATAAGCGCTGAGGCGCTCGTCAAGGAGCTCCACGAGAAGGTCTCCATGACCTCATCAAGGAGGAGGGAGGACTTACGTGGCAGGCCTGTCCTGCTGACGCCGAAGGCCGTCAACGAGCTCCTCTTCCCCCTCCTCAACCACGCCGTCAGCCTTGAGAACGTGCACAGGGGCAAGAGCCCCCTGAGGCCAGGGGAGGACCTGGGGTCTAAGGTGAGCGTCACCGATGACCCCAGGCTGCCCGGAGGCACCTGGTCAAGGGCCTTTGACGGCGAGGGCCTCCCCACTAGGGCCGTTAACGTCATGGCCTCTGGCGTCTTCAGGACCGCCCTCTCAAACACGTACTGGTCAGCCAGGGCAGGGGCTGAGAACACCCACTCGTCCTGGAGGACATACATGACCCTCCCGGCGATCTCAGCCACATACATGGTGGTAGAGGCGCCCCCGCTCAGCGACGTAGGCGACGCAGTAGTAGTTGACCAGGTTGAAGGGGTTCACACGAGCAACTTCGACACAGGCGAGTTCTCGGTGACGGCCTCCGTGGCCTGGGACGGCAAGGGCGGCCTGAGGGAGTTCGTCCTCTCGGGCGACCTGAGGTCCCTGCTCAGGGGGGTAGCGGGGGCCGCAGGCGAGAGGAGGAGGTACGGAAGGGTGGTCAGCGCTCCGCTGCTAGTTCAGGGGCTGAGGGTCTCTTCTTAAGCCGCGGGGTCAGGGAGTCCACGGGAGCCTTGGCAGCCTCTAGGGCCCTCGCGGTGCTGCTCATAACTGTATTCCTGATAGCCACGTTCTCAGCCCTGGCCTACTATGCCTCCCAGGCCCCCAGCGGCCGCCAGAGGACGACCACTACGTTGACCCGTCCTACGTCGACTACCCCAGCGCCAAGGACGACGACAACTACTACGTCTTCGACCACGACCAGCTATACCCCGGTCGGCAGCAACCTCTCAATAGTTTCTGTGAGCCCTGAGGACGTGAACGGTGAGCTCAAGGTCTCAGCCATACTCTTTTACGACGGGCCTGGCGAGGTCAACATAACCTACGCCCAGGTGACCTGGCCTAACGGGACCGTGGCCTGCTCCCAGCGCCTCAGCGTGCCCATAAGGCACTACTCAAACGCAATAATAGACATCAACTGCGGGGTCCGCTACGTGGCGGGCGACGTTATGGTCCTCACGGTCAGCGACTCCGCTAACGAAAACGCCACGGCCTCCTTCAGGCTTCCATGACGCGGTGAAGTCCCTTAAAGGGGCTCGCCTAACGGCTAGGCTGAGAGCTTGACGCCCCTCAAGCCTGCCGTGTCCCTGGCCGTGCTAGCGGTCTCCCTGTGGCTCCTCATGAGCAGAAGGCTGAGGCATGACCTTGTCGGCGTGCTGTCCGCCCTAGTGCTCGTCGCGACAGGCGTCGTGACCCCGCTCGCGCTCCTTCAGGACCTCTCCTCGACGGCAGTCATAGTTCTGGCAAGCGCTATGATACTGGCTGGCGTGCTGTCCGAGTCGGGCTTCCTCGACTTAGTAGGGGACAGGCTGGCCATGGCCATAGGGAACGAGTACGCCTCGGCCCTGGTAGTCATGCTGCTTACAGCCCTCCTCTCGGGCTTCGTCAGCGACGTGGCGCTCGTGTTGATGTTCATGCCCCTCATCTACTCCCTGGCCTCGAGGTTCAGGAAGCCGGCCTCCAGGTACCTCCTGGCCCTCTCCTACGCGGCCATACTGGGGGGCAGGTACACGATGATAGGCACCTCCTCAAACGTCGTCCTGGAGTCCCTCTGGATCCAGAGGTTCGGCAGAACCCTTGACATATTTGCGCCCACGGCTCTCGGCCTCGAGGAGGCCCTCCTGGGCGCCCTGGTCGCCGCCCTGGCGGTGCCCCTGCTTGCGAAGTCAAGTAGGGGGGCCCAGCCAAAGCTTGAGGAGCTGGGGCCTCGCTCCTACCTGATTGAGGCCGAGGTCCCGAGCGGGAGCCCCCTCGTGGGCATGACCGTCAAGGAGCTGAGGAAAAAGCTCGGCGTGAGGGTGAGGAGGGTCAGGAGGACGGGCCGCGCCATAATCTTGAGGGGAGGGTCAAGCGTCCTCGGAGAAGGGATGACGCTGCTCCTTCAGGTCCCTAAGGACAAGGTGCCCATGCTACTCAGCGAGAAGGGCCTCAGGACCCCACTGACCGGCAAGCCGCTCTACGAGCTGCTGGTCCCCTCGGGCTCCCCACTTGTCAACAACACAGTAAATGAGGTCAACATGAAGCTAGGCGAGGTCAGGGTCGTAGGGGTCTCAACTACTAGGAGCGTGAGGAGACTTAGCTCGTACCCGCTGGCCCCAGGCGACGCGCTCCTCGTAGAGGGAGAAGAGGAGAAGGTGGCCAGGGCAGCCTCGGCCTACGGCCTGATGCCTGTCAGGGGCGGGCCCATTAAGGGCCTCAACCCGAGGCTCGCTGTGGCCGCGGTCGGCGGCCTGGGCCTGGCCGTGGGGGCCTCGCTGGCGGGCCTCAACATGGCCCTCAGCTTCCTCGCCGGCGCCGCTGTGGCTGTCGCCTTGGCGCCGGCGGCCCTCAGGAGGGCCTACACTTACATAGAGTGGCCGACGATAGTCTTCGTGGGCACCTACGTGGCCGTCGGGCAGGCCCTCGTCCTCTCAGGCCTCTCCTCCTACCTGACCCCCCTGTCCTCAAGTCCCTTCCTGCTCTTCCTGACCTCCCTCGTACTGGCTAACCTAGTGGGCAACGTGGCCTCGGCCGCCCTCCTGGGCCCGCTGGCTGTAAGCTCCCCTCACCCGATTACATCGGTCCTCGCTGTGGCCATGGGGGCCTCCTCAACATTCCTCACGCCCTTCTCCCACCCGGCCAACCTGATAGTCTACTCGGCGGGCGGCTACGAGCCCAGGGACTTTGCGATAGCCGGGACCGTTGTGGTGATCCTAATAGGCCTGCTCACAGCCCTAACGCTGCACTGAAGCGTTGTTTGCCGACAGCCTTTGAAGGGCCTGCCTGTGACCTGGAAGAGATTATGGCAGTTCAAAAGGCCCTTTGACGAGCCAGCTTGGCCTGAAGGGCGATACGACCTTCCTGGCTGGCACGCCTTGAGCGCCCTGGCTATCTGGGACGCGGCCAGCATAAAGTCCCTTAGCGTGTGCAGTGCCAGCGTTATAGGGACATAGGGGGAGTCGTCCTGATGCGATGGCGCCCTAGTCCTCCCCGGCCAAGTGACCCTGAGGCCGCGCCCTGGGTGATCAACTATGGCAGGACCTGCGCGAGGACGCTGAGCTCAGGCAGCTCGTGCTCCGGTCATCGCGGCCCCGCGCTCACCAGAGGTGCATCCTCTTCATCGCAGGGTTAGACCTTCTCAGCAGCTTAATAAGCCTCAGCTGACCTCAGGCCCCCTGAGGTACCAGGCTATCGACGCCACTGCCCCCACGCCCCAGAGGCCCACATTGTAGACCATGTACTGGAGCTGCGTGAAGCCCGCCAGGTAGAAGACGGAGGCCGCATAGAGGGCGTACGGGACACCCTGACTATGGCTATCGCCGTGCCCCTGTAGCCAACTGGGAAGGCCAGGGGCTCAAGGACGACCCTGGCGGCCCAGGCCATCTCGCCGAAGACCCCGTTGACGAGCAGGAGGTAGCCGAAGAACGTGAAGCTATGGGCCATGTAGCCCAGGGCGACGCTGCCAAAGCCATGGTCAGAATGCCTCCCACGTAGCTTAGCGCTGTGAGGCCCCTGCTCCCCAAGGGCTTAAGCAGGGCCAGCGCGATGGGGCCCCCTATGAGCTCGCCAACGTTGTAGATCACGAGCAGGAGGCCGGTCCTGTTGGGGAACAGGTAGGGCCCTATTGTTAGCGCCAGGAAGGCGTAGGTCAGGGCTGTAGCTATTACGAGCGAGGTTAGCACGGCCACCCTGAAGGCGAGCCCAGGCCTCTCGCCGGGCCTCGTGATCTTCCCCCTCTCAGTGGCAGGCACTGACTCCCACTCAGGCGACTCTGGGAGCATGAACCTTGTGACAAGTATTACCGCCACGATGGCTATGAGCGCTAGGGCTAGTGCATAGACGGCGCTGCTCACAGGTATCACGCTGCTCTGGTAGAACATCATGGCGAGGCTGTCTATCAGGACCCCCAGGTTGGCTACGTCAGTTATGAGTATCAGGGCCGCGGCCCTGCGCCAGCCCCTGAAGACCTCCGCCAGGTAGGCCAGCACCGCTGGCATCTCGCCTCCCAGGCCCACCTGGGTGACCGCGAGGCTGGCCAAGAGGACGTAGAGGGGCCACTCGAACCTGAGCGACAAGAGGGCAACGAAGGAGCTGAGGCCGTAAAGGGCCAGGGTCACCATGAACGAGGGCTTCCTGCCTATGATGTCCGTAAGCCTGCCTATTACCGCGTTGCCGGCGAGGGTCCCAACTGGTATCGTCAGGAACATCGTTATAACTGCCCACTGGGGAGCCGAGGACTATATTGGCCACGTCAGGGATCAGGCCCAGGACCATGCCGTAGGCTATCATTGAGACCGTCATTGAGACCGCTATGAGCCTTCCGCCTCCCCTCAAGGCGAGCCCTAGCCTGAGGCCTTCAGGCGTGGGAAAAGGGCCCTGTTGAACGTTCAGTACCTGAAGCCCTCTAGGGCTGCAGCCGATGCCTCCTCGGGGCTCACTTTAAGGCCCAGATCCCTGAGGGCTGAGCCAAGGGCCCAGAAGGCCCTGGCCAGCTTCTCAGGTGAGGCCTGGACGCCCATGTGGCCGACCCTTATCACCTTGCCCTGCAGGGGTCCCCAGCTGCTGGCTATCATCGTGTTGTACCTCCTCCACGTCAGCTCCCTGACCTTGGCCTCATCAACTCCCTTGGGGACCTCCATGGCTGTGACCGTGGGGCAGCTGTGCTCTATTATGTCAGGGTAGTGGGCCAGGCCCAGGGCGTCAACAGCTTTCCAGGCGGCTGCCCTCGCCGCCAGGTGCCTCCTGTAAACGCCCTCAAGGCCCTCAGAGAGTATGAGGTCTATGGACCTCGAGATGGCGTGGAGGAGGGGCTCGCTCATGGTGTAGGGGAACACCCCCTTCCCGTCAAGCCATGACTCCCACTGAAGGAGGCTCATGTAGTAGCCCTGATAGCTGACCCTCCTGGCCCTCTCCATGGCGGCCTCGCTGATGCTCATAAGGGTCACCCCGGCAGGCGCGTTGAGGGCCTTCTGGCTTCCCCCTATAGCTATGTCAACTCCCCAGTTGTCAACGTCAAGGGGCATAGCCCCAAGGGTCGAGACTACGTCAGCTATGACGAGAAGCCCATAGGACTTGGCCACCTTGGCCACCCCCGCCAGGTTGTTGAGGAGGGCTGAGGGGGTGTCGCAGTGCACGACAGTGACGGCAACGGCTTCCCTGTTCTTCTCTATGGTCCTCTCGAGCTGGCCCAGGTCGACAGCCCTCCTCCAGTTGGCCCCCAGCTTGACCGGGACTCCGGCGTACCACCTGACCAGGTCTGCGAAGGAGTCGCCGTAGACGCCGTTATCGATGACTATCACCCTGTCCCCCCTGCTTACTAAGTTAGCTACAGCTGCTTCCAGGCCAAGCATGGCCTCCCCTATCATCAGGTAGACCCTTGACCTAGAGGCGCCGAAGAGCCTGGCAGCCCTCGACCTGAGGTCGTTGTAGAAGCTGAGGAACTCAGGGTCAAGGTCAGAGTTCGTCTCTGGCGTAAGCATGGCCGCCATGACCTCATAGGGGACCTCTGTGGGCCCAGGGGTCATTATTAGCCTGTCAGGGAAGCTCAAGTCAGGTCACGTAACCCTTGGCTGGGCGGCAAAAACGCTTTGCTGAACGTTCAGTCCAGATGCTGGCCTGCGACTGTTAACGTGGACGCGAGGCCCAGGGACGCCTAAACCCCGAAGGCCTCTTTCAGGCCTCGACGAATGAGGCCTTAGCAGTAAGCTTTTGAGTCCTGGCCGCTATTCAAACAGAGGGCTGGGGCTCAGCCTGGACTGGGTTCATCATGATCAGCTGCCACGCAATACATCATCGCCCCAGCCCCTTGTAATTGGCTTGTAGTACTCTATAAAGACCCCTTGATTACCAGCTCTGAGCGCGTTCAGAGGCGATCGATGGTTGACGCTTACTTGTCAATCATCCTTGACCTTGTAAGAGAAGCCAACAAGCGTTTCGACGTAGGCCTTTCACATGGCAGAGCTACAGCGCCGGCTCAGCGCTCAGCCAGCTCGACCATCTTTATGTCTGCCAGCAGGCTGAAGAGTTCCGTCAGCCTCTCAACCGAGACCGCGGCGGTCCCGTACTCAGCCGCGAGAAGTGACGCCACCTCCCCGAGCGTCCTGTCAGGCGTGGTCAGGAACACGCCCTCCAGCAGGTAGACAGTGTAGGCCTGCTGGCCCGCCGCTTCCATCATGCCGGCGACCCTCAGGGCTGCGTCAAGGGACTTCCTGGCTATAGCCCTCAGCCCCTCTATCATTGGCGGCCTCGACTTAACGGTAACGTCAACCTTGGGCGGCCAGCCCTCAGGAGGTCCTGAGGACTCCTGTAGGCCCATGGCCCTGGCCATAAGGCTCCTTGCTAGCCTGGCCGCCACCTCGTCGCCGGAGAGCAGGTGCCTTGATGCTATTGTGCTGAGAAGCTGGGACCTGAAGGCCCTTGGGTCAGGTGGGGAGGAGGCCAGGGCATAGACCGACGCGGCCGCGACAGAGGCGGAGAGCCTCAACATCCTCCTCGAGACCCTGTCGAGGTCGTCGAGGTCCGTGTGGTAGTTCACGTCGGGCCAGCCGTTGAGCATGGCTGACGGCATGCCGAGCGCCGTGGCAACGTCGTGGTCGCTGCCCCCGTCATAAGCTACCAGCCTGTGGCCCTCGAAGCCCAGGGCCTCAGAGACGAGGTTCGTGACCTCCGCAAGGGCGGCGTCCGCCTCCCCTATGGCGGAGAGGCTGCTCGCTACGACCCTCAGGGGCCCGTTGCCGTTCCCCGGCTCGACGCCAACCATGTCGAAGTTCAGGACCTGGGTTATGAGGCCCTTGAAGGTCTTAGTGAAGGCAACCGAGCTCCCTGTGTACTCGGGTATCCATATGAACCTTATGGTCGAGCTCGGCTGAGCGAGGGCGCCCCTGTCTATGAGCTTAGAGAGGGCTATGGCCGCCTCAGCGATGGCTGCTGAGCCGCTGCCGTTGTCGTTGGCCCCCGGCGTCGGGTGGCATATGTGGGCCACGGCCGCGGGCCCCTTTCCGTCCCTGTCCCCTATCCAGGCCACAACTATCGGGAACCCTGGGTCCCTCCTGACGTCGCTGTCCACCCTTACCGTGAGCCTCCTGCCCTCCCTAAGCGGGCCCAGGAGCGACCTGGGTATTGAGACGGCCGGGACAGTGCTGTTGGCCGCCTCGTTCCTGCTCAGGAAGAGACCCTTGTAGGGCACAGCGTCAGGGGGCGCGGACTCGCCATAGAGCGCCACCGCGACTGCCCCGGCCTCAGAGGCCAGCCTGTATACTATGTACGGGTTGCCAGGGCTCACCACTACCTTGCCCTTGGCGTTGGCGTACGACTCAGGCCTCCACCACTCCCTGTCAACGATCAGGGGCTCCCCGCTCACCTCTCCCCCGCTCGGCGGCGTGTGGGCAGCTGCGAGGGTCGGGTGGGCCTCAAGGGTGAGCTCGGTCCCCCCCTCGACCTTCACCGAGGCCTCGTGTATGGCCCAGCCCGTTGGCGCCGACATCCACTCGGGCACGTTGGTCCCCCCGAACTTTATCAGCTCCACCTCAAGCGAGTCGCCGGCCTCCTGAAGCAGCACCTCTTGGACGTGCTTGGCCGCGTCGACGAGCCCTATGGTCCCCTGGACCCTGTTGTATGAGGTCAGCGAGGCCAGGACCCTCATGGCCCTGTGGTCGCTGACGGCGCCCAGCACCGCCCTAACGACGGCCTCCGTGGACAAGCCTACCCCAGGACCTTGAAAGGGCTAAGGACTTTAAAAAGGTGGACCCCAGGACGTGGGGGCGCCGTGAGGGCTGAGGGTCTCGCCCTCTCATATGAGGTGAGAGGGGAGGAAGTAGTCATCAGGACCCCCTCAGGGGAAGTCGTGATTAGGGGGAGAGCAAGGCTTGGCAGTGCAAGCATCGGGGGCGGCAGGGCTATCGCGGCCCTGGCGGCCTCCCTCCTCATAATGGCGCTGCTCCTCACCGCTTACCCGCCTTGGTCGCTGAGGGCCGGCTTCGCCATCACCATAGCCTACTACGGCGTCCTCCTAGCCCTTGTCTTCGCTGCCTACCTCTCGGCAGACGCGGCCAGGCCCAGGAGGGCTGTGATAGTTGAGGGGCCAGGCTACAGAAGGGCATTCATAGTGACAAATAAAGTAGAAGAGGAAAAAGACGTCCCAAATAAGTAGCGTCTAGGGCTAGCTGGTAGTCGTGGTTGTGCTGTAGCTGCTGTAATACGTTTCCACAGCCCTAGCCAGGGTGGCAGCGGCCTCCTGGAGGGCCTGCATGGGGTCCGATATGCTCCCCGTTATGTACTCGTACAGGTAGTTCCCGGCCTGGTTATAGACGGACCCCGTTAGCCCAGGGAAGTAGTGAGGCATGTAAGCAGTTGAGTTGGCGGCAGCCAAGGCGGCCTGGGCCCACTGCCTTAGGTAGAGCGGTATTGAGCTGTTCGACAGTATCAGCTTGTAGGCCTGCCTGGAGGACGGGAACACGTAGGTCTGCACGAAGGCTATCTCCTGGAACTGAGGGGACTCGACCAGCTGGAGGAACTCAAGGGCGAGCTTCTTGTGGACTGAGTACTTGCTGACCCCTATGTAGGTTAGCCCTATCCTAATGGTGTTCCCAGGCAGCGGGGCAACTCCTACCATGCTGGCGTTGGGCGTGCCAGCTACCTTGGGCAGCTGGCCCAGGTAGCCCGCTATGGCCGGGGCCTGGCCTGTGAGGAGGAACTGAAGCGAGTTGTCGAATGACACCTGGAGCTGAGCTGGGTTAGGCTCATAGCTGACCAGCTCCTTAAGCATCTCAAGGGCCTGAACGCCCACGCTGTTGTTGAAGGAGGGCGGAGGGAACCTCCAGCCGCTCGGTATACAGCCCATGTAGAGCGTGCCGAAGCCAATGACGCCGAAGGGGTTGCCGCAGTTCAGGGTTGAGTTGTGCACGTAGTAGTAGCCAAAGACCAACATGAAGGAGTTCTCCGGCAGGCTGCCTGGGACGGTCTGCAGGAGCACCCCGTACTTCGTTATGTTGTGCGATGTGAAGAACTGGTCAACATAGAGCACAGTGGTCCAGTTGCCCCAGGTCCACGGGTCAAGCTGCACGTGGTACTCGCTGTAGAACTCCTGCTGAAGGGTAATGTTGTTGAACAGGTTCTTGTTATAGAGTATAACGATGCCGTCAGTCTGTATAGGCACCCCGACCCATGTTACGTTGCCCGTGAGCGGGTTCCGGTAAAGCCCAGCGGCCTTGAGGTCGGGCGGCAGTATGTCCGTCTCGTTTATGACGGAGGAGTTCAGGGGCAGCAGGTAGGGGGCCAGCTGACCGACGGTGGTGGTCGTGTAGGTCACTACGTCGTACTGGTTGCTCCCCCCTGCCGCGGCCGCCCTGAGCGCCGTCAGCTCGTTGCTTATGTACTGGCCGTAGGGGAACGTGACCACGTCAACGGTGACGCCTGGGTGCTCCTGCTCGAAGATAGACGCGGCCAGCCTAAGTATAGGCTCTGCCGGCGCCCCCGAGTAGGTCGCCACGACCAGGGTCACGGCGCCTGTTGGCGTGCTGACCTGAGTCGACGTGGTTGTAGTGGTCATCGGCGTCGAAGTTGTTGTGGTAGGCCTCTTACTGATCATATAATAGGCGACCGCGCCGGCCACCGCGATAACAACAACAATTACTACTATAATGGCCGTAGCCTTGGCTGAAAGAGCTCTCATGTTTTCACAATCATGAAACGCACAGTAATGATTATTGAGTCTTGCGCGTTATAATTGCTGAGAAAAGATATATAGGCCAAGAGGCGCCTATAGGCCCTGTTACAGGGGATTCTTCGCGCGGGCAATGGTGACGACTGTAGCGGGCCGTTAGTCTATGCCTCGTTAGCTGTCATATAAGGATAACGGCTTCTCAGGGAAGCAGGAGCTGAGGGCCTCTTGCTGCTCGCAGCGACAAGAGGGCCCTCAGCATTAACCCTAAGGCGCTACGCGCGATGGTTACGGTAGGACCTCAACTGCGATACGGCCGCCCCACTAGCACGTGCCTAGTGGCGTGCAACGTGAAGCGATGAAGGACAGGGCTAAGGGGTCATACTAGCTTGCTTTAATATCCCCCCAAGAAGTCTGACGGGGGTGACCGACTTGGCCATAAGGGTTGAGAGAACTGAGCACACTTCCTGGGTCATAGTTGACAGGCAGGAGGCGGCCAACGCCCTCGGCTACAGCGACTTCGTTGAGCTCATTAAGGTCCTGACCGAGGAGTGCTCAAGCGACCGCACGGCCGCTGTGGCGATAACGGGGGCCGGCGAGAAGTACTTCATAGGGGGAGTTGACCTCAGGGAGACCGCCAAGGTCACGACCGTCGACGAGGCGTGGAGGCTCATGTACGAGGGCCTCGGCGGCTTCTGCAGGGCCGTCTACGCCTGCAGGAAGCCCGTCATAGCTGCCGTCAACGGCTACGCCCTGGGGGCCGGCTTCGAGGTGCTGTACGCCGTCGACCTGGCCTACGCGACCAAGTGGGCTAAGTTCGGCCTGCCCCCCGTCAGGTACGGCATGGTGCCGCCCGCCTCGCCGACCCTTGGCGTCTTCCTGGCCAACCCTAAGCTAGTGGCCTACCTCGCGCTGACGGGCGAGATGATAACGGCTGAGGAGGCCCTGAGGTATGGCCTGATAAATGACGTGGTTGAAGACGCTGAGAAGCTGAGGAGGAAGGTCGAGGAGGCGTCAGCCAAGATAGCCTCTAACGAGCCCGAGGCCGTCAAGGCGATAAGGGCGCTGATGGCCGAGTCCAAGCTGAGGCTCCTAGGCGACGAGGGCCTCAGGACGCTGGCCGCGTTCACGGCGAGGCCTACAGTGAGCAGGAGGATAGAGGAGTTCCTGAACAGCAGGAGGGCTAGTCGGGGCTGACGCCCAGCGACCTGTCGCCCGCGTCCCCAAGGCCTGGGACTATGAAGAAGCGGCTGTCCAGGTCAGGGTCGACGGCGAGCGAGTAAATCATGACGTCCGGGTGCCTCCTGCCTATGTAGCTCAGGCCCGGCCTTGAGGCTATCACTGAGCCGACTATCACCTTCCCGGCCCCTATGGACTTGACCTCCTCGATGACCCTGTCAATGGTCTTGCCCGTAGCGAGCATAGGGTCTAGGACGACCGCCGAGCCCGTGTGGACCCTCGGCAGCCTCCTGTAGTAGAGCTCCACCCTGACCTCTCCCTCGCTCTCCAGCCGCCTGGCCGCCACGAGGCCTATCCTGGAGGACGGGAAGACCTCGGCGTAGCCCTCAACAAGCGGGAGGGCCGCCCCGAGGACGCCTACTACGAGGGGAGGCGAGGCGAGCTCGAGCTCCTCGGCCTGGGCCCCGAGCGGGGTGGTTACAGACACCTTTACCCACTCAAGCTCGCGGGAGGAGTAGATGGCCAGCAGCCTGCCGGCCTCCCTCATGTACCTCCTGAACTCCTCAGGTGACGTTGACCTGTCGCGGAGCCTCGCCAGGAGCCACCTGGCGTAGGGCACCTCGTCCCCTATGACCCGCACGCGCTCCACTACCAGACGCCCTAGGGTAGTGCCTGGCGAGGATTTTAGAACTATGCGAGGGTACTTGCGACGGTTCTTGAAAGGGATTTAAAGGGGCCCTGGTCAAGGGCCAGAGGAGAGGTATGTCAAAGGAGGCCGTGAATAAGCTCCTAGAGGCCGTCATAGAGCTTGAGAGGTCGATAAGGGAGGCCGAGTCCTACGTGAAGTCAGTCCAGGCTGAGCTGGTTAAGAGGGCAGACTCAATCGCGGCCCAGCTCTCCCAGGAGGCCGACGTGATAGCCTCTGAGGCCTCAAGGCAGCTCGAGGAGCTCTACAAGGCTGAGGCCTCAAGGATAGAGGCGGACCTGGCCAGGAGGCTTGAGGAGGTCGAGAGGGACCTGAAGGAGAGGGCCGACAAGAACTTCGAGAGGGCCGTGCAGGCGGTCATTGAGGCCGTGAAGAGGATAGCGTCGGGTGGCTGAGGCCTTGGGGTCCCCGTCTGCCTACGCTCAGATCGTCCCAAGGCTCAGGCTCCTGAAGGCGGGCCTCCTGGGCCCAAGGGTAAAGGACCTCTCCCCTCCCCTGGCTGAGGCCCTGGCCTCGCTCAGGGACACCATGTACTCAGGGATCGCCGAGGCCAAGGAGCTGAGGCTCGTCGAGAGGAGGCTGGCCCAGCAGTACTTCAGCGTAATAGATGAGCTAGAGGGCCTCGCGCCCGACGAGGCCAAGGAGCTCGTGAGGGCCTTCGCTGAGGTGAAGGAGGTAGAGGACCTCATGACGCTGGCCAGGGCCCTCGCGGAGGGCCTGCGTCCCCCCGCCTGGCTACCCTCCCTTGAGTGGAGCAGGTCCTCAATCAGGGACGTGATGCCCGAGCTGGAGGCCTCACCCTCATTGACGAGGCTGCCCGACCTCCTGAAGAGCGGCCCCCTGAGGAAGACTATGGCTGGGGCCCTTGAGGCGTTCTCTGATATCAAGTTCCCCGAGGCCTTCACCTGGTACTCGCTCTCGGCCAGGCTCGCAGCGATCCAGAGGGCCCTTGAGCCCATAGGCGGTCAGGACAGGACTGACGCCGAGAAGGTCCTCTGCCCCCTGGTCGAGGGGTGGGCCTCGCTGGCGGCCTTCCAGGCCTGGGCGCTCAGGGTCAACCCGAGGACCTTCGCCAGGGCGCTGCCCCAGAGGCCCCTCTGCGGCGTTCGGTGGGCCTCGCTGGCGGAGGCCTATGAGAGGAACCTGAGCGAGGACATAGCCTCTCTCGTCACTGAGTTGTCGAAAATGGTGAGGCGTGTGAAGGTGGAGGGCAGGAGTCTTAGGGACGTCATGAGCTCGGTCAGGAGGTCCGCTAGGGTCGCGGCCATGAGGTCAGCTATGGCAGCCTTTGAGGGCTACCCCTACTCGCCGGCGCTGATAGCTGCGGCGCTCCTGCTGCTCACGATAGATGTTGACAACCTGAGGGCCGCGCTCCTCGGGATAGGGCTTGGCCTGACGCAGACAGAGATAGAGGTTGCCATAGTCTAAGGACTTGACTGCTGGCCTGAGGACTGCTCTGCCAGCCTCACCCTAGGAGCCTTGGCCTGAAGCTCATTCCAGTCCTTCAGGTTGTATATGCAGCCCGGGTCAGGCGCCAGCGGGTCGCCGTAGTAGCCGTAGGCCCTTGCCCTGCAGCCCCCGCATATGTTGCGGTACGGGCAGACCCTGCAGAACCCCTTGAGCTTGTCCCTGTCCCTCAGGTCCTCGAAGAGCTTCGACTTAGTCCAGATGTCCCAGAAGCTCTGCTTCCTCAGGTTCCCCACTACGATGGGCAGGAAGACGCAGGGCACCACGTCCCCGTTGGGCTCTATGGCCGCATATATCCTGCCCGCCCCGCAGCCCCCTACGAACTCCGCCACAGCCTTTACTATGGGGTCGCCGCTGACGGCGAAGTGAGTGGGCGCCACCTCCTGCCCCCCGCTTACCTGGAGCGCCACCCTGCCGTACTGAGGGGCCGTGCTCACTATCTGAAGGCCAGGCCTCCTCTTCATCTCGGTGTAGATCTCCCTCAGGAACTTCTCCCTCTCAACTGGGTCAAGGTCGAGCCACATGTTCTCAAGCCCTCTCCCGGTCGGCACGAAGTTGAAGAATATGACCCTCCTGACTCCTATCTCCTCGGCCAGGTCAAGTATCTCCTTGACCTCGCCTATGTTCAGCTTGGTTATCGTGACAGCCATGCCGTGGTCCATGCCCAGCTTGACTGCGTTCTCGAGGGCCTTGACGGCCCTCTCCCACGACCCCTTGACGCCCCTGAACTTGTCGTGCTTGTCTGGGTCAGCGCTGTCTATGGAGACCTCAACGTACTTGAGCCCCTCCTCCTTGGCCTTCGCGAGCTCGTTTATGTTTGCGAACACCCAGCCATTGGTCGCGACGGCCGTGTGTATGCCCCTGCTCGCTATCTCCTTGACTATCCTGTGAAAGTGAGGGTGTATAGTGGGCTCACCCCCGCTCAGCGCTATTGAGGCCACCCCTGCCCTGTCCAGCTCGTCCACTACCCTCAGCTTCTCCTCAAGACTCAGCTCGTCAGGCGTCGGCGCCCCGGCCCTCTGGTAGCAGTGTATGCACCTCAGGTTGCACATGTTTGTGAAGTTCCAGACTACCAGGAAGGGCGCAGGCATCTTCTGGGGCACAGTGACGCCGTAGAGGCCCAGGCCCCTCATGACGAGCGCTACGCCTCTCCTTATCGTGGGATCCTTTATGGACTTCCTCGCTTCGTCAATATCACCGTGAAGGAACTTGATGCCCACCTCTATGGTCTTGTTAATGATCGGTATCAGGAACCTGGCGGAGAGCGGGCACTGGACTATCTGCTCGCCCACGAAGGCGCTCAGCGCGTGGTATATCAGGGGGGCCTCCTTCTCTGTGCCGTCAGCGTACCTCACCCTCACAGTCCTCGTGGCCAGCCTCAGCGAGGCCTTCGTCACGGGGTTGTTGAAGATAAACCTTATCCCGCGAGCAGGTGACCTATGTCGCCCTTCTCCTTCTTCTCCCCGCTTACGTCCTCCACTACGGGGCTGAACCCCTCACTCATTGCTCCTCACCTCCTCCCCACCTCAGGGGCTCGAACACCCTTCCGAGGGCGTCACCGAAGAAGGACGTGAGGTCCTTGAGTATGACCTCCACCAGGTTGCCGAACCTGCCCGCCCTTATCTCTTGGACCATGAAGCCCCACCTCATGTAGAACTTGCGGTATGCGTAGATCAGCATGTGGCCCAGCTGCTCGGCTGTGAAGTGGAAGCCCCTCATGACTGGCCTCACGGTGGTGTAGTGCTCCCAGTTCCTGTCAACTATCAGGTTGTGCTTGGTGGCGAAGTCCCATAGCGGGGTGCCGGGGTAGGGGGTCAGGGCGGTGAACTGGGCGTAGTCAGGCTGGAGCTCAATTGCAAGCTTTACGGTATCCTTCATGTCCTGCACGGTCTCCCACGGGAAGCCGAGGATGAAGGACCCTGTTGCGAAGCCCCCCAGCTCCTTCTTCCACTGGAACACCCTCCTGGCCTGCTCTATCGTTATCTTCTTCCCTATCCTGTTCAGGGTCTCCTGACTGGCCGACTCTACCCCGAAGTAGAGGGCGTTGCAGCCGTTGTCGTAGAGGAGCTTCATTATGTCCCTGTTAACGTGGTCGACCCTGGCGCCGCAGGAGAAGGTTATGTCGAGGCCCCTCGTCCTTATCTCGTTGACGAACTCCCTCACGAACCTCCAGTTGGCCGTGAACTCGTCGTCGGTGAAGACTATGGTCTTCACCTTGTACTTGTTGACTACGTGCTCTATCTCGTCAGCCACGTTCTTGGCCGACCTGTACCTGTACCTCCTGCCCCAGTAGTAGCTGGTTATACAGTACATGCAGCCGTAGGGGCAGCCCCTGCTGGCCATCACGTGGGCTATCCTTATGGGCTTGTCGAACAGTGTGTACTTGTCCATGTCCAGGAGGTCCCTGTCGGGCCACGGGAGCCTGTCGAGGTCCTCTATGAAGGGCCTCTCAGGGGTCACCACGGTCTTGCCCTGGTCCCTTAACGCGAGGCCCTTGACGGACTTCAGGGCCTCCCTGTCAAGGCCTCTCCTCTCAAGGATGTCGACAAGCTCAAGCATGGTGTACTCGCCCTCCCCCCTGACCACCACGTCGTAGCCGGCGTCCAGGGCCTCGTCGTACATGTAAGTGACGTGGGTCCCTCCCGCCACCAGGGGCACGTCAGGCATCTCCTGCCTCAGCGCCTTGGCCGCCAGGTAGCCCTTGGGCGCGAGGGGGGTCATCATTGAGACCCCTATTACGTCAGGGGAGAAGGACTTGACCTCAGCCAGCCAGTCGTCAAGCCTGAGCTTCCTCGTGGGGCTGTCTATGATCTTCACCTTGTGCCCCGCCTGCTCAAGGACCGTGCCTATGTAGGCAAGGCCCAGGGGAGGGGCCCTCATGCCCGTTACCTTGTAGATCTCGAGGTTGTGCACGTCGGGCGGAAGGGCCAGCAGCACCCTCAAGCGCTTCACTCACTTATCTAAATTGCATTTAAGGGTATACGCTAAGCTGTAGATAGACTAGCGAGGGACTCTAAGGCAGCGCGTAGATGGGTCCACTAGGAGGCCACTTCCTGCCTGCCGCGACGCAATTCCTGTCGCCAATTAAGAAAAACCACCGATGGCCCTATGAAAAGGCCCTAGAACAGCTTCCTGATGTAGACCCCTATTACGTTTCCTATCACACAGTAGACGCCGGTCAGCAGGAGCGTGACGGCTATGAAGGTGAACCCGGGCACCCCCGCGACGTCGGCCGCGAGGTAAGCCTCCCTGAGGGCCGGGGCGCCAGAGGCAGCGTAGTTGGCCTCTATGAACAGGGCCGAGGAGGTCAGGCCCCCGAGGAAGGAGGCCAGTGATGACCAGCCGTACTCCCGCGCGAAGGCCAGGGCGGCCACGAGGCCAGCCAGCACTGTCAGGGGCCACAGACCAGTGTACGTGAGCGCGAAGGCCAGGGCAAGCGTGACCACGAACACCAGGACCAGGCTAACGGAGTACCTCATGCTCTCACCCCGAGGGCAAGAGGTTCACCTCAGCAGTCACCTCGGACGGCGCGAAGCCCTGAGAGCTGCCGATGAAGAGCAGGGGCAGGTACCTTCCCTTTATCCATGTGAAGATGTAGTTGTCGTAGTAGGGGCTCGCCGGGTTCTCGCTTTGCCCGCCAGGGTAGACGCCGTAGGAGTCGCTTAGGTTGGCCATGTTCGCTATGAATGTCCAGCTCTGCCCTCCTGGCCCAGGCGAGGTTGGGAGCGGGCCGCCGCCCCCGCCGCTCTGGTCGTTGAGGGTGAAGTAGTCGCCGCCCAGCCCGCTCAGGGGGCCCACGCTGAGGGCCTTGACGCCTGTCAGGCTCGGCCAGTAGAAGCCGTAGAAGTTGGCCCAGGTGTAGTTGCCGTTGGGGAACCAGGACTCAAGGAGCTTCATGGCCTCTATCGTCGAGTTGACTATGAGCTGGTCGACGCTCCCGTTGTATATGGGAGTGCCGTTGCCTGTCATCAGCAAGTGTATGACGTCCTCGTCGAGCGACGCCAGCCCGAAGGTTCCCGGCCACGAGCCTCCCGCAGGGCCAGGCCTTATGGCGCTGAACTCGGGCCAGAAGCCCGTCCTGTTGAAGAGGCCGTAGATAACGTTGAAGTAGACCTCCGAGTAGATGTAGAACCATATCGTGGCGGCCTTAGAGTCGGGGCTCATGGTGTAGTTCCACCCCTTAAGGTAGCTGAGGGCCGTCGCCACGTAGGGGTTAGAGGAGTCCTGCTCGAGGGTCCTAATTATGGTCGGCATCGACCAGGCGGCGGCCAGGTCCGTCTCGTTCCACTGAAGCCTCATCATGTCCTGCACGCTTATGTTGTTGTGGTAGAGGAGGTAGTCATAGACGACCCACGCCCTGGTCCCCGGCGAGAAGCTCATGGAGTCCCCGTACCAGTACGGGTACGAGGGGCCAACCTGCCTCTGGTTCGAGCTCACTATGAAGCAGCTCGGCGGGTTGAAGGCGTGAGGTATGTCATCATATGGTATGAACCCCTTGACGTAGACCTGCCCGTCGCCTGGCATTATGGCGTCAGGGCTGTACGGTATGCCCCCGCCTGAGGAGGCGAATATGGGGTAAATGCCGGCTGACACGTCCCCTATGTTGCCGTAGACGTCGGCGTAGGCGAAGTTCTGGTATGGCACGTGCCAGTGCCTGAGGGCGTCATAGAACTGCTGCCAGTTAGAGGCGTTGGATATGTAGAAGAGCACCCCGAAGTCGTTGGAGTAGGTGTTGCCCAGCCAGTACATTACCAGGGCCAGGCTCCCGTTCTGGACCATTATCGGGCCCCAGTTGGTCCAGTTGAGCTCGACGCCGTCCACGTAGTAGTGTATTATCGGGTGCCAGGACCCGTTGAAGTAGTAGTCCGTGCCGTTGACCGTCTGCACGAAGAAGTACATCCCCCACGATATGGCCTGCACGTCCGTCAGGGTCCATGCTATGTGCTGGTTGAAGCCTATAACCGGCGCGGGGTCGCCCGGCAGGAAGACGCCGAAGACGTCGTAGCCCGGCGCCACGAGCTGGGCCTCGAACCATATGAAGGGGAGGCTGAAGCCCAGGACCGGCCCGCCGACAAGTATTGGACGGCCTGTGGCCGTCTTGTTGCCGCACACCACCCACTCGTTGCTGTGCCCCACTGCGTGAGGTGATATGAAGGGCGGGTCCCACTCCTTGTAGAGCTCGTAGGCCATCTGGGCTATGGTCGAGTTTATGGGCCATATGTTCTCGGCCTCCTCCTCAACCGTGGCGTTTGGCGTGCCGTTGTAGCCGGCGTAGTAGACCTGGGGTATTGGCGGGAACGGGGGGTTGAGGTAGTTCGCAAGCTGGCCCATCTTGTAGTACATCAGTGACAGTATCAGGGGGTCGTCGCCGAACTCCAGGCTCTCCACCATATACTGCTGTACGGCAAAGGAGTCAACAGGCGTCCAGGGCTGCGGCGTGTAACGCAACAGCGTGAACTCAAACGGGAGCTCGTGGTGGGCCTCGGCGTACTCTATGTAGTCGTTTACGCCCTGGGAGTAGGCCTCGAGAGCCATGACCGTTATGTTGGCCATGGAGTCTGTTGAAGTCAGCTCCAGGGTCTCGTTCCAGTCCCTCTCGGCAGTTATGTAGTTGCCTATCTTGAGCTGGAACAGGTCGTAGGACCTGTAGGAGGGGCCGAGTATGGGTGAAAGGTTCCCTATGGCGGCCCTCCTAACCAGGTCAAGCTGGAAGAGCCTGTTCTCTGCCTGTATGAAGCCGAAGGCCAGGAAGAGGTCGTGCAGGTCCTGGGCATATATGTGGTAGACGCCGTACCTGTCAACTATGACCCTGACGGGCCTGTAGAGGCCCTTTATGTGAAGGGTCTCAGACCTGACGACCGCGTTGAGGGAGTAGCCGTAGACGCCTGTGTAGGGATTTGATGCGCTGAACAGGACGCCTAAGGGCGTGAGGTAGGCCATGAGGAGGAGCAACACGAGGACGACGACAGACGCTGCCAGGACCGCGTGGTCCCTCCTGCCAATGCCGCTCCCAGCTCTCTTGCCCAAACTGCGTACCCTCAGGTATACAATAGAGGACTAAGTAGTATTTGAACATCTTGTTCACGCGCCCCGCTGAGGCAGTCAGCCCGGGAGGACCTGTGCTCCCCCTTTTACCTTCCAGGCGCCAGAAACCCTGAGGGGGAGCTGGCTTGGCGAGGCTGAGGTTCGGGCCAGCGGGGAAGCCGACGAACTTCAGCGGCGATTACGAGGAGGTCCCGCCCCTGCTGAGGCAGATGGGCCTCGACGCCCTTGAGTACGAGGCCGTCAGGGGCGTCAGGGTCACCAGGGAGAAGGCCGAGAGGATAAGGGAGGTAGCCCAGCAGAACGACGTTGTCCTGAGCATGCACGCCCCCTACTTCATAAACCTGGCCAGCCCGGAGGAGGACACCGTAGCGAAGAGCGTTGAGAGGCTCAGGGAGGCGGCCCAGGCATCAGAGTGGATGGGCGCCTACGCCGTTGTCTTCCACCCAGGCTACATAAAGGGGAACGCGAGCAGGGAGGAGGCCCTGGGGAGAGTCGTAGAGGCCCTGAAGGGGGTCTTCGAGGGCCTTGACCTCAGGGTGGCCTGGCTGGCCCCTGAGACCACCGGCAAGGAGTCCCAGGTGGGGGACGTGGACGAGGTCATAAAGATATGCCAGTCCCACGACAGGGTCAGGCCGGCAGTTGACTGGGCCCACCTCCACGCCAGGGCCGAGGGGGCGGCCATAAACAGCGTTGACGAGGTCATAAGGATCATTGAGAAGATCGAGAAGGAGCTTGGCTCGTGGGCCGTCAGGCCCCTGCACACCCACTTTTCAAAGATAGAGTACGGCAAGGGGGGCGAGAGGGAGCACCACACCCTGGCCGAGGAGGGCTTCGGGCCGGACTGGGAGATTGTGTGTAAGGCCTACGTTGAGACCGGCATAGACGGCGTCATAATCAGCGAGAGCCCCATACTTGAGCAGGACGCCCTTGTCATGAAGAGGGTATGTGAGAAGTACCTCTAGCGCCCTTAAGGTCATGAGGCATCTCCATTACCCCTTACCTGCAGAGCTCAGGAGCAGAGTAACAGCTAGTGACGCAAGGGCAGAACTAACGACCTTCCCCCGTTGTGGCGCTGGCCTCAGCTCCGGCCTTAACGCCCAGAGGAGCTACATCAGTGATTACCTTGACCCTCTCGACAAGGGCCAGGGCCTCCGGCACCAGGAGGTGCCTTATCCTGTAGACTGCGTCAAGCGGTATGTACAGGCCTCCCGAGTCCTCGTAGCCGCAGACCTCGCACTTAAACGAGTATGATATCTCTAGGAGCCTGTTGCCTTCCCTGTCCACGGGCCCCTTAAGCTCATAGTTATAGAATCCAGGGGCGCCGCAGGCCGGGCACAGCGCTGGCCTCCTTACGCTCCTTGACTCCACTGGGGCCCCCTTGATGTCTGGCCCAATCAGGTAATAAGGGGCGCAGGCCTGCCTGGAACCCGTTTATTACCTTGGCCTCCCTGATCCCTGTTAGCGCAGAGCCGCTGACGGGTGCTAGGGCCCGTGGACCCAGGAGGAGTACGCAGGAGCCCCGAGGAGAGGGAGAGGATAAGGAGGGAGGCTGAGGAGGCCTCATACGAGCTGGGCAAGGGGCTGCCAGAGTCCCTGCTGAGGCTGAGGAGGCTGCTTCGCCACGCGGTCAAGGCCTCCATAGCTTCTAACAGGAGGCTCATGGTTGTGCTGAGCAGCGACGACCCTGTGAAGGTGGGCGTGGCCACGGCCAGCGTGCTGATAACCTACGAGTCCCTCGTCAGGAAGCTCAAGGGGAAGAGACAGATAAGGGTCCTCTATGCATTCAACGAGAGCTACGAGGGCTCCCAGCTGAGGAAGGAGCTTGTCAAGAGGTCGGTCAAGGAGAGGTGCAACGTAACGAAGCTCACCATAACCAAGGCCGAGGACGCAAGGAGGTACCTGGGCACCACGTTCCAGGGCCTAGTTCTTGACCTCGTAGACGACCTCAAGCCCAACAGGGTTGGCATACTGACGGGCATAGTTGAGGGGGGCGGCATCATAGTCCTCCAGGTCCCATCCTGGGACCCCTGGGACACGAGGGTGACGGAGTTCAAGAGGAACCTGCTTGTCCCCGGCTACTCGGAGCCAAGGCACGTCTTCATAGCCTGGTTCAAGAGGAAGCTGCTTGAGCACAACAGGAACGTCTTCATAGTTGACCTGGACAAGGACGAGGTGATAAGCGGGGAGCCCATAAGGCCCTCCCCGCCCAAGGAGAGAAGGGTCGAGGTACCGAAGGACGCGAGGTTCCCCGAGGAGGTCTACAGGCTAGCGCTGACCCAGGACCAGGTCAACGCCATAAGGGCCGCGGAGTGGCTGATAGAGCCCCCTGCGGAGGACGGCAGGAAGCTCCTTGTGATAACGGCTGACAGGGGCAGGGGGAAGAGCTGCGCCGCCGGCATAGCCATGGTCGGCCTCATAAGCGCCTGGCTCGGGTCGCCCAGGAGAAGGAATGTCAAGGTGGTAGTCACCTCGCCCGACCTAGAGAACACCCAGAGCCTTATGGAGCTCGCCGGCAGGGCCTTCGAAGCCCTGAAGATGGAGGTCAGCGTGGAGAGGAAGGGCGAGGAGGTAATAGGCTTCAGGGGGAAGGGCTTCAGGGTCAAGTACGTCAGGCCGTCTGAGGTGCCCGAGCAGGAGGCCGACCTCGTGGTAATTGACGAGGCCAGCGGCCTGCCCGTGCCGCTCCTCCACAGGATCTGGAGGGCCCACAGGAGGATCCTGGTGGCCTCAACCGTACACGGCTACGAAGGCGCCGGGAGGGGGTTCAGCGTCAGGTTCCTCGGGGAGGTCAGGAGGGACCCTAGGACCGAGCTGAGGACCTACGAGATGGAGGAGCCCATAAGGTACTCAGAGGACGACCCAATAGAGGCGTGGCTGTTCGACGTCCTCCTCCTGGACGCTGAGCCAGCCAGGCTTGAGGAGCAGGACCTCGTTGACATAAGGGAGGGGAGGCTAAGCTACGTCGTCACGGCGCCCGAGGAGCTGTTCTCTGAGAGGGGCGAGGGGCTCCTCAGGCAGATATTCGGCATATACGTTCAGGCCCACTACAGGAACGAGCCTGACGACCTAGCCCTCATGGCCGATGCGCCCCACTACTCGATAAGGGCCGTGGCCACGAGCTCGGGCAAGGTGGTCTCGGCCGCGCTCCTTGCCGAGGAGGGGGGCCTCAGCCCTGAGCTCAGCGCTTCCCTCCTCAACCAGGACAAGACCAAGGGCAACATAATACCTGACCGCGTCATAAAGCACCTCAGGGTTCCCGCCTTCGGCACACTCAGGGGGTGGAGGGTGGTAAGGATAGCGACCCACCCCGAGGTCCAGGACAAGGGGATAGGCTCGAGGCTCCTCTCGTATGTATTCGAGGAGGCCGTCAGGAAGGGCTACGACTGGGTGGGGAGCGGCTTCGGCGTCAGCGACAGGCTGGTGAGGTTCTGGGTCAG
Organism: uncultured Acidilobus sp. JCHS; assembly: GCA_000495735.1. Classification (NCBI taxonomy): domain Archaea; kingdom Thermoproteati; phylum Thermoproteota; class Thermoprotei; order Acidilobales; family Acidilobaceae; genus Acidilobus; species uncultured Acidilobus sp. JCHS. The sequence goes on along the minus strand of AYMD01000001.1, from coordinate 292,164 downwards.
GAACGGCTTCTCCGTCATCCACGTAAGCCCCGACAGGAACCCGGTCAGCGGGGAGTTCACCGTGCTCGTCCTGAGGCCCATAAGCGAGGAGGCCAGGAAGGTCACAACGCTCGCCTCAAGGGAGCTCAAGGAGAAGCTCCTGGGGAGCCTCCAGGACGCCTACAGGGGGATGGAGCCTGAGGTAGCGATAGCCCTCCTCAAGGCGGCCGGCCCGCTGACCACAGAGGTGAAACCACTCAGCAGGCTTAAGCTCGAGAGGCTCTGGGCCTACCTCTACGGCACCATGACCTATGAGACGACTAACGACGTGATAAGGGACCTGGCCCTTCAGTACTGGGCCAGGGCGCCGCTTGACTCGGGCCTACTAAGCGAAGAGGAGGAGAAAGCAACCGTGCTGAAGGCCCTCCAGGGCAGGACCTGGAGCGAGGTAGCCAGGGAGCTGGGGGTCGGCTTTGAGGACGCGCTCCTGAAGGTTAAGACGGCCATGAGGAAGCTCGCCGAGAGGTACTATGACGTTAAGGAGACGCCCTCGGCCGGCCTGACCCTTAATGAGCTTACGACCAGCTGACGGCCAAGCTAAACGAAGAAAAGGGCGGGCCGCCTGGACCAGCCTGAAGGACATTGAGGGCAGAGGCCTTAGCGGCTATCGCGGTCCTGGCCCTGACGCTCCTCTCGACCCTGGCCCTTGCGGCCTCTCCCCTGAGCCTGGCGTCGAGTACTGTCGCCTACCTGCCCTACCCGCAGGGCCTGCAGTCCCTGCCGCCCTACGATATCCCGGTGTCGCCCCTGCCGCCATAAGGTATCCTGCTGCTCTTCTGGGGATTCTCGGGCAGCAACCTGACCATGTTCAACATAAGCAACAGGGACTACAGGGTCATAGCCCACTTCGGCCCCAACATTGTGCCTTACCTGTAGCCCAGCGCCCCTATACTGTGCCTCTCCAACCTTAGCAACAGTACGGGGATCGTCTACGTGGCTGAGGTCTCGCCAGACGGCTCCATATCTGAGGAGCTCCTCATCAATGGCAGCTACTTCTGCACCGGCCTGGCAGAGGCCGACGGCGTCATCGTGGCCTCCCTCCTGAACGTTACCATGACCGGCGGCAGGGTAGTCGTGGCCAGGCAGGTCGGCAGGTCGCTTGAAGTGATAAAGTCTGTGAGCCTCCCGCCTGGGGATAGGTTCGTCGACCCCTCCCCCTCGCCGAGCGGCCTCCTCTATGGAGCCTACCTGAAGCTCCTCTCCACCACCAACACGTCGTACATCTACGCCATATACCCTGCCTACGTGAACCTCTCCTCAGGGTCGCTGACCGTTCTTAACCGGTTCAACACGACCCTCACGATGCCCCCACCACTCGTTGGGTGGTACCTGGTTCTTGGCTCCTCCATGGTGTCGAGCTCCCTGATCATCCATGGGGGCGTCTACGGGTCTGTCGACATTAACCGACCGTACACAACCTCCACGGCCCAGCCAGTCCTTGTATACTTTGACACCTCGACCTACCGCCTCCTCAACGTCTCTGATCTCATGCCACCTGCGAGCGCGGTCTTCGGGGCCTACTGGTCGCCCTGGGGCATCCTCATCTCTGACGCGAAGGTGGCCTGGGGCCGCGCCGGCATCTTGTGTCTTCCCTACCTCTTCCTTAACCCCTGGGGAGGGGCCCTCATCAATGAGACCGAGCTGGCCCCAGGGCAGCTGGTCCTGGGAGGCCTTGAGGTTAAGGGCTCCTATTACCTGGCCGCCGTCAACATGAGTGGGCGGAGGGTCGCTATAATAGAGGTCTATGAGAAGGGCCTGAGCCGGGCTTACGTGATCGCCCCCATAGTAATTATTGCTATTGCCGCAGCGTTGCTGGCAGTCCTCCTGCGCAGGCGCTAGGAGTCAGAGTCCCCTATAACGTATACGTACAGGGTCCTCTGCCAGCCGCTCCTATCACCCACAACCCTTACCGGCCTCCAGCCGGGTATCTGGAAGTCGAGCGTTACGACCCTGGTCCCAGGCCTCAGCTCCTGCTTCAGCTTCGGCTTGAGGGCCTCGTTGACGCTGGTTAGGAGGTACATGTAGACAACTGTCGCCTCCTTTATGGGCACCCTGAAGAAGTCGCCGTGCACTATCTCCACCCTGCCCTCGAGGCCCTCCTTCCTGACCCTCTCGGTGGCCTCCTTGACTAGCTCGTCCCTCAGCTCTATGCCAACGGCCTTCTTTATAGGGTACCTCTTGGCGGCCTCTATGACTATCCTGCCGTCCCCGCAGCCGAGGTCGTAGAGCACGTCGCCCTCCTTGAGGTCCAGGGCCTCAAAGACTATGTCCAGGACCTCAGGCCTAGTCGGCACGTATGGAACCGCTGGCCCTCCGAACGCCAACGCTATCCACCCCAGTTCCTCCTCTATGCTTCCTTGATCCTCCGTCCCTGGGCCCCCTTATTACGCGTTAGTTCCCAATGTGAGTTAAGAGGCTTTCGAATTAAGGTGCTTTTACGGAACGGGTTAGGCAGGCTCCGGCCGTCCTTGACTACAAGGCCCTAATATGTCCAGGGGACCTGGGCCTGACGCTAGCAGCCCCGTATCGTCGTGTACCCCCTGTTGTAGTAGATCAGGGGGCACCTGACCTGAGGCGCCTCGCCCTCTATGACCTCACCGACTATTATGGAGTGGTCCCCTCCGTCGTACACAGCCCACCTCTTGGCTACCAGGTAAGGCCTGGGGATGGGCAGCATGGGCCCGTACTTCCCCTCAACGTAGTTGACCCTCCTCAGCTTCTCCAGCGGGTCCCCCGGCTCCGCCATCACGCGCGACACCCACTCATCCTCGCTTGAGAGCAGCGTCACTATGAAGTGCTGGGCCTCCACGAGGACCTGGTGGTTCCTGCTCGACTTATCTATGCAGACAAGTATGAGGGGAGGGTTGAGGCTGAGGCTTGTCATGCTGCTTACTGTCAGGGCCGCGTAGCCTCCCCCTGGGCCCCTTGCTGTTACTACATAGACCTGCTGGGCCACGCCCCTCATGAAGGCCTTTACCAGCTCCGCCGCTGAGGCCAAGGCCCACCGCTGACCGTGTGTGGCGGGGGAGGAAAATTAGCTTCCCTCCACGTCTTCAGCTCCTCCCTCAGGCCCCTGGGCCCCCTCCTCTTCCTCCTCGGCCCCCTTGGACCTCAGCTGGGCCCTGTAGACCTCGTAGGCCGTCTCCATGGCGTACTTGAGGGCCGCCTTGGCCTTTAGTACCTCAAGGGTCGTGAAGAGGCCATCGAACTTCACCTCAGCGACCGTGCCGTCAGGCCTCTCCCTTATAACCAGCTTGACGCCCTCTCCCGCTTCAGACTTGGCCTGGTACGCCCTTATCTCGGCCTCGACCGTCTGAAGGTACTCCCTGACCTCCCTCGGGAGGGCCATGGGCACCTCGGGCACGGCCCTCACGTAGCTCTCACCCCTCAGCACCCTGGCCACCCTCCTCCTGCCCACCTTGACGTCCTCAGCCCTCTCAGTGGGGCTCAGCTTACCTGCGTCCTCGATGTACTCCAGCAGGGCCTTGAGGGTCCTCAGCTCCTCCTCAAGCTCCTGGACCCTCTTCCTCAGGAAGGCCTCGAGGTCCTCCTTGCTAACGGCCTTCTCACTCTGCTGGCTCAAGCCCTCCCCCACGCTATCATTCAAGTCAAAGCCCCTATGTTAGGGAACGGTAGGTAATACTAGATGAACGCTAAGAAGGCCTTGACCTCATAGGGGCCTTGCCGATGTATCCGCCATGCCTCAGGATAACTAGGGGCTCACCTCAATGACCTGCGCTCCCCTGACCCCTGAGCCAAGGGCCCTGACCCAGCCTGACCTTGACCTCAGGGCCTCGAGAACAGCCTCGACTGAGCCTGGGCCAGGCAGCGCAATTATCGACCCTCCCCAGCCGGCCCCCGTAAGCTTGGAGCCCAGGGCCCCAGCCCTCCTGGCGGCGTAGATGAGCTCCTCGAGCTCAGGGGTCGAGACGCCTATGGCGGAGAGGAGGCCGTGGTTTATGTTCATGAGGGCCCCTATGTCCTCGAGCTGGTTGCCCCTTATGGCTGACCAGGCCAGGTCTATCAGCTGCTCTACGAGGCCCAGCAGGGAGCCCCTGAGGGGACCGACCCTGTCAAGGAACCTCAGCACGTTGAGCACGGGGGCCGCCGTGCTCCTCCTCAGGCCGGAGTCCGCCACCACCAGGGGCACGCTGAGCCCCCTCTCGAGCCTCTCCAGGACGCCCTGCCCCCTCCTGAAGACTATGGTGCCGCCGTAGACCACCGTGGCGGGGTCAACGCCGCTTGGGTTCCCGTGGGCCACCCTCTCGCCCTCCATGGTCACCTCGAAGAGCTCCTCAGGGCCTATGTCCTGGTCCGCCAGGGCCGTAAGGGCGGCCGCGGTGGCTGCTGAGACTGAGGCGCTTGAGCCAAGTCCAGCCGATGGAGGTATGTCACTCTCTATGGTGAGCCTGGCCGGAGGTACGTCATAGCCCCTTGAGCGCATCGCCCTTATCGTTGACAGCAGGGGCTCAAGCTCCCTTGAGCTGCACGTCAGCTCAGGGCCTGTGACGCACTTCAGGCCAAGGGAGGCCGACTCAAGCTCGAGCGGCCACGAGGCCTTCTCGGCCGCCGTAACGGATGTAAATAGGTCGAGCGCTGTGGCTATGGCCCTTGAGCCGTTGACCACAAAATGCTCGCCGAACAGTATCACCTTGGCTGGCGCTCTGGCCCTCGAGTACCTCATGGACCTCCTGGCGGAATCTTCTTGTTGACCTTTATTACGCTTGTGTTTTACTCGTGGCATAGCTTTTCCTTTTTAATTACTTCTAATTCCGCCACGGGCACCCCTCTTAAGGGATCCTTCACCCTTAGTCACAGGGCTCGTGTCTTAGGACGACCTACCTTAGGGCTTTAAGGCCAGCACGTGACGTTATGAGGAAGCGAGAGGCCCAGCGTTCAGGCCCCTCATCATTAATGATGAGGCTGAAGGACCTCGCTCGGGCCTCCAGTTAAGACCTGACAGTCATACCTCAGGGCGAGCTGATCCTGTGCGATAAAGGGGAGGCGCCGCAAGCAAGACGTCAGTTGGTATGTAGTTGGCTACAGCCTCTTATACAGGGCTTCATTAACGATTAAATACCACGTTATGAGATTCCTACAATAGTGGGAATAAGGCTTGGAGGAGTTTTATTCCTTCAAGAGGATCAAGGCCCTTGCCGAGAGGGCCTCCAAGGACCCCGCGGGCTTCTGGGCCCAGCAGGCCAACCTGATATCGTGGTTCAGGTACCCTGAGAAGGCGCTTGAGGGGAACCCGCCTTACGAGAGGTGGTTCGTCGGCGGCCTGACGAACGTCGCCTACAACGCCGCCGACAGACACCTCGAGGAGTTCCCCAACAAGGTGGCCTTCTACTGGACCAATGAGTCCCTTGAAGTGAAGGCCATCACCTTCAGGGACCTGTACCTCGAGGTCAACAGGGCCGCCTACGTCCTCAGGGAGCTCGGCGTTAAGCACGGCGACGTTGTCTCAATGATGATGCCCAGCATACCCGAGGCCGTCTACTTCGGCCTGGCCGTCCACAGGCTCGGCGCGGTGCTGGCCATCCACTACACGGGCCTCAGCGATGACGTCCTGGCCTTCAGGCTCCAGGACGCCGGCTCCAAGGTCATGGTGGTGGCGTCCAAGGGCTTCAGGGCCGGCCAGGAGGTCAGGATAAAGGACATGATTGACAGGGTCCTGGAGCGGTACCAGACGCCTGTTGAGAAGGTGCTCGTGGTGAGCAGGGGCTTCTCAGACTTCAACCTCAAGGGCGGCAGGGACCTGGTCTATGAGGACATAGCGCCCAAGGGCAAGGTCTACGTCCCCCCTGAGCCCGTTGAGGCCAACGAGGTGGGCACCATATACTACACCAGCGGCACCACCGGGAGGCCTAAGGGGATAACCCAGACCCAGGGAGGCTACGTGGTGGCGCTCAACTGGACCTTCAAGGCCCTCTTCAACCTGGGACCTAACGAAGTCTGGTGGACTATATCTGAGCTCGGCTGGCCTGTCTGGCCCATGGCTAACCTCTACACGGCCCCCGTCTCAGGCGTCACGGCCGTGCTCTTTGAGGGCTACGTGGGCGCCAAGCCTGACCTGTTCGCGAGGGTCATCGAGAGGTTCGGCGTGACCCACGTGTGGTCATCGACGACGACCCTCTACACCCTCAAGAGCCTCGGCTCAGAGTCCGTCAGAGGAGCGGACACGTCAAGCCTCAGGGTCATACTTAACACGGGCGAGCCGCTTAACGTGGGCGCCTGGCAGTGGTTCAGGGAGAACCTGCCCGACGTCACCATAGCTGACGCCTACTGGATGACGGAGCACCTAAGCCCTATAGCAGGGACCCCTTACGGCATAGGCGAGATACCCTTCAGGCCCGGCTCGGCCGGGATAGCCTTCTCCCCGACCCAGGTCTTCATACTTGACGACGAGGGCAGGCCTCTGCCCCCAGGCCAGAAGGGCTACATAGCGCTCAAGCCGCTCAGCCCGGCTCTGGGGAAGATGTGGAACGACCCCAACCTTGAGAGGTACGTTAAGACCTACTGGAGCAGGTTCCCAGGCTACTTCTACACGGGGGACTACGGCTACATGGACGAGGACGGCTACCTCTACGTCCTCGGCAGGGCCGACGACGTCCTGGCCGCCGGGGGCCAGAGGGTAGGGACCATGGAGGTCGAGAGTACCATAGGCACCCACCCGGCCGTGGCCGAGGTGGCGGCCGCTGGCATGCCCCTGCCAGGCGGGAAGGGCGAGGCCCTGCTTGCCTTCGTCGTTCTGAGGCCGGGCTACCAGCCCTCTGACCAGCTGGCCAACGACATAAAGGCGTACGCCAGGAACGCCGGCTTCATCGTGGACAGGGTAGTCTTCGTGAGGAAGCTGCCCAAGACAAAGAGCGGCAAGATCATGAGGAGGCTCCTCAGGGCCGTCCTCAGGCAGGAGCCGCTGGGGGATATATCAACGCTTGACGACCCGGCTGCCTTCGAGGAGACGAGGAAGCTCATAGAGCAGGTAAGGGATGAGTTCAAGAGGGCCATGCAGGGGACGTAAGTTACTTAATGACCAGGGCAGGTATCGCTTCGGGCTTCAAGTGTAAAGAGCCTCTAAGGAGGCCCTTCAGAGAGGCTTTTGGACGAACTTAAGCCCCCTTTCTCTTCTCTTTCGTTTTCACCTCTGCCTTAACAGGTCCTCTAATGCCTCTCCCAATCATAAGACCAGGCAGGGCTCATCTTCGCCTTGCCTTAGAGCGGAAACGGCTTCAACGAGCATATTGCAGATCAATTTTGAAGCTAGACCGCCATGTGAAGGCAGCACGTCTATGAGGCTAGGGACCTGAGGAGCGCTATTATGCCCGTGTGCCCTATCATCCTCACGCTTGGCCTAAGGGCGTCAGCCCTTGCCTCCCACTCCCTCTTTATGACCTCGCTGACCTCCTGCACTACGAAGCCGCCGAGGCGGGACACGGCGTCGAGCAGCTTTATGACCTGGTTCACGGTCGGCACGAAGACCACGAGGGGCGCCGAGGGCTTCAAGGCCTTCCTAACTGAGGGCAGGGCCTCCCAGGGGTCAGGCATGTCAAGGAAGGCGGCGTCCAGGTCGCTCTCCTCAACGCCGGCCCTCACGTCCCCCTTCTTTATCTTAACGCACCCCTCAAGGCCGGCCGCCTTAACGTTCGCGGAGGCCACCTCTATCATGTCGTCCCTCACCTCGTAGGTGAAGACGAAGCCTCCTGGGCACACGTGGGCGGCAATCCATATCGTGAGGAAGCCGCTCCCCGCGCCTGCCTCAAGGACCCTCATGCCGGGCGTGAGGCCCGCCAAGGAGGTCATGTAGCCGGCGTCCTTCGGGTAGACCACCTGGCTCCTCCTGGGGTAGACGTGCATCATCATGTCATAGAGAGTCGGCCTCAGCAAATAGGCAATACCCCTCTCAAGCTCAAGCCTTGAGCCCCAGGCCGCGCCCACGAGCTGGGAGCCCCTGACGGCCCCGGCGAACGTCGAGTATGAGGCCTTCTCCCTGGCCCTGAAGACGTAGGTCTTCCTCCTCTCCCTGCCCTCAACCAGCAGGAGCACCCAGTCGCCCTCAGCTATAGACATGGCCTGCTCCAGCTAAGCCTTTTGAAGTTCTAAGCTTTTCTGAGCGCCGGCGCCGGCTTGGCCTACGTAGGCTTTGAGGTGGAGGGCGCTGAGCGGGTCCATGAAGAGTTGCTGAAGCTAGCCAGGGACATCGTCAAGCCCATCGACGTCAACGATAGCAGGAGGGAGCTGGAGGAGGTCCTCAGGAGCCTGTCCAGGTGGTCCCCGAGGGAGCTCAGGCTTGGGTCCGAGCTGCCCAAGGTTGAGGTCAGGCTGAGCAGGGCCTCAGCGCTGATAATAGTGCTGCCCCCCAGGCATGTGCTCAAGGCCGTCGAGGCCTCCAAGGACGTTGGACACTGCCTTGAGTGGGCAGAGGGAGCGGGCAAGTACCCGGTTCTCGTCTACTACTCCAGGAGGGGGCAGATGACGACAACCGCCTACTTATACCTGGGGAACGTAATGGAGGACAATAACGTTGGCGTGCTCTTCGTCAACGGGCCGCCGAGCGAGGTAGCAGAGGTCCTGGAGGTCCTGGAGAGCAAGGGCGAGTACATGCCCCCTGAGAACGAGGCTGTCGACTTCAGGTTCTGACCAGCTCCTCGGGCAGGGGCCTGGCGGCGAGGAGCCTTACCCCGTTATTGACGAGGGCCCACTCCACCTCCACCGGCGACCCTATAGCTCCCTCAGCCCTGAGCGAGAGCCTGGCCACCTCGACCGCTACCTCGTCGCTTATTGACTGGGCTCCAGGGTCCCTGACCTCGACCTCCTCGAGGCCGCTGGGGCCTACTGCCAGCGCCCTGGGCTTGGGCAGGACCCTCACCTCCTCCACCCTTAGGCCATCAGGGCTCAGCAGGAAGGTGTCATGAGGCGAGCCCCGGGTCAGGAGAGCCAGGTGGAGGCCTGGCACTGACTGAACCACCACGGCCCTCCTCCGGGTGACGGGGTCCAGCGTGTAGGCCAGCCCTGAGGCCGTGGCCCTGAGGACCTCCTGGACCACGGCCGACAGGGGCCTGGCGCCGTGGGCGGCGGCCCACGACTCGACTTCGGCGGCCCAGCCCTCAAGCCGACCCCTGAGGCACCTCGTGAAGAGGAAAGAGGCCATGAGGGAGAGGAGGTTACCAGCCCCTAGGCTTGGCCTGACCAGAGCGCAGCCAAGGCCCAGGTCATCAGTGCCGCACCTAGGAGGCCATGACAGGGCCCTGTAGTCTACTGGGTGAAGCCCTGCCTCCCTTAGCCTGGAGAGCCACCTAAGCTCGTCGCCGCCCCGCTCCGCGTCCTCAAGGGGGACGCAGCTCATGAAAGCAGCCTCTCAAGGACCTGCCTGGCCTCGCCCAGCGGGACAGTCACCCTCTCGCCCTTACTCTGAGAGTAGAAGGTGACGGTGTTGGCTGACTCCTCCTGCGGGCCCACGAAGGCCAGCACCGGGACGCCCCACCTGGACGCCTTCCTCCTCTGGACGTCCTGTCCTGACCTCATCAGGTCAGCCCTGACGCTGAAGCCCCAGGACCTGAGCTGGTCAGCCACCCTCCAGGCGTACCTGAAGCTCTCAGGCGTCACGTTGACTACCACGACCTGCGTGTACGTCCTCTTGGAGGTGCTGAAGAGGCCCACCTCGACACCGGCGTCTATGAGCCTGTCAAGCCCTATGCTGGCCCCGGTTGCCGGGACCTGCCTCTTAGCCAGGAGGCCTATCAGGTTGTCGTACCTGCCTCCCCCAGCCACGCTCCCTATGGCGGGCCTGTCCAGCACGACCTCGAGTATGGGCCCCGTGTAGTAGTCGAGGCCCCTGACCAAGGCCATGTCGAACACGAGGGCCGAGGGCCTCTTCACCAGGTCAACGACCTGGGCCAGGTGCTCAATTCCCTCCACAGCCCTCTTGTTTGAGCCGTGTTCCATTCTGAGCCTCTCTAGCACGTCCCTGGGCTCCCCCCTGAAGGAGAGGAGCTCCATGACCCTTGAGGCCGCAGGGGCCCCGAGGAGGCGCTCCAGCTCAGCCCTCACGCCCTCAGGGCCCACCTTGTCAAGCCTGTCAATAGCCCTGTAGACGGGCAGCGGGTCACTGAGCCCCAGCTCCTCCTCGAAGAGGCCGGCCAGCACCCTCCTGTCGTTCATCATCACCCTGAAGCCTCCCGACACGCCTATGGCCTCCATGGCATCGACTATCACGTTGATGACCTCTGCGTCGGCCTCCGGGTAAGGGCTCCCAACTATGTCAACGTCCGCCTGGTAGAACTCCCTGTACCTCCCCCTCTGGGGCTCCTCGTGCCTCCAGACTGGGGCTATCTGGTACCTCTTGAAGGGTAGCGGCATCTCAGGGTGAGAGGCGACGTACCTTGCCAGGGGCACCGTCAGGTCGTACCTGAGGGCGTACTCCCTGTCGCTCCAGGGGTCCTTGAACCTCCAGATGAGCCTCTGCTCCGCCTCCTCGCCGTACTTACCCGCCAGCACCTCCCAGTGCTCCACGGCAGGCGTCTCAAGGGGGTCGAAGCCGTACCTCCTGTAGACGGCCTCGAGCCTTGATATTATCTCCTTCCTGAGTATAGCGAGCTCGGGCGGCACGTCCCTGAAGCCGCGGGGAGGCCTGAGCTCCAACCCTGCTCCTCGGCCTGCCTGCCCCAGGAGGTAATAGGCTTAGGCCTCCTCTACAAGCTCCACGAGCCTGCCTGGCACTGAGGCTGAGACGTAGCAGGGCCTTGGCCTGAGCCCCTCGTGAACATAAGCGACGAGGTCCTCAAGGCTCCCCTCGCCCCCCACCGCCTCCCAGAGGGGCCTGTGGTCAACAGGCCTCAGCAGGTCCCTCAGGGACGAGGCGAGGGCCTCAACGTCGGCGTGCCCCTCCTTGTCCGCGTAGCAGAGACACGCCCTCACAGTCACGTCATGGCCGTGCAGACCGTAGCCCATGGACTCGAGCCTCATGGCCACGCTCACCGTCTCCTCCGCGCACACCCTCCACGGCAACGCCTCATCACCTTGACTAGCGAGACCGCTATCGACGCTATCGCCAGGGCCAGGGAGGCTATCACCAGGGGGGGCAAGGCCCTCTTGTCTAGGCTGCGAGGACTAGCATAAAACCCTGCAGCCCCACATTAGTGACGGTGACTAATCGCGGCCTGCGTTGATTCACCCGAGGAGTTCATAAGGAGACATAACGTCAACGCGAGAATAGTTGACTTCGGGGAGAGCGTGGAGACCGTCGACGCTGCCTCAAGGGTCACAGGCACGCCTCCATCAGACATAGTCAAGACCCTCCTGCTGATAGTTGACGGCAGGCCCATGGCGGTTCTGCTGCCCGGTGACAGAAAGCTCGACTACAGGAAGCTCTCAGCCCTCATGAAGGCGAGCAAGATAAGGACGGCCTCACCTGACGAGATAGCTGAGCTCACTGGCCTCATGCCAGGAGGGGTAACACCCCTCTCGGAGTGCATAAGGGGGCTCAAGGTCATAATGGACTCATCCATAGCCTCAAAAGAGAGCGTCTGGGTGGGGGGAGGGACGCCGACAAGCCTGGCCCAGGTGTCTGTTAAGGACTTAATAAGGGCCCTGAAGCCGACCCTGACGGAGGTGTCGCAGTGAGGCTAAGGGCGACCCCGGCCGAGCTGGCCCTCCTGCTCACCATGTCCTCCTTTGGCCTGGCCGCCTCAGCCCTGGTGCTGTACGAGTTCTACACCCTTCACAGGCTCCCCCCGCTCTGCCAGTACCACCCTAACTCCGGCGGGATTCAGCTCAACTGCTATGCCGTCCTCACGAGCCCGTACTCGAGGGTAGGCCCCTTCTCGCTCGACGCCCTGGCGACCGCGTGGTTTATCGCTAACATCTGCCTCTCGCTGATAGTATGCCTGGCGCCCCTGGCGGCGGCCAGGCTGGCGCTGAGGGCCCTCTTCGCGTGGAGGTTCGTGGGCATCGCCGTGGTTCCCTACTTGGTCTACGTTGAGCTCGCAGTGATAAGGGCCATATGCCTGTACTGCACTGTTATGCACGCCGCCATATTAGCTGACTTCGCCGTCATAAGTTACGTGCTCTTCTCTAGAAGGTCAAGGCTAAGGGCCATCATAATGGAGCCGAAGTGAAGAAGGTCACTCGATCGACCCGTCCTCATAGGCCCTTGCCTCAGTCTATGTCGGCCAGATCATCCCTTACGCAGTGGACCTAGGCGGGCTTTTAGTGTTTCCCGTCGGCTGAGGAGGTTAGAGACGCAGGCCCCTTGACGAGAGTCCGTCAGCACCCTGAGTTGCCGTTCCTCTCCCAGGGCACAACTATGAGGGGCTCGTCCTGAACGTAGGTCTTGCCAAGCTTCAGCGAAATCTCCGCCTTCGCCAGCTCATAGCCGAGGTAGGCCGCGTGCTCAGGGTCTAGGCCAAACCTCCTCACTGCCGCCCTGGCCACGCTCAGGGCGTGTCTGCCTGCCAAGGCGCCCTGAGGGGAGCCGTCCCTGAAGAAGGTGACCACGACCCTCCCCCTCTCATGGTCGGCGTTGATCACCAGGTACTGGTCCGCCGAGACCTTGGGCTCTACGTACCCTACCTCCTCCGCCTCGGCGGCCTGGACCGCCCTCGGCGGCCTGACGCCCTGCTTCACCACGAGGAGCCTGCTGAACATCCCCCTCTCAGTGGACCTGAGCTGCCAGGCGGTCTCAGCCAGCCTCAGGGCCTCCCTGGCCTCAGCCGTTGACCTGTATGACTTATACGTCTCCTCAACCACCAGGTAGGCCGAGGCCCTCAGCTCGACAGCCATAAGGGAGAGCAGCGCGTGGACCCCGAGCGTGTCGGCCTCCACGTCCTCCGTTACGTCAGCTGCCGAGAACAGGATTGGTGACCTGAGCCTCGAGGAGGCCTCGAGGTACCTGGAGAGGCTCCTCACCATGCCGAGCGGCGGCATCTCGACAACGGGGTCGAGGATCAGCCTTGAGCCCGAGAGCCTACCCTCGGCATCGGACAGCTCACCGAGGTCGCCTGAGGAGGCCACCACAACCTTTCCACTGAGCAAGTCCCTGGCCCTGAGGGCCATGGCCGCGGCCATTACAACGCCCTCGGCCCCTGCCTCCAGGGCCCTCTCAGCGAACTCCTCATTAGGCGCCTCGGCCAGGACAGGCCTCCCAGCCCTGAGCGCCTCCCTCACCCTTGAGGCTATCTCCTCAGGGCGCCACGAGGGGTCGGCGCCTACAATTATTACGTCAGCGCCGTCCCCCGACAGCCTGGCAACAGCCTCGGCAACCCTGCTCGAAGGCACGGAGGGGTCGATCTCAGACATAATGACGAGTGGAGGGCCCCTGCGCGCCACGGGCCTGTCGCCGACCCTGAAGGCCTCCTCGTAGCTCAGGCTCGGCATAAGGGAGCCCAGGACCTCGTCGGCGCTCTTAACGGCGTCGAGCTGGGCGCCCCTGGCGACCTGGGCCAGGGTGGCCGGGAGCTCGCCAAGGGACTTGGGCCCCTTGTACGTGGGCCTCTCCACAACCTTGGCCACCTCGCCGGCGTCCCCGCTCACGGTGCCCGGCAGTATGACCATGTCAACGGAGGATAGGGCCTTGGCCAGAGCAGGCCTCGACCTTATGATTGACGCTATGGCCCTGGTCGAGAGCACTGATATGACCGGGACTGGGAGCGCTACAACCATGGCCTCCACGTCCCTGACGCCGCTGACCGTCTCCCTGACCAGCGGCTCAGCTGTCCTGCTGGTGACTATGCCGACCCGCATCTTCTCCCCTCTGGATACGGTATCCAGCTATTAAAGCCTACGTCCTGTCCGGCCGCGAGATGCGCACAGACCCTTTAATATTCCCGACCTGCCCAAGAGGAAGGGGAACCTTGAAGGCAAACCTGCTTCAGGCCTTTGGACCTGACCACCTCAGGTTCACCGACGTGCCTGACCCCTCGCCCGGCCCAGGCGAGGTAATGATAAGGGTCGTGGCCTCAGGCGTCAACCCCGTCGACTACTACACGGTCACGGGCATGAGAAACGTTAGCCCCATGCCCCACATACCTGGCGTCGAGGTGGCTGGGGAGGTCGTTAAGGTAGGCCAGGGGGTTCAGGGAGTGGAGCCCGGCGACAGGGTCGTAGTCTACCCGAGGCTCTTCGACGGCACCTGCGACCTCTGCCTCGCAGGCCACGAACACCTCTGTCGCAACGGCGGCCTCTACGGCGTCTCCAGCAACGGGGGCTGGGCAGAGTACGCCATAGCGAGGGCTACCAACGTGTTCAGGCTGCCCGACTCCGTTGACTGGGACCTGGCAGCCTCGATCCCTGTCGCAGCCCTCACCCCCTTCCACGCGCTCCTCGAGGCCGGCGTGGTCCCGGGCGACACCGTAGTCGTCATAGGGGCCAGCGGCAACACCGGCCAGTTCGCGGTGCAACTCGCCAAGCTCATGGGGGCCAGGGTGCTTGCCGTCACGAGCAAGGAGTGGCTTAAGGAGCTCGGTGCTGACGAGGTGGCCCCACTTGAGCAGAGCCTTGAGGCCCTTAAGAGGATGACCGGCGGCAACAGGCTGGCAGACGTCGTCATTGACTCCATAGGGAAGAGAACCATCACGACAAGCCTCAGGCTCCTCGACAGAAGGGGGAAGCTCGTGACCTTCGGGGCCCTGACCGGGGAGGCGGGCCTAGAGTCAATCAGCAACATCTACTCGAGAGAGCTCAGAGTCATAGGCACCACGGGAGGCACGAGGAGGGAGATGGCAAGGCTCTTGGAGCTCGCCTCGAGGGGGCTGCTTAAGGTCAGGGTGTGGAAGAGGCTCAAGCTCTCCGAGGCCAGGGAGGCCCTTGGCCTCCTCTTCTCAAGGGAGAGGGACGGCAGGATAGTCCTGAGGGCCTGAAGGTGAAGGCCTTGATTGAGACAGTCCTGGCCAGGTCCTCTAAGCCGGTCCTCACGGTCCCCTCGACAAGCACCGTCAGGGAGGCAGCCGAGTTCATGGCCTCCGCGGGCGTGAGGAGACTAGCTGTAACTGAGGAGGGGAGGGTCATAGGAATCTTCAGCGCCTACCACCTGGTCAGGATCCTTGCGACCGGGGCTGACCCCTCCTCCCTCAGGGTCTCCGAGGCAGGCCTCGAGGTGCCTGCCTTCCTTGAGCCCACGGCGACGCTCCTCGAGGCGGCCAAGGTCATGGCGTCGAACAACGTGACCTCTGTCATCGTGGGCTCCGAGACGAACCCCCTCGGCATACTGACGACCCATGACGTTGTGGCCGCCCTGGCTATGTCGGCCCTCGGCAGCAGGCCCCTCAGCGGGGCCCTGGTCAAGTCCTACCCCTACGTTGACCTCGGGGCAACGCTCCTCGAGGCCGCCCAGGCCATGATCTCGAAGGGCACGAGCGGAGTGCTAGTCCTCGACGGCGACCTCCTCATCGGCGTCCTGACCGTGAGGGAGGTAGTGGCGAGGTATGCGAGGGAGGGGCAGGAGGGACTCATGACAAGGGTCTCAGACCTGCCCGTGCCTCCAGGCGCCTACATAGATGAGGGGGCCACGGTCTCGGAGGCCGCAAGGGTGATGGAGGAGGAGGGCGTTGATGTGGCCCCCGTGCTCTGCGGGGGCAGGGTCTGCGGGGCCGTTGACGACATAACCCTGACCAGGTGGCTGGCTTCCTCCTAGCCGCCGCCCGTCTCGGGCAGTATCACTACGACGCTCCCGGGCCTCACAGGCGTGTCGGGCTCTGCCCCCTTGCCGTCGACAAGGAGGACGTAGTCTGACCTCCTAAGCTTCCTTATGACCGGCGCTATGTCCTCAACCCTGGCCTCCCCCTCAACGTCAACCTCTGCCTCTGAGGCGCCTGCCAGGTCAGCTATGTAGCCCAGGAACTTCACCTTGACCTTGCCCACTGGGCCTCCCCAGGCCAGAGAGCCCGTGGGATTTTTCTCACTTTTTACTTATGGCGGCCTTATTGTCAACGCTGTTAAGCCCCTGGATCCTTCAACCAGGGGAGGCGCCTTGAGGAGGTACGTCGAGCTCTCGTCAGGGCAGTTCAGGGAGCTGGCCGACAGGGCTGTCTTCATCGTGCCCGTGGGCAGCGTTGAGCAGCACTGTGAAGGACCCCTGGGCACCGACCTCATGATAGCTGAGGCCGTCTCAGAGGCGGCCTGCGAGCACCTAGAGCGCTCGGGGACCCCATGCGTCCTCATGCCGGCCATTCCCTACGGCCTCTCAGCTGAGTGGCAGGGGGCCCCTGGGACCATATCGGTGCCCCTCCAGCACCTAGTTGGCCTCGTGCAGGGGATAGCCAGGTCCCTTGTAGAGGGCGGGGCCAAGGCTGTGGCCTTCCTGAACGGTCACTACGGGAACTCGCCGGCTATCCAGGCCGCTCTCAGGGACCTCATGCCGTCCCTGCCTGAGGGCGTCAGGCTTGTGCTCGTTGACTACTGGGAGGCCCTGGACATTGACGTGGGGCACGCCAGCGAGGCCGAGAGGGAGGTGCTCAGGGCCCTCGGGTACCCATGCGTAAGCTTTGGGGAGTGCGAGAGGGCGTTACCATCGCCCAGGGGGGCCAGGGTCTTCTCAAGGCCCTCCCCAGGCCCCCAGAGGCTCAACGCCAGGGCTGGACAGGGGCTGACGAGGGAGCTCATAGGGGCCACCGTGGCCGACGCCATAATGAGGGTCCTGGAGGAGTCGTTGAGGTCAAGGGTTCTCCCCTAACGCTTTTAAGGTCACGTTACTGCGGCGTGGTAGAACCACCATGCTGACAAGGGAGCAGAAGCTGGTGATGCTCTCGACAACCCTTGACATGTTCCTAGAGGGGGTGTTCGTCACCCTCTCGCCAATCTCGGTCCAGTGGTCCTTTGTGCAGGGCTGGGCTGTCCCCCTGCTCTTCATCATGATGCCGATAGGCACCATCATAGGCAACTCCACCTTTGGGAGGCTGACGGACCTGCGGGGGAGGAAGCTGACGTACTTGAGCATGCTGGCCGTCTACGCCGTTGGCTCAGCCCTTGTGATCCTCTCCTCTAACATATACGAGTTGCTGGCCGGGCTGCTCATAGTGTACTCCGCCATAGGGGGCGAGATCCCTGTAGTGCTGAGCTACGTAGTTGAGAGCGCCCCCGTCGACATAAAGGAGAGGGTGGTAGTTCTGATAACCAACGTTGGAAACGTAGGTGCAGTCGTGGCCGCCGCCTTAGCCCTAGTGACGAGCGGCGTGTCGGTCAACGCTGAGAGGCTGGCCCTAGGGGTCCTCATAGGGCTGGCCATATCAGTCTTGGTCATAACCAGGTCGCTCGTGCCCGAGTCCAGGCCCTGGGCCTCCCTGCCGAGGGAGAGGAGGGGGAGGGTCAGCCTGAACTACGAGAGCGCCAGGTTCGCCCTGGCCTCGCTCACCCTCATGGCCATATCCTCAGTGCTCACCTTTGGCCTGTTGGCCCTCAGCATAGGGCCTGAGGAGTTCCCAAGCGTCTCCAACGAGATACTCCTGGTGTACTTCATAGGCGAGGTCCTAGGCGGCTTCATAGCCGCCTACCTTGTCACCTACGTGGGCAGCAAGGGCTTCACCCTGGCCAGCTACCTAGGAGGGCTCGTGACCACCGTGGCCGCGGTCTTAGTCCTCAGGCTCGGGCCTGTGCCGTTCTTAGCGCTCCTGCTGGTTAACGGCGTCTTCACCGAGACCGTGTGGGCCTCAAGGAACGTCCTGGAGTCCCTAGCGTTTCCAACTAACTTCAGGGGGACCGGCGTCTCGCTGGTCAGGATAGCAGCCTACGTCCTGCTGGCCGCCAGCTACCTGGCCACTGCCTCCATGACGCCAGTCGAGTACCTGACGTTCGCGGCCGCCATGTGGGCCTTGGGAGTGGGGGCCTCGCTGGCCTGGTACATTAGGGGGCCTGAGCTGGTAGGCGCGCCGCTTGCCAACCTGCCTGAAGAGTTTAAAGTCAGGCCGTCAAGAAGTCGCTGGGGCCAGCGTGGCAGCGATACTGGTTAAGGACGTCGTCAAGTTCTACGGCTCGACCCCGGCCCTGAGGGGCCTCTCCTTCGAGGTGCCCGAGGGGGGAAGGTACGCCCTCCTGGGCCCCAACGGGGCCGGCAAGACAACGACGCTGAGGCTCCTGGCAGGCCTGCTAAAGCCCGACGCTGGCGTCGTGAGGGTCCTTGGGAAGGACCCCGTGGAGGACTATGAGGTCAAGAGGTACATAGGCTACCTGCCTGAGGACGCGACCCCCTACCTGGCCCTGACGGTGAGGGAGAACCTGGAGTACATAGCTGCCCTGAGGGGCCTTGATGACCCGAGGGACAGGGCCGAGAAGGTCATGGACCTCCTGGGGCTTAGGAAGTACGAGAGGTACAGGGTCTCAGCTCTCTCAAGGGGTAACGTGCAGAGGTTGGCAATAGCACTGGCCATCATACATGAGCCCAAGGTCCTCCTCCTCGACGAGCCCCTCAACTACCTCGACATACCGACCCAGGAGGAGGTGGTCTCTGTGCTCTCGAATATGGACGCGACCTTCCTGGTCTCGACGCATATAATGAGCGTGGCCGGGAGGCTGACCAGCAACATAGTCATGATATCCAACGGGAGGCTGATATGGCAGGGGACCTTTGAGGACCTGAGGAGGATGGCCCACGAGGAGGAGCCCATAGAGAGCGTTGTGGCCAGGAGATGAGAAGTGCCGGCCCTTAGCTGATAAGGTTCGTGATCAAGACGAGGCTCTCAGGGGCGTCCTAGCGCTCCTTCTGATCGTAGCACTAGTCGTGTTGGCGACTGGCCTCTCTATGATGTTTTCTAAGGCCCGCTCACCGCCTACACCAGGTGTCACTGAGTTCTTCAGGGATTACATGACGTTCATGCTGGTCATACTTATGCTGGCCCCGCTCCCAGCGGGGGCCCCGATGTCAGTGCTGAAGTCAGACAGGGACTACCTATTTACGTTGCCCGTGAGGCCCAGGGACCTGGGCCTGGCCCTCTACATAGCCTACATGCTCCTCTCGGGCGTCTACACGCTGGCCTTCATAGGTGTCTACGAGCTGGTCCTCGGCGTCCCGCCGCTCTACGCTGCAATCAACACGGCGCTCCTCATAGTAATGCTTACGTCCCTCTGGCACGTGGTGATGGACCTCGGGCGAAGGCGCGGGCCCCTCCTGTCCCTGGCCCTCGTGGGCTGGTCCTTGACGGCCCTCGTGAAGGACCCCGTGACCCCCGTCTCTGCCCTCTACGGCTACTACGTGCCTGGCACCCTGACCCTCGCGGCTGTCACCGCGGCCCTGACCTACCTCTCCCTCTCAAGGCTTAGCAGGGCCCCGCTCCTCTACAGCTTCCCTATAAGCGAGCCCCTGAGGCCTAAGGGCGCTGAGGGCGGCGGGCTCCTGTCATTCCAGGACGTCAGAGGGCTCAGGGCCCTCGTTAAGCTCCGGATGAGCCTGGTGCAAATGGGCTTCGGCACCAGGACACCTGAGGCTGCTGGAGTCGAAGTAGGCAGGGCCCGCCTTCCACGGGCCCTTGTCACAATGAGCGCAGTAGCGGCCGCGCTCGTCGTCGCAGGATACGTACTTCATAGGCTCGACGTACTGACGCTGGAGGCCCTCAGGGGCTTAAGCTCGGAGCAGAACTCCACGTCGTCGTTCGAGGGCTTCATGGTGTTCTTCCTCGTCGTAGCCTTTCCGCCCATGTACTCAACGATCTTCACAGCCATGGAGCTGCCAACGGCCTTTGTGGGCCTCGAGAGGCCCTGGCTCGCCTTCACCTCGCTTGAGCCGGGCAACTACATGAGGTCGAGCGGGCTCATAACGTTCGCCCAGTCCTTGATCCTCAACGTCCCCCTGGCCTTATCATACGCTGTCCTGGAGCTCGTCGGGGTGCCTGGGTGCCTCGCGGTCGTGCCGCTGCTCCTCATAATGGTGCCCTCCGTGGCCCTCATCTCTCACTTCCTCACGGCCTACTTCGTCCTGACGCCACAGATCAAGTTCGAGGGCCTCGCCACGACCCGCGCGAGCGGCAAGCAGCTCTTCGCGTTCCTGCTGTTCACGTCAGTGGTGTCCGGTATGTTCACCGTTTCTCTCCGGTCGGCGCTTGGCATCGAGGGGCCTATGCTGAGCCTATACGTCTCCATAGCCTTCCTAGTGGCCGCCCTGCCCTTCATGCTTATGAGAGGCCCGTGGAGGAGGGCTGCCCTCAACCTGGTGGAGGGCGGCTACACCTAGGCGCCCGTAAATAAGCCTCCTGGGCTTCGCTCATAGGGGACCCTTGGACGCCGCGGGAAGGCTGAGGCTGGCGTGGTTCGTCGTAAGGACCAGGCTGAGCAGGGGACTGGTGGCGTTAACCCTCGTCATGGTCGCCTACGGCCTGGTCAGCGCTGCCTACCTCTACACGGGCCGCGCGACCCTTCCCCCGGCTGACGTCAGGGCCTACAGGGTCATGGCCATAGTGTACTCTGCCGTCCTCCTCTTCCTCTCCTCAATGCAGGGCGGGATGGCTGTCCTCAAGTCAGACAGGGACTACCTCTTCACGCTGCCCGTGAGCAGGTCTGAGCTTGCGTTCTCCCTCTACGTAGGTCAGCTCATGCTTGGCGGCCTCCTGACGGTCGCGTGGCTCGGCTGGTACCTGCCCTTCGTTGAGGTGCCCCCAGGCTACGCGGCCTTCGACCTGGTCCTCTTCGTCCTGCTCATGACGTCACTCTCGGCCTCAGTTGCCGAGCTGCCCGCCAAGAGGAGGGCGCTGGCGGCCTCAGCCATAGCGCTCTGGGCGGCCTCGGGCATCTGGAACCCCGTGAGCCCGTCTAGCTTCTTCTCTGCCCACTTCCTCGCTGGCACCCTGACGCTGGCGGCCCTCTCGGTTGGGCTCACGTCATACACGCTGAGGAGGCTGGGCAGGGCCCCGCTCATAGTGGGCTCCCAGGCCTCGCAGCCCTCACCTTCTGAGGGGCCTGTCCTGTCCTTCCAGGGCGCCAGGGGCCCAGCGGCCCTGCTGAGGATGAAGCTCAACTCGATCACCCTGAGCGGCAGGGTCGGCGGCTTCAGCGCAGGGGGCTCAAGGTACTTCAGCAGGAGGGTGAGCCTGCTGAAGTTCATAGGCTACCTGGCGGCCGCCTCGCTCTCCCTGCTGGCCGCCGCCCTGGCCCTCTACGCCCTGGGGCTCCTGCCCACCGGCTACCAGGCCGTCAGGGACGCTAGGTCAGGAGGGACCACGACCTTCTGGCTCCTCTTCTACATGCCAGCTGTCATAGCTGAGGTCCTCTTCATAGGCTTCAGCTCCTCTGACGTCATCAACGAGAGGCCCTGGCTCGCCTTCACCTCCCTAAGCCCAGGGAGGTACCTGAGGCTGAGCGCCCTGAGCTGGGCGCTGGTGACCCTGGCCTCGCTTGTCCCGTTCTCCATAGCGTACCTGACCATGTGGCTTCTCGGCGTCTGGCCGGCCATAGGCCTGCTGCCCCAGCTCCTCATAGCGACCCCCGCGCTGTCAGTGCTTGCCTACTTCGCCTCGGCCAGCCTGGTCATGATGCCCCAGCTCAGGTACGAGGGCTTCACCCCTGGACAGGCAGGCATTAGGGGACTCGTGCTGGTCATTATAGTCATGGTGCCAGTCGTAATGCTCTCCTACTCCCTGGACTCGTTCAGCTTCAGCCTCTACTCATCTCTGGCGTCATTAGCTCTGGTCTCGCCCCTTCTGGCCCTGGACAGGCCCTGGGCCTCGGCCTCTAGGAAGCTTGTTGAGAGGGGATACGTGTGACGGCCTGCTGGCCCCCTCCGTCGCCATCAACGCCCTGAAGGGCTGCCCCAGGGCTGAGGGCCTCAGGCGCCTTACCCTTTGACCTCAGGTACTCCATCACCTTGTCGTGAAGGAAGGCCAGTATCTTCCTCTTGTCCTCCATTAGCACCACGTCGCTGTAGCCCCTTACGAAGGTGTTGTGGGCGAACGGCGACGGGTACGGGAGCGGGCCCCTGGCTAAGACCTTGACCTCGCCCCTGGCTACCCAGTCCAGCACCTTCTTGGCGCTCTCTATGTCCATGTAGTCCTCGAGTATCTCCCTGAAGGTCTCCTTGATGACAGGGCTCTCCGGCATGAGCTCAAGCATAACGTCAAGGAGCCTCTGGGCGCTCAGCTGCATCCTCTCAGGGCTCCTCTCGTGCCCCCTGTACCTCCTGAGTATCATGAAGCTCCTCTGGGCCACGTGCCTGAACCTCCTCCTCATCATCTCAGTCCTGGCTATTGCCCTCTCGAGGATGCTCCTCAGGCTCCTGCTGTTGACCGTTGAGAGCAGGCCCCTTATGAGGTTCTCGTCAGGCGCCCTGCCCTCGTAGGTCAGCATGAAGGCGTTGTCCGTGACCGAGACCTTGACCGGGACCCCAAGGGTGTCGGCCAGGACGCTGGCGAACGCCCTTGAGAGTGCATCGTTCGTCCTTCTCCCAAAGAGCGTGTGGAAGACTAGGTTCCACTCCCCCTCATCGTCCTGGAAGTACTCAATCAGCACCGTCCTCCTGCCCGGCACGACGCCCACGTACGCGAGCTGCTCCCAGACGTACTGAATCACCTCCTCGGCGGCGTGGGGCTCAAGCCTGTACACCTCCATCAGAAGCCTTCGGGCCTCGTCAACCCTTCCCTCCTCTATGAGCCTCCCTATGGTCTCCCTGAACTCGCCCACGAGGAGGGCGCTGTCGAAGGCCAGGGGCAGCATCTCGCTGAACCAGCTCGGCACTGTCGGCCTCTCGTGCTCAGCGGGCTCAACGAACGCCTTCATGCCGTCCGCCTTGAGGAACCTGTAGGTCTTGCCGCCCAGGACGAATATGTCGCCGGGCTCCAGTATCTCCACGAACTCCTCCTCAAGGGACCCTATGTTCTTGCCCCTCGATATCACCTTGATCTTGGCCTCGTCAGGTATAGTGCCAGCGTTGAGCTGATAGATCATCCTGGCGCTCCTCTTTCTCCCGAACTCACCGAGCTCCTCGTCAAGCCTTATCTTGGAGTAGACGCCCTCGCCCTCCAGCCCCTCGTCCCCTCCGAGGAACCTGAGCACCGACATGTAGTCGTCCCAGCTGAGGCCGTGGAAGGGGTAGGCCCTCCTTATCACCCTGTAGGCCTCATCTATCCTCCACCTCCTCTCGATTGACATGCCGACTATGTGCTGGGCCAGCACGTCAAGCGGGCTCCTCGGTATGTGGACCTTGTCTATCTTCCTGTCCATGGCCGCCCTGGCCAGCACCGTGCACTCAACAAGGTCATCCCTGTCCACAACGACCAGGACTCCCCTGCTCACCTGGGTTATGTGGTGCCCTGACCTGCCCACCCTCTGGAGGAGCCTGCTCACGCTCTTGGGGCTGCTCAGGAGGACCACGAGGTCTATGTACCCTATGTCTATGCCGAGCTCAAGGCTTGTGCTCGAGACGACGAGCCTCAGGAGGGCCCTCTTCAGCTTCTCCTCAACGTCAAGCCTCACGTCCCTCGAGAGGCTGCTGTGGTGGGCCTCTATCTCGTCCATATCGATGTAGCCCCTTGAGCTCATGAGCTTCTTCAGCTTGAACACAACCCTCTCCGTGGCGCTCCTAGTGTTCGTGAAGACAGGGTTGTCCTGGGCCGTCTTCGACAGGTCAGCTATGGTGTTATAGATCTCCTCGTTTATCTTGTCGGGGTCCCATGTATGAGGTCCACCTTGGGCGTGACCACCCTTACGTCGAAGGGCTTGGCAAACCTGGCGTCAACTATCTCGACGGGCCTCGGCCTCCCCTCATCGTCGTAGCCCCCGAGGAAAAGGGTCACGTCCTCGAGCGGCGCTATGGTCGCCGAGAGGCCTATCCTCTGCAGCCCAGGCTGGCCGGCCTCCCTGACCAGCTCCTCAAGCCTCTCAAGCGTCAGGGCGAGGTGGGAGCCCCTCTTGCTTGAGGCCAGCTCGTGTATCTCGTCAACTATGACCCACCTGGCCGTCGACAGTCTCTCCCTGAACCTCGGGGCCACGAGGCTTATGGCCAGGCTCTCAGGGGTCGTTATCAGTATGTGGGGCGGCCTCCTGAGCATCCTCTGCTTCTCATTAGGCGAGGTGTCGCTGGTCCTCGTGGCAACCCTTATCTCCGGCAGGTCGTAGCCCATTGACTTGGCCTTCTCCGTTATCTCCCTCAGCGGGGCCAGGAGGTTCCTGTACATGTCGTTGTCAAGGGCCCTGAGGGGGCTCACGTAGACAGCGTATATCTTGTCCTCGAGGGTCCCCCTCTCGCCCATTGCGAAGAGCTCGTCAAGTATGGCCAGGAAGGCCGCCAGCGTCTTGCCCGTGCCCGTGGGGCTCGAGATGAGCACGCTCTTCCCTGCCTTTATCAGGGGTATGGCCCCAAGCTGGGGCTCTGTGAAGGAGCCGTACTTCTCCCTGAACCAGGCCGCCACGTACGGCCTCAGCAGCGCATATACCTGCTCGTCCTGTGACGCGCTCATCAGCCTCTGGCACCTGTTGCGGGGACCTCTTTTTAGGAGTCATGGTCCCCTCTGGCTGAAAACGCTTTTAAGGAGAAGTAGGTACGCTTAGCCCTCCTGTCGCTGGGAGGAGGCCAGGGCGACCCTCCTAAGTATGTCGTAAAGCTTATCCGGGTTCCTTGTGTAGAGCCTCAGCTTGGTCACGGTCCTCCTCCCGTCCCTCACGAGCTCCACGAACCTCCTGTTCTTGTCCAAGTTGAGCCTCACATCAGGAGGTAGTGGGAACCTCACGCCCTTGGTAGTCATGAGGCCCTTTATGACCACCCCCTTGTCTGTAACTATGTAAGAGGTGGGTATGTTGAGGGCTGGGAGCTTCTTGACCCTGCTCAGGGCCCACATCATTATGCCCTGGTTTATTACGAAGTAGCCTTCGAAGTAGGCCAGGAAGGCCAGGAAGAGGGCAAGCCTGGCCTCCCAGAGCGGCAGCGACTCGAGGGCGGACGAGCCATAGAGCTTCAGCGCTATGAGGGACGCGAGGTCAGGTATGTACTTCCACAGCGTGAAGAAGTACGCCAGGCCTATCAGGACGCCAAAGGTTGTGTAGAGGGAGAACTTTGTCTGTTCCTGCAGGTCAAGGTATATCAGCTGGTCCCTCGTCTGTATGGCCCTCGTGTTGTCCTCATGGAAGAGCCTCTTGCCTGAGAGTATCTCGGGCACGTAGCTGCCCTTCTCGTTCAGGTTGCTGCTGGTCAGGACGCTCTGGACTATCATGCTTATGGCTATGAAGACGAATACCAGGAGGAAGAGGTAGATGTTAACCCCAATTATGGCCGCCAACACGCTGTAGATGATTATGTAGAGCTGGTTGAGGGCTACAAGCCTGCTCATCTTCTCGATGTAAGACATCCCTGCGGCCCTCCTCTCTTGGCCTAAGTCCTATTTAAAGGTCAGGGACTTTAAGGTCTCGCTGAGGAACATGTACATCAGGGCCTCGCTGGCCCTCGTCGGTGAGGGGCTTGAGCCTAGGCAGGGCGCCTGCATAAGCATCTCGGCCAACGGCCTGGTGGAGTCCATAGAAGGCTGGGGCTCGTGCCCCGCTGACTCCCTTGGTGGCTCATGGGCTGTGGCGCTGCCCCAGCCAGCGAACGCCCACGTTCACAGCGCTGACGGCGCCTTCCCCGAGTTCGGGCCTGAGCTTGGGCTCCATGACCTCGTCGCCCCTCCCGAGGGCCTCAAGTACAGGCTCCTGGGCTCCCTGGGGCACGCCGAGACGGTCGCCTCAATAGCGAGGACCTACTGGGCCGCGTACGCGCGCGGCGTGGGCCTCCTGGCGGACTTCAGGGAGGGAGGAGGCGCTGGCTGCGCCGAGGCCCAGCTCGCCAGGGCCTCCCTGCCCAAGGACATGGATGTCCTGGTGCTTGGTACGCCCGGCCCCGGCTTCCCTGAGGGATGCTCGGGCCTCGGGCTCTCAAGCCCCCTCGACTACCCGCCAAGCCTCGTCTCCGAGCTCGCTGCAAAGCATAGGCCTTCCCTGACTCACGTGGCAGAGGACCCCATTAACAGGGCCATGGGGGACCTAGAGATAGCCGTAGCTGCCAGGTTCACGGCCGTCGTCCACGGGACCTACCTCTCAAGGGGGGACCTCGAGGCCCTCGCTGAAGCCGGCATAGGGCTCGTGATGTGCCCCAGGAGCAACATGTGGCACTCCCTCAGGCCGCCGCCTGTCGCTGAGGCCCTCACGGCTGGCGTGAGGCTGGGGCTGGGTACGGACAACGCCGCCTGGTCTGAGCCTGACCCTTGGGGTGAGGCCGAGGTAGCGCTCCTCATAGCGAGGCAGCAGGGCCTTCGGGACGCCCCAGGGAAAGTACTTGAGGCCCTCCTGGTGGGTGGCTACAGGGCCCTGGACCTGAGCCCAAGGCCTATTGAGGAGGGGCTGAGGGCCCACCTCGTCCTGGTCAACGGGCGCGACTCCGGCATACTCTCAGCCCTGGACACGAGGCCAGCGATCGTAAAAAGGACAAGGGAGTGGTTGGTCGCCAGGGTTGACGGTCCCAGCTACGTTGACCTCAGCTCTTACCGAGCCCTGCGTCTATGAGCCTCTTCAGGTTCATGGTGTCCAGCACGTTACCAGTTATCTTGAGCTGGCCCGCCAGGAAGGCCTTCATGGCGTCGAGCTGGCCGCTCATTATCTTCTCAAAAACGTCAGCTGAGGCCGACAGGGTCGCTATCGGGCTCGGGTGTTTGCCCTGGACCACGTTGACCCTGCCGCCCTTTATCTCGACGTAGAAGTTCCCGAGGCCGGCCACGGAGAACTGATAGACTTTGTCCCAGCCCTTAATCTCCGGCAGGGCCTCTGACGCCTTGGCGTAGAGCTGCTCAAGGATCCTCCTCACGTCCTCGAAGGTCACCAAGGCTCTCACCACGAGCTAGCTGTAACATAAGGGGAATTAACTACTGAGGAGGGGGCCGACAATAATGACTCCTTCATGGGCAGATAATATAGTCCTAATACATCCCCCTTTAAAAGGGTGACCCGATAGCCCATCCTGACAGGATATGACGAACCTCCATAAGGGCCGCCTCTTCCTTAGCCCAGGAGGTGCGACGCCTTGAGGAACGTGGCTGTGGTAGGTTACGGCCACTCCCGGTTCGGCGTAAGGAACGATGTCAATATGGCCGAGCTGGCCTATGAGGCCATCAGGGAGGCGCTGGAGACCGCCAACCTTGAGCCAAAGGACATAGAGCACATGGTAGTTGCCAACGCAGGGGGCTGGAGCAGTGAGCCCCTGCCAGCAGTCGTAGTTGCCGAGTACGCTGGCCTCACAGGCAAGCCCCTGCACAGGGTTGAGGCCGCCTGCGCCTCAGGCAGCTCTGCGGTCGCCAGCGCCTACATGGCCGTCGCCTCAGGCCAGGCTGACATAGCCCTGGCCGTAGGAGTTGAGAAGATGAACGAGAGCCCCACGCCAACGGTTGTTGAGTTCATAGGCAGGGCCGGGAACTACTTCTGGGAGTTCCAGAACTTCGGCCTCACGTTCCCCGGCTACTACGCCCTCTACGCCACGGCCTACATGGCCAGGTACGGGGCCACTGAGGAGGACCTCTGCCAGGTCGCTATCAAGAACCACTACTACGCCAGCATGAACCCCAGGGCCCAGTTCCCAAGGAAGATAGACCTTGAGACGTGTATGAAGAGCCGCTACATAGCCTGGCCCATAAAGCTCTACGACTCGTCCCCGATAACTGACGGGGCCGCCGCGGTCGTCCTCGCCAGCGAGGAGGTGGCCAAGAAGCTCACCGACTCCCCCGTCTGGATACATGCCATAGGCTCGTCCTCCGGGACCGCCAACCTCTCCAAGAGGGAGGACTTCACGGGGCTTAAGGCGGCCCAGCTGGCCGCCCAGATGGCGTACAGGAAGGCGGGCCTTGAGGCCGAGAACACCGCCAGGTACTTCGACGTGGCCGAGGTCCACGACTGCTTCACGATAGCCGAGGTCATGGCGTATGAGGACCTGGGCTTCGTCAAGAGGGGCGAGGGCTACAAGCTGGTCAAGGAGGGCCAGACGTACATAGGCGGCCTGATACCGGTCAACCTGAGCGGGGGGCTGAAGGCCAAGGGTCACCCGATAGCGGCGACGGGCGTAAGCATGGTAGTTGAGCTGACCAAGCAGCTCCTCAACAAGGTGGAGCCGGGGAGGCAGGCCCCGATAAAGAAGGGCATGGCCCTGGCCCACAACGTAGGTGGAACGGGCCACTACGCCTACGTTACCGTACTTGGCCTTGAGAGGCCGAGGGGGAGGTGATGGGTGTGAGCGCTAGGACTCAGAGGGAGGAGTCAGACCTCTACCTTAAGCAGCTTGAGGACTTCGCCAACGCCATGAAGGGGAGCGTGGGCGTCCCCGTAATAATAGACCCCAAGACCAACATAGCCGTGTGGTTCGACCAGAGGGAGCTGAGGCTGAGGTTCTTGATAAGCGTTGAGAAGACCAGGAAGTTCTTTGAGGGCCTCAGCGGGGGCAAGGTCTACGCCACCAGGTGTAAGCAGACGGGCGAGGTGTTCTTCCCGCCCCAGGTGGACTGCCCTGGCGTTAAGGACGGCGAGGTTGAGTGGGTCGAGCTGCCGAAGGAGGGGGTCCTGATAACCTACACCGTGATATACACCAAGCCCTACACCTTCGGCCACTACCAGGACTACACCGTGGGCATAGCGAGGCTCAGCAACGGGGTCCAGGTGCTGGCGTGGGTCAGGGAGAGGGACCCGAAGAAGCTCAAGGTGGGCATGAAGGTCAGGCTTGAAGTAGTAAGGAGGGAGCCCGAGGGCTACCTGACCTATGAGCTGGTCCCCGCCGAGGGCTCCTGAGGAGGCCTGTCCGCGATAGCTCCCTCTACGTCTTTTCTTCTCTCCGCCAGGAACCTCTCGATCTCCTCAAGCGGAGGTATCTCGTTTGCGCCCAGCATGGTGACCTTAAGTGCCGCAACCGCCTGGGCGTATATGAGGGCGTCCTTCAGCTTGTCCCCACGCGAGAGCCTCAGCAGCAGGGCCGCCGCGAAGGCGTCACCGCTGCCCGTTGAGTCCCTAACTACGTCAACCCTGAAGGCCGGCATGTAGCCCGTGAAGTCGTCGCTGAGCGCGTAGAGCCCCCTGGGGCCCATCTTGACTATGACGGTGCTAGGACCCACCTTCTGTATCTCGGCTGCGCATGCCACTGGGTCCCTGACGCCCGTCAGGTTAGCGCACTCCCTGCTATTGAGCTCAACTACGTCAGTGAACTTCACGAGTCCCCGGAGGGCCTTGAGCCCGGCCATGCTGAGCCTCCTGCCCGGGTCCCACGAGACCAGGGCGTCAAGTTCCTTGGCCCTGACGGCGGCCCTGATTGACGTGTCAGGCCTGAGGCTGGCTATGTGGATGAACTTAGCCCTCCCCACGACCTTCTCATCTATCTCGTCAGGCTCCAGCCTCTCGGCGCACCCCTTGAAGCCGTAGAGTATCAGGTTGCCCTCCTTGTCTATCATGAGCACCGAGAAGCCCGTCGAGCCAAACCCTATCCTCAGGCCGGATATGTCGACCTTGTGCCTGAGGAGCTCCTCTACTACCTGTCTCCCAAAGTGGTCAAGCCCTACCTTAGTTATTATGCCGGACCTGCCCCCGAGCTTTGAGGCTATCAGCGCCACGTTGACAGCCGAGCCCCCAGGGCCTGTGCTCTGCTCAAGTATCTCAGCCTCCTCGTCAGGGGCGGCGAACTTGTTAACTGTAAACCTTAGGTCAATGAGCGAGTGCCCGACAGCCACTACGTCCAGGTCCTTCTGCCTCCCCATTTGTCGTCCCTGCTCTCACGTGAGGCCGAACTTCTTAGCCGCTTCCTCAGGGCTCAGGCCCTCGTGGACTACCTCCATCACGGCCCTCGCCATGGCCTTTACGTCCTTAGCCCTGAAGACGTTTCTCCCCACGGCCACGCCGCTGCCGCCCGCGGCCATGACGTCACTTACGTCCTTAAGGAAGTCAACGGGCCTCTCCCTCACGGCTCCCCCGCTCATGACGACCGGTATCCCCTGCGCCATCTCTACCACCTTGGCGAAGGTCTCCCTGGAGCCTGTGTAGTAGGTCTTTATCAGGTCAGCGCCGACCTCAACAGCTGCCCTGGTCCCATACATGACTATCTCGGGGTCGTACCGGTTCTTTATGTTCTTCCCCCTGGGGTAGGCCAGCTGGAGGGCGGGCAGGCCGTAGGCCTCCGCCGCCTCCTTTATCGAGAGCCAGGTCTCAACCATCTGGTCCTCGTGCTCGCTCCCCCAGTAGACCGTGGCGGCCACGGCGTCCGCCCCAAGGGCAACAGCGTCCTCAACGGTTGCCAGCCTGCTCTGAAGGTGCACGGTCTCCTCAGGCCTCATCTCGGTCTTGCCCGTCAGCTTGACTATGAGGGCCACCCTGTTGGCCCATATTTCATGGGTCAGCCTCGCCATGCCGGGCAGCAGCATTATCGCGTCTACGCCAGCCTCCACGACCTGCTGTATTATGTTCCTGGCGACCAGCCTGTCCTCAGGGAGGAAGTCCCTGGGGCCGTGCTCAAGGCCGTGGTCGAAGGCAAATATCACCGCCTTCCCGTCCCTGAGTATCCTGCCCAGCCTTACCCTGACGCCAACAGCTGAGTAGCCGACTCCCGGGTGCGCCATAGCTTATCCCCCTAACTGCTGAGCAAGACAGTTATAAGAGTCTACACAGGTGATGCGGGGGTCTGAATGGGCTGCGGCTCGCTCGCTGTTGCCATAACGGGGGCCAGCGGCGTGAGGTACGGGGTCAGGCTGGTCAGGGCCTCAGCCGAGCTGGGCCTGAGGCTTACAGGGGTCATAGTAACTAGGTCGGCTGACCTCGTGGCCCAGGCCGAGGAGGGGATGGCTGAGGGGGGTCTGGCCAAGGAGCTATCGCCGTATGCGCCTGTTTACAGAGAGGATGACTTCGCGTCGCCCCTCGCGAGCTCGAGCAGCTCCCCTGACTGCATGGCGATAGTTCCGGCCAGCATGAAGACTGTCGCCATGTTGGCGGCAGGCCTTGAGCTTAACCTAGTCGCCAGGGCGGCCCTGGCCGTCCTGAGGCTCAGGAGGCCCCTGGTCGTGGCCTTCAGGGAGACGCCCCTAGGGGTCGCCGAGCTTAGGAACCTCCTGGCCCTAGCCAGGATGGGTGCCATAGTGATGCCTTTAGCGCCTGGCTTCTATCACTTGCCCCGCACGATAGACGACATGGTGGACTTCATGGTTGGTAAGGTCCTTGACGCCCTGGGAATCAAGCACGACCTCTACAATAGGTGGACAGGGCCTAGATCTCCTCGAGCCTCTTCCCCTTGATGCCAAGTGAGGAGGCCAGCCTAACCTCCTCCTGCAGCTCCTCCTCAAACGACTTCATGGCCCTGGACTTGGCCTCAACGGCGAACGCGCACCTGCCGTCGGGCAGCATCGCCCTCTTCTCACAGTAGGCGAACCTGCACTGGGGACCCACGCACCTGTCGCCTACCATGGCACACATGGCCACCTTCACGGGCCTGCCCCTGTAGTGCTCAACCGTTATCCTTAGGGCCTTCTGGGCGCACCTGAAGAAGGGGCAGAGCGGGTTACACCTGTCACCTATGGGCTTGGGCTTTGGCTCCTGCCTCTGCTCAGCGACCGAGTTCTGTTGGCTGTTGCCGAGCGGTGGCGGGCCTCTCTGAGGGGGCCTGCCCTGCCTCTGGTCCTGAGGGCTCACGTCTAGCACCTTCGCTGAATCTACAGGTCTAAGTTAGGGGCGAAGCCATTTAAACGTTATATAGATAGGCTGCCTAGCACCTGGGCCCGCCGTGGCCAGGACGAAGACCTTCCTGACGCTGTGGCTCACCCTGCCCGCCCTCACCAGCTCGACCGGGTCGAAGGGCTCGTCAGGGGGGTAGTAATGGATTACGAAGGGCGCGTGCTCCAGGCCAGGCCCTTTCCTGTAGGCCACGAAGGATGCCCCGTACTTGAGGCCTGACCTGACCACGAGCCCCCTTGACCTAAGGTCCCTGTAGACCAGGTAGGCCCCCCAGGCCTCCTCGGTCACGTCGAGCTTCCTAGCCAGCTCCTCCACGCCCAGCGACCTGCCGTCCTCGTCCTCCACCTCAAGCTGTCCCGTCTCGAGAAGGTAGAGGGCCTCAAGGGGGTCGAGGACGAGGGGGGAGCTGACCTGGGATGGGTCCTTGACCTTCTCGACCCCCAGGGGCTGGCCGTAGAAGCCGCTCGCGTAGAGCCGCCTTGACTCGTCAATTGATGGCACTACGACCCTGCCGCCTACGAGCTTAGCCCTGGGCATGGCTCAGCCGTACATGCCGAGGCCTACAAGCCTTGAATAGGTTGACGCGTTGTAGGCGCAGTCCACAGCGTCCTCAAACGCGTCTATCACCTCCTTGAACATCAGCATCTTGGCTGGCTCCCCTGAGTACCTGGCCACTATCTTTGCGAGGGCCTGGCGGTATATGGAGTCAGCCCTCGCCTCTGACTCAGCCGCCCTGGCGAACTTGTCATCAATGAGCTTCCTCCTGGCCGCTGGGTCCCTCGGAGGGGCCTCGCTGGCCCTCTGTATGTCGACCAGTATCATTGAGGAGTTGTAGAGCTCCTTGAGGAGGGACCTTACGTCGTCAAGTATCTCGCGCGGTGGCGCCTTCTCAATGCTTAGGAGCAGGAGGAGCCTGTACGTGCCGGCCTCAAGCCTGCTCATCACGCACTCAAGCTGCAGGGAGGCCTCTATGAAGAACTCCTTGTACGGCACCAGGGACAGCCTCCCGTTCACCAGGAAGTCGAGGAGCCCCTCCTTGCCCTTGCTGACCGTGTCCTTGAAGGTTATGAGGTCCTGCCTGTATATTTTCTCAACGACCTCCGGTGAGGGGGACCCCCAGTCTATCCCCTGAAGGAGGTACGCCGTCGCGTCCTCAACCCCCTGGGACATCGCCATGAGCCTTTCGACAAGCGTAGCGACAGTTATGCTTGAGGCCACGCCCTGGGCACCGCGCCGCTTGCCAGGCAGACCATAGACATATAAATTTAACTTCGATGAGCTAATGATGATGCTAAGTGGCCAGGAAGCTGATAGTGTTCGACTGCGAGGGCGCCAAGGTGTTAGAGACCTCCGACCTGGCCCAGCTGGACAAGCTGGTCAAGGGGCGTGCGGCAATAGCCATCATAGAGGGTGACGTAGTGGCCCTGGGCACCCTTGAGCTGAGGGGAGGCGAGGGCGCTAAGGCCGCCGCTGCCCAGACCGCGGCCCAGACAGCTTCAGCCCAGCCAGGGGAGGCCGAAGGGCAGGCAAGGAAGGTCATAGCTGTGCTGGACCAGATGTTCAGGGGGTACTACGCTGACGTTATAGAGCGCGAGGCGCCCTACGCGGAGGTCCATGAGGTCGTCGGAAGAGGGGTCCAGGAGACGCTCAGGGTGAGCGAGAGGAGGTACCTCGAGCCCGCCTCAGATGACTTTGACGTCCTGAGGCTGGTGAGCAGGCTCTCCTCGTCTGGGGTTCCCGTACTCTTCTTCACAGGTGATAAGAGGCTGGCGTCACAGGCCCAGGCTTTAGGGCTGCCGAACTTGAGGGTCCTCTACATGCCGCCTAGCGAGTTCCCTGGCAAGGAAAGCGTGGCCGAAGCTATGATAAATGAGATAAAGAAGGCGTCAAAGGCCTAAGGGCCTAAGAAGAAGCCTTAACCCCCTAATAGTAATTGATGAGCTCGACCCTGGTCCCGTCAGGCCTATAGACATAGATCTTGCCCGGCCCCTCATCACGGGTCAGCCTGTGATGCCCGTCGCAGTAGGGCTTGTTCTGAGAGAGCCCGCAAGCGCAGATGTGAAGCTCCTGCCCGTCGGGCAGCTTGATCACGTAGGGGCCGTTCCTCTCATGCAACACTATCCTAGCCACGCACATCACCGCGTAGGGCTTCCATGTTCTAAATAGAAACACCTGTTAGATAGAGACCATAAGCCCCGCCTTATAACTGACCCTCGGTCAAGGGAAGGGGCCTAGGCTAACTAAAGCTTACCTGGACTGAGCTCCTCCCTTATCTCCCTCGCCCTCCTGGTGGCCTCCAGGACCGACTCCATGAGCGTCCTCTTGAGGCCGTTGCCCTGGAGAACCATGACGCCCCTTATGGTGGTGCCGGCAGGGGTGAGAACCATGTCCCTCAGCTGGTGAGGTGACCAGCCCTTCTCCAGGAGGGACCTGGCGGTCCCAAGCATGGCGTGAAGGACGGCCCTGTAGGCCAGCTCCCTCGGCAGGCCGGCCGCTATCCCCCCGAGGGCCAGGGCGTCAACTATCTCAGCTATGAAGGCGGGCGCGCTGCCGCTGAGGGCGGTCAGGGCGTCAAGGTACTCCTCGTCAACCCGCTCCACGACGCCAAGCCTGCCGAAGACCTCCTCAGCCATGGCCCTGGCCTCAGCGTCAGCCCCTGGCCCGGCCGAGAGGGTTGTGAAGCCGTGGCCCACCTCAACGTTTACGTTCGTCATCCCCCTCATCACCTTGGCCTTAGGGGCCAGCGACGCTATGAAGCTCGATGGCACTGCCGCGGCCAGGGAGACCAGGGCCTTCCCCTCCAGCCCCGCTGATGCCTCCCTCAGCACGCCCGCCACGGACCTGGGCTTAACCGTCAGGATCACGAGTCCGCCTCCCTCACGGCCCAGGCGTTGTCCCTGCTTGCCTCGGCCCCAGCCCTCCTGGCCTCCTCAAGGCTGGCCTCGCTCCTGGCGGTCGCTATCAACCTCAGGCCTGTCCCTGACCTCACGAGGCCCCTCAGGATAGCCCTCCCTATGGTGCCCGCGCCTATGACCGCTACTGACCTCACTGTCATAACGCTTCGCTGGGGCTCTGCCAGCGACGCTTAAAACCCTAACTTGGTGGGCTAACGCGGGCTCTAGTTTGTCAGGGCTCACGAATGAGGGGCTGAGGCTGCTCAGGGGGCTCATGGACATGCCCTCAATCCTCGTGCTCGGGGCCCTTGAGGGCACCCTGTGGCTTGACGAGCTTGAGGAGGTCAGGGAGCTCGAGGGACCCTCCGTAGTGGCCCTTATGAAGTCCCCCTACACGGGCGACATGTTTATTGACGTTATCTGCAGGGGCAGGTGCGGGAGAAAGGTCCTTGAGGTTGTCTCCCCGTACATTTACTCGGTTGAGAGGGCCTGGGTGTCGCCCTCTGACCCCTCGCTGGTTGACGCCCTTATTTCCTCGGGGGTCAGGCTCGGCGAGTCCCTGACCTTTTACGTCATGAGGGCTGACGGCGCCTCCTTCAGGCCCTCTCCTCCCCCGCCGGGCTTCAGCTTCACAGCCCTTGACGAGCACAACCTGGAGGCGGCCAGCTCACTGCTGGCCAGCTGGGATGAGGTAAAGGGGGCCCAGGCCTCGGACATGGTGATGAGGGGCAACAGCTACGGGGCCTGGGCAGGCGAGAGGCTAGTAGGCATAGTGGGGACCTACGCCACTACGCCCGACTGGTGGTACCTCGGTAACCTCTTCGTTGACCCCGAGTTCAGGGGGAGAGGGGTAGGCAGGTACCTGGCCTCCCTGGCCACTGCTGAGGCCCTTAACTTGGCCAGGGAGGCCTACGCCACGGTGGAGTACGACAACTCTGTCAGCAGGGGGCTGCTGGCGAGGCTTGGCTACAGGGCCCACGCTGTGTCGACAGTGGTCGAGGTGAGGAAGGTCAGCTAGTCCTCGTCCTGTTTCTCGTCAACGTCGTAGACCCTGTAGTCCTCGCCCCCCTCCAGTACCTCCTGGACCTTGCCGTAGAGCTCCCTGACGCTGGCCTCGTCGTAGGCGCTCACGGGCAGCAGCTGGCCCACGTAGCCGGCCTCGTAGAGCGCCCTGGCCAGGCTCATTGAGAGCTGGAGCTCGAGGCCCCTGAGGAGCCTTGAGTCCCTGAGGGCGTCCTCCAGGTAGCCCTCCTCGTGGAGCCTCTCCACCACGTTGTTCAGCACGTCAGGGGGGAGGAGGTCGGCCTTGCTTATCACGTTAAGCTGGGGCCTCTTGAACCTCACGTTGACCGAGCTGGCCAGCGTCAGTATTGAGACTATGTCCACGGGGTCCTCGAAGAAGACGGCGTCCATGAGGAAGACGACAAGGGACTTGTCGTCCTGTATCAGGGCGTCAAGGACCAGGGGCCCTCCGGCCCTGTAGGCGAAGGGCTCCAGCTGGCCTGGGGTGTCAATGATTACGTAGTCTGCCCTGAACTCCTCGACCTCCTGCCTTATCTTGTCCACGTGCCCTATGAGCGCGTCGACGGCGCTGACCATAGCCCCGTTGGGGCCGAGGCCCTTATCGATGAACTCCTCAACGGTCACGTAGTCCCTCACGTCAACGTCTGGGTCATAGGGGGGCTTGTCGGCAGCCGGGTCGAAGTTCACCTTGACCACGGAGGCCCCCTGGGACTCCATGGCTGAGGAGAGCTGGGCTGTCAGCGTGCTCTTGCCCGAGCCCGCAGGCCCTACTATAACTATGAACCTCAAGTTGGTACACCGGCCCGACCGGGTCCTCCACGAGGGCTGGGACGTCAAGGAGGGCTAATAACCCTGAGCGGCCGCCAGCCATATAAGACCTTAAATTAATCGGCCTCGCGCCAGCCAAGCCAGGCGAACACCATGAAGTACGTGAGGCTGGGCTGGAGCGGCGTCAAGGTCTCGGCCCTCTGCCTTGGAACGTGGCACTTGCCTCCTTCACAGGAGGTCGACGAACACGGCGTCCTCAAGGTCGACGTTGATGAGGCCCTTAAGGCCATGAGGAGAGCCTACGACCTCGGAGTTAACTTCATAGACACGGCTAACAGGTACCACGGCGTCATGCAGCCCGTTGACATTAATCACGTGGGGAACGCTGAGAGGATCGTGGGCAGGTTCCTGGCGACCGTTGACAGGGAGTCTGTGGTCATCGCCACTAAGGTCAGGGGCCAGATGGCGCCCTGGCCCAACGGGGAGGGGCTCAGCAGGAAGCACGTAATGTGGCAGGCCAGGGAGAGCCTGAGGAGGCTTGGCACTGACTACATAGACCTCTACCAGCTCCACTGGCCCGACCCAGAGACGCCCAAGCTTGAGACCCTGAGGGCCCTCCAGGACCTGGTCAGGATGGGCCTCGTACACTACACGGGCGTTAGCAACCACCCAGCCCACGACGTCGTCGAGTTCCTTGAGCTGGCCGACCGAATAGGGGCTGACCGCTTTGTATCCATGCAGGAGAAGTACAACATCATTGAGAGGGAAATAGAGGTGGACGGCAGGCTCGACGTGGCCAGGAGGTACGGGCTGGCCGTACTTGCCTACAGCCCCCTGGCCCAGGGCGTCCTCACGGGCAAGTACTACGACTTCAAGGAGGGCAGGTGGGTGGTCCCTGAGCTCAGCAGGGCCTCGCTCGTCCCAGACCTCCAGAAGAGGTACTTCAACGAGAGGACGGCAGCTGCCCTCAGGGCGATGAAGGTGGTGGCAGACTCAAAGGGCATAACCATGGCCCAGCTCGCCCTGGCCTGGGTCATAAAAAGGTCAGAGCAGCTGGGCGTCACCATCATCCCGATAACGAGCTTCAGCAGGGCCTCCCAGGTCGATGAGGCCGTCGAGGCGGTGAACGTGAGCCTTAAAGACGATGACGTGAAGGCCATAGAGGAGGCCCTGGCGGGCTCCAAGAAGTCATGACTAGAGAGTAACGTCACAACCAAGGCAGACCCTCGCACAGGAACCCTGGCCTGGAAAAAGACAAGGGGGACCACCCACGCACATGCAGGCCCGGGACGCGGGTCAGTTCGCGTGGGTTCGTCCCGGCTAATATCATAACGGCTTGCCGAGGCTTATTAGCGTTTCAGAAAAGGACCGATTATGCTTAACTCCAACCGGCTCGACTACATCAAGGCCTCAGGACGTTAACATAAGGGCTCATAAAAGGGGAACAAAAAGGCCGTCAAGCCGTGAGGACTGGAGACCTAAGCGCTGCGACCCCTGGCCCTGACCAGGTTAATGACTAGGCTGGCAGCTATTACGAAGAGGCCTAGTGCCACGAGGACGAGGCTCCACTGCGAGGCGACGGCCGGCGCTAGCTTGGTCTTAAGGTAGCCGTTGTAGGCCATGACCTCAACGCCTATGCTAGCTATGGCGAGCCCGAGGACCACGCTGATTACCAGGCCACCGGCGTCGAAGCTCCCTACCATCAGCCTTATCACTGGGCTCCCCGTCGAGGCGCCCCTTGAGGCAGCCCAGGAGCTCAGGGCCACATAGGCGTAGTAGCCAGCTATTGAGCCCGTCACTATGCCCACGGTGTACACAAGGCCGTAGAGCGAGAGGGCGGCGAGGCCGCTCCAGAAGCCTCCTACGCTGCAGCCCTGAGCAATCCTTGCCCCTATGGCCAATATGATCCCGCCGAGGAATGCTATGAAGATCTCGGCAACCCTGTTGGTCCCAGGCGCTGGGAGCCTTATGGCGAAGGTCCCCCTGGCCTGGGCCGACAGCAGGGCGCCGGCCATAACCATCAGGACGAAGAATGTGAACGCGTTGGCTATCGGAACTGTCTGGTACCAGTTGACGGCCGCGTTCGTCGAGCCTATGAAGCCCCTGAAGGGCGCCGTAAGGTACTCTGTAAGCAGGCCCACAGGCGTCGTGACGCCGAGGTAGTTGAAGCCCCTGCCCGCCATGAACACGAACGAGGCCACCATGAACAGGCCGAAGAGAGTGCCGTAGAAGTAAGGCGAGGTCCAGGGGCTCCCCCTGCCCGTCTCCCACTTCAGCCTCTCCCTCCTGAAGTAGAGGGCCGCAACCATTATGCCGGCGAAGAACAGGACGCCGACGAGGGCCGCGGCGACGCGTATAGACATGAACCTTGAGAGCAGGTAAGGTATGTAGTCCAGGGGGCTCCCGTTGGGCACGTTGAGGGTCGCGTAGTGGCTCCACCACCAGCCCAGGTTGAGGCCGTTGAATATGGGGAACGCAAATATGACCGTGCCGACCATCATGCCAATTATCT
The DNA here is from genome assembly GCA_000495735.1 of uncultured Acidilobus sp. JCHS. Taxonomy (NCBI): domain Archaea; kingdom Thermoproteati; phylum Thermoproteota; class Thermoprotei; order Acidilobales; family Acidilobaceae; genus Acidilobus; species uncultured Acidilobus sp. JCHS. The sequence goes on along the minus strand of AYMD01000001.1, from coordinate 253,311 downwards.
CAAACCAGTTGACTATATAGCCTTGGCCTGACTTCCACAGCATCCCTACCATGCAGCCCTGGCCAAGCATCATGCCGAAGCCGAATATGAACGAGCCTACAAGGGCCCACCAGCCGACCCCCATGAAGAACCTGTAGGCGTCAACTGCGGGGACCGCCCCCGAGGCTACAAGGAGGCCGTTAAGCAGCGCCGAGACCGCGAGGCCCACAAGTATCATCTCGTATATCCTCGAGTACTTGACGCCCATTACCTGGTGCGTCGCCACCACTATGCAGTACGTGGTCCTCTCGGCCAGGACCCCGAAGAGGAGGCCCACGACCGCGTAGAAGAGCGCCGTCACCCAGGGCTGTACCTGGAAGAGGGGGACCGGCGCCTGCGCCATACCCCTTCTCCAATTCTTTATATAGAGAATATGACCGATTTAAAGCCTTTCTCTCAATAGAGTATAGTATGGCCCCTAGGCCTCGGCAGCATACCTCCCCTTCAGCCCCCATATCACCTTTGAGAGCGGTATCTCAACAGGGCACGCGAGGTCGCACCTCCCGCAGCCCAGGCATAGCATAGCTAGGGCAGCGCCCCTCTCAACCCCCTCAGTTACGGCTGTCCAGGCAACCCCCATGGGTCCCCCGTAGGCTGAGCCTCCCCAGTTGTTGGCTGCCTGACCCCACACGGGGCAGACGAACTGGCAGTAGCCGCACCTTACGCACCTCAGCTGCTCCCTCAGCAAAACGTCGCCTGCGGCCTTCCTCCTGCCGTTGTCGACAAGGACCACGTGGACCTCCACGGGGCCGTGGGCGCCGTAGACCCTCCTGTGGCCTATGTCGCCAGTGCTGCTGGGCCCCGCTATGAGGCTGACGTAGGTGGGAGGGTAGAGGCCGGCGAAGGCCGCCTGCACTAGCACCACCTTGAAGGCGTCAAGGACTGTCGGGACCACCTTCTCGACGCCAGCCAGGGCAATATGGACCCTCGGCAGGTTGGTCACCATCCTTATGTTGCCCTCGTTCTCAACGAGTAGGACGGCGCCCTCTCTCGCCGCTATGGCGTTAGCCCCGCTTATGCCTACGTCAGCGCTCACGAACTTGGACCTGAGGAACTGCCTGACCTTGGCTACCATCTGCTGGGGGGTGTCGGCCTCGCTTACATCAAGCCCCAGCCTAGACCTCAGCAGCCCAGCAACCCTCCTCACGGTCATGTGTATGGCGGGGGCCACGGAGTGCATCGGCTTGCCCTCCTCGAGCTGCACCAGCAGCTGCCCAAGGTCCGTCTCCCAGACCTCGTTGCCCCCGGCCTGGAGGAACTCCCTGAGCCCCACCTCCTCAGCCGTCATGGACTTCGACATAACTACGACCTTTCCCGTGCCCACCAGCTTGCCCACTATCTCCCTGGCCTCGGCGGCGTCAGAGGCGTAGTGGGGAGTAGCTCCAGCGGCCTTGAACGAGCTCATGGCCTGGTCTATGAGCTCGTCCAGGTGGGCTATGGAGTACTCCTTTATGGCCCTGACCTCCCTCGCCAGCTGAGCTATGTCTGGCCTTGACTCAAGGAACCTCCTGACCCTCTCCTCGGACTCTGGCACGTATGTGTGAAGCGCCTCCTGGAGGTCAGGGTCCCTGAGGGCCCTCAGGACGGCCTCAGCGTAGCGCTCCAAAAAGTCCTCAGCCACCCGAGAGCACCTCCGCTATATCAAGTAGCCTGAGGCCGAGACCCCTTGAGGCCCTCCTGAGATTGATGTAGCAGATGGGGCACATGGTTATGGCTGCCTCTGAGACGCCCCTCAGCTCCTTGGCCCTCGTCTGGGCCACGGCCTGTGAGAGGGATGGCATGAGGGCCTCGAGGGGGCCGCCGCAGCAGTAGGTCCACGCCCCTGACCTCGGGGGCTCAACGACCTCTACCCCCGCCTCCCTCAGCAGCTTTCTGGGGAGCTCAACCATGCCCAGCCTCCTCGCGTAGACGCAGGAGTCGTGGACGGCTGGCCTGAGAGCGACCCTCGAGGCCGGCCTCACGAGCTCAAGGTAGCTGACTGCCCTAAGCCCCCTGCCCAGGGCCTCCCTGTAGCCGTTGGTGACCGCGTCAAGGGTGTGCGGGTCGACAACTATGACCTCCTCGTAGCCGGCCGAGGCTATGGCGTTAACAACCCTCTCGGCGTGCCTCCTGAAGGCGTCCATGAGCCCGTAGTCCCTGAGCAGGACGCCGCTGTACATATCTGACAGCTCAGGCACGTAGTCGAACTCCACGCCCGAGGCCCTGAGGAGCCCAGCTATGGACCTGAGCACCCTGTTGGACCAGCTAAGCAGCTCAGGGTCCGGCCTGACCAGGGAGGAGAGGTCAAAGCCTGTCGACAGGACCCTAGCCACCCTCAGGGCGGCCCAGCCAACGGCGCCGCTCCCCTCCACGGCCCTCAGGAGGTCAACAGTGCTCTCTATGTACGGCACAAGCTGGTAGAGCGCCCCAGTGAAGAGGAGCCTCCTGCTGCCAGACCTGCCAAGGCCAAGGCCCCTTGACCACTCTGAGGCAAACCCCTCTGGGGCTGGGACAGGGTAGCCCGTCCTCTCGTCAAGCTCCTCCAAGAGCTTAAGGAGCTCCCTGAACCTCAAGCTGCCGGCCTTACCCTAGCTGTCTTGCCTCGCTAATAACCCTCCTCTTCCCCCTCTTCCTCCTCGCCCTCCTCCCCTTCTTCCTCTTCCTCGGCCTGGACCCTGCCCTTAACTGACCTGACGGACCACTTCCTTGAGTCCTCGTCATAGACGGCCAGGCCGCTCTTGACGAGCCTATTGAAGAGCGCGGCGGCCTTGTCGCCCATGCTGGCGGCCAGCTTGTCCGCCACCTGCCTTGCGTCCCTCAGGCTGGTGCCCTCAAGCTCCGCGAGGAACTTCCTCCAGAAGTCAGCGTCGACGGCTGCCTGGCCCTCGGGCAACTGTATGACCACCGCCCCGAGCCTCTCAAGCTTAGCGAAGAACCTGTCCGGGGCCCTCAGGTAGGCCACGTCCTCGCTGAAGACCACGCCCTGCCTCCTAAGCCTCTCAATGGCCGCGGACTGCTCAGCCGCCCTCTCCGCTGGGGGCCTCTGGACAGGCCTCTCCTGGGGCCTCTGCCTCAGGGCCTCCTTCAGGGACTCCACGTCCTCCTGGACCTGGGCCAGCCTCCTGGCCAGCTCGTCGACCTTCTGGGTGAACGGGTTGAGGACGTCCTGTATGATCCTCTCAACCCTCTTCGTGAGCCTCTCCTCAAGTCCCTCTGGCAGCTGCACGGGCGCGGCCGCAGCCCCTGATATGGCGGCCTCTACGAAGGCCTCAACGCTGCTGTAGCCCGCCTCCTTGGCCCTCTTCGACAAGGCCTCGTACTGCTGCTCGGTCAGCTCAACCCTTATCACCGTGGTCTTCTGGACCCTTGGCTGCTGTGACAAAGGGCTCCCCCTTAAACGATAGGCTTCAACGCTAATTAAGGGATGTGGGCCCTCAGGCCAGCACCCTCAGGTGGAAGGCCAGCCCTATGAGCTCGCCGAATAGGAGGCCCGCTGCCGCTGCCGCCAACAGTATGGCCAGACCTATCGCCAGCTCCCTCCTGAAGCTGACGCCGTTGACTGTTGAGCTGTAGAAGTGGAAGGCCGCGAGGGCCGCGACGCCCAGGAGCACAGAGGCCGTCATAGCGATCACGATGTTCGTGGTCAGGAAGTAGGGCAGCGCGAGGACCAGGGCCACCAGGAAGTAGGAGAGCCCTGTGGCGAGCGCGCTCATGCCTGGGCTCACGTGGCCCTCCTGCCTGGCCTGCAGGTAGGCTGCCGCCGCCATCGAGACGGCCGCAGGAAGGCCCACTAGAAGGCCTGCCAGGCCCACCATGAGGGTCCTCATGGTGGCGCCGAGGAAGCCAGCGTAGACCCCCATGAGCTCAGTTATCGCGTCAGCCATGCCGAGGGCCACGAAGCCCAGGTACCTCACCCTGACGTCCTCAAGGCCCTTCAGGAAGTCGCTCTCGTGACCTTCCTCGTCAGCTATTATCCTGTCAAGCGATGGTCTCATCTCCTCAGGCAGCCTGTCCCTGAAGGCCCTGTACTCCTCGGCCGCCCTCCTCTCCCTCTTCTCAAGGGCCTGAAGGGTGAAGACTGGGCCGAAGACCCTGTAGAGGACCCTGAAGGCCCTGCCTGGGGGCCTGACGCTGCAGTCGGAGCCGACCACCGACCTCCAGAACTCGTAGTGGCCCCTCTCCTGCTCCGCGGCCTGCCTCAGCTGCTTAGCTAGCTCACCCCTCTCCTGCTGGGCCAGGGTCAGGTAGAGCATGTATGAGCTCAGCTCGTCCTCGCAGAACTCCCTGGCCTTCCTGAGGTCCTCCTCGCTCAGCTTCATATCACTCGCGTCCCTCCGCCGGGGCCTTTATCCCGCGCTCCTTACTTAGCAGGTAAAGGGCCACGAGGGCCACGGTCTTCAGGTCAGCCACGCCGACAGAGGCCTGCGAGAGGTACTCACGAGGGTCAACCTCAACTACCCTTATCACCTCGTCCTCCTCCGGCCTGGCTCCCACTCTCCTGAGCCCCCTCGCCAGGTAGGCGTACTGAACCTCGTCACTGTAGCCCGGGGACACGTATGAGGAGTAGAGCTCCTCAAGCCTTGAGGCGGCGTAGCCTGTCTCCTCCTCAAGCTCCCTCTCTGCGGCCTGGGCAGGCTCCTCCCCAGGCTCAACCCTGCCAGCGGGCGCCTCGAGGACCCAGGAGCCCACGGCAGGCCTCCACTGCCTTACGAGGACGACCCTGCCGTCGTCGAGCACGGGGAGTATCACGACTGAGGACCCGAAGGAGACCCTGTCCGCCTCGAAGGTCGAGGGCCCGTACCTGAAGGTGACCGACCTCAGCGAGACCCTCCTGCCCCTGCACAGCTCCCTCTCCCCCAGGGTCTCGGGCTCCTCGCCCATCACGCCACACCCAGGTGTGACCTCAGCCAGTCAAGCATGACCTTAAGGTACTCGACCCTGTTCTTGGGCCTCCCGCTCCTAGTCAGGTCGTGGTTCTCGCCGGGGAACAGGGCCATCCTGACCTCGACCCCAAGGGTCTTCAGGGCCGTGAAGAGCTGGAGGGCCTGGCTCAGCGGGCACCTGTAGTCCTCTAGGGCGTGCATTATGAGGAGGGGCGTCGTCACGTTCTCTATGTACGTCAATGGGCTAGCCTTAAGCATTGCATCTACTGACCTCCAGGGCTGCTGGGACGCCAGCTGGTCCTGGTCGAAGTACCACCCTATGTCGCTTGTGCCCCAGTCGCTGTACCACTCGACGCAGCTCCTCTCGGTGACCGCCGCCTTGAACCTCGAGGTGTGGGTTATGACCCAGTTCGTCATGAAGCCGCCGTAGCTCCCCCCTGCCACGCCTGCCCTCGAGGGCTCCAGCTGGGGGAACTTAGCTATGGCGTCGTCGGCTATGGCCATCAGGTCCTCATAGTCAACGGTCCCCCACCTGCCCCTTATGTCAGCAAACTCCTCACTGTAGCCGTCGCTCCCCCTCGGGTTGCCGTAAACCACTGCTATGCCTGAGGAGGCCAGCACGTGGAACGTGAACATGAAGCCGTAGCCGTAGCTGGTCTTCGGGCCGCCGTGTATGTAGAGAACCCAGGGGGCCTTCCCCTTGACCTCCCTAGGCATGAGGACCCAGTAGTCAAGCTCCGTGCCGTCCCTCGACCTAGCCTTGGCCTTGATAGCCCTTGGCAAGGAGGCCTGCCTCAGTAGCTCAGAGTTGAAGTCGGTGAGCCTAGCGCTCTCCCCTCCCCTCAGCACGTAGAGCTCCTTGAGCTCCGACTCCGTCATCCTCGTGTAGTAGATGACCTCCTGGCCCACGCTGAACTCGTCTATGACAGCGTCCTCCGGCCTGAGCAGGGGCTCCACCCTGCCTGAGGCGGAGGCCCTGTAGAGCCACGTCCTGCCAGCGTCGTGAACAAGGAAGTAGGCCCACTCGCCCCAGGCCTGCAGGGGCCTTGAGCACGACGGCCCCCTGGCCTCGCTGTTGACGCCATTTAGGAGGTTCCTGTCGAGGCCTACGTCAGCCTTCGTTAACTCCCCGGTTTTCAAGTCATAGAAGTAGAGTCTGTAGTGGCTTGAGAGCCCCCTCTCGAGCCTGTGCATGAGGAGGGCCAGCCTATTTCCGTCAGGCATCCAGGCCACTGATGCTATGGAGACCTTTGACAGCAGCTGTACGTCCTCACCCGTCTCAACGTTGAGGAGCCTCAGCTCGTCATACTGGGCCTGCACCTCGTCGAGCTGCTTGACGTATGCCAGCCTCTTGCCGTCAGGGGACCAGGAGAAGTCGCCCACGTCCAGGCCGTGGGAGGTCAGCCTCCTGGGCTCCCCTCCCCTGGCGTCTACGAGGTAGATGTTGCGGGGCCTGTCAAACATGAAGCCCTCCCCGTTGAAGAACGGGGGCAGCCTCTCAACGAGGAGCACCTCCCTCTTAGAGTAGTCCTTCCACTCCTCGTTGGTGAGGGGCTTCCTGGCCGTGAAGGCTATGTAGTCGCCCCTCGGCGACCACGAGGGGGATGATACTCCGAAGGGCCAGGTGAAGAGGGCGTAGGGCTCGTGGCCGGGCCTCAGGACCATCAGGGAGAACTGAGGGGGCTGTCCCTCCTGCCTGACGGTCCTTATGAACGATATCAGCGAGCCGTCCGGCGACCAGGATGGGCACGTATCCCCTGGGCCTGAGGTCAGCGGGTAGTAGCCCTTGCCGTCATGGAGCCAGATGGAGCTGTCGTACCTGTTCTGCTGGAGGTTGGGCCTGGTAACTACGAACAGCGCCCTCGAGCCGTCAGGTGAGGCCGAGGGGCTTGACACCAGGACGAACTTAGCCAGGTCCTCTGGCCTGAGCCCTGGCAAAACGGGCACCTGAGGGGTAAGGCCTGAGGTGAATAAAAAGTTATGACCTGAGCCTGGAGTACGCCTCGAGGATCTCCAGGCCTCCCCTTATCTCAGGCCTTGAGCCCTCTGGCCTTGAGGCGAAGAAGTCCTCCACCTCCCTCTCCCTTCCAAGCCCTATGAAGGGTATGACGCCCATGAGCCACCTGTAGACTATTGCCGTGCCCTCGAAGGCCTTCTCAAGCCTGTCAAGGCCTCCGTCCCTCAGCCAGCCCCAGAGGACGTCACGGCCCTCAGGGTTGTAGGCGGCCATCAGCACGTAGAGCATGTTCTGCCTCTTGCCTGAGGCCACCCAGTCCAGCGCCCTGGCGAGCACCGACCTGTCCCTTACCTGGACGGCCGCGTTGAGCACCTTGACCTTCTCTGAGTCCAGCTGCTGGGAGTCGTACTCCCTCCTCAGGCCCTCCAGGTCGCCCGTCGCCACGGCGTAGGCCGTGTAGACGGCCTGCCTCATGTTGGGGTCGACGGGCTTCCCGAACTGCTTGGCCAGCTCGCCGGCGTAGCCGCGGTCCATCGCGGCCAGCCTGTGGGCCAGCCTGCCGGCCAGCTCCCTGAAGTGCTCCTCGGGCCTCGCCGAGACGGCCCCCAGCTGCGACCTGTGGTACCTCAGCGCCCTGTCGCCGAAGGCTGTCGGGTTGACTAGGAAGAGGGTGAAGAGCTGGTCACTCAGCTCAAGGGCAGGGAGGTACCCAGCGCGGCCCTCCACCATGCTGACTGCCCTGAGGTACTCGTCCCTGCTAACGAGACCTGAGAGCATGAAGTAGTAGTAGTCGTTGACCAGGCCGTAGGCCTCGAAGGAGTTCAGCTCGCTGAGCTTCGAGAGGTCCCTGTAGAGGACCCTGTAGAAGCCGGCCCTGTCAAGGTTTGCCTTAAGCCTCCTGACCTCCTCACCTACCGTTACCTCCTGCTCCCTTGACCTGAGGACCACGTCCACCCTTCTCCCGTTGACCTCAAACGTCACGGGGACCATGTAGGTGAGGTCCTCAACCTTCCTGACAAGGGAGAACCTGTGCTGAGTTAGCCTGACCCTGTCCCCCTCGGGTTGAGCTATTACGTAGGGGTAGCCGGGCTTCATGATCCAGTCGTTCATGAGGTCAACCACCGGAACAGTCGTGAAGGGCTGTACGGCCTCCCAGAGGTCACGGGCCTCAGCGTTGGAGTACTTGAAGTGCTCAAGGTACGACGAGAGGCCCTTCCTGAACGACTCCCCGAGGAAGTACTCGACCATCCTAAGCACGCTGGCGCCCTTGCCGTAGCTTATCTCGTCAAATATCCCCTCTATCTCATCAGGCGTCGAGACCTCTACGTGTATGGGGTGAGTCGTGCTGAGGGAGTCCCTGAGCATGGCTCCCTCCGTCTCGCCGAGAATGAAGTTCTCCCAGGGCATCAGCTCCGGGGCGAAGGAGCTCAAGGCCTTGAAGCTCATGAAGGTGGCGAAGCTCTCGTTGAGCCACAGGTCATCCCACCACCTCATGGTGACCAGGTCCCCGAACCACTGGTGAGCTATCTCGTGGGCCACCACCTCGGCGACCCTCCTCCTCTGGGCCAGGTCGGCGTCCTCCGGGGCCAGGAGGGCGTTCTCCCTGAACGTTATGGCGCCCCAGTTCTCCATAGCCCCGAAGGCGAACTCCGGGACAGCGATCAGGTGCATCTTAGGCATCGGGTACGGTATGCCGAAGTACCTCTCGTAGAACTCCACGCTCCTCCTGGCGGCCCAGAGAGCTAGCCTTCCGTACCTGGTCCTGCCGGGCGGGGCGGCCACTATGTAGCGGCCTCCCTCATCAGCCAGCTCCTCCCACCTGCCTACGCCAAGGTAGAGGAGGTAGGTCGACATGGGGGGCGTCTCGTAGAACTCCACGACCTTCCTGTCCCCCTCGAGCGTGACCCTCTCTATGGGCATGTTGGATATGACGTGGAGGTCCCTCGGCACCCTCACCGTGAGCTTGAACCTGGCCTTGTAGGCAGGGTCGTCAACGCATGGGAACATCTTCCTGGCGTGGACTGACTCGAACTGGGTCGATATGTAGTAGTCGTTGTCCTGCTTAGCCCTGTAGATGCCCACCAGCCTCTCAGCGGCCTCCCCCTCGAAGTCGACCTCGAGGACCCCTGAGAACCTCCCAGTCCTGATCGTCACGCTCCTCCCGTCCTGGCTGAACTCAACCTCTCTCCCGTTGGCCCTGACGGAGGTTACCTTCACCCCCTCGGCGTCCAGCCTGACGTCCTCCTGCGACTCAAGCTCTATGGCCTCATGACCCCTGTACCTGAAGCCCTCGAAGTCCAGGAATATCACGTACCTGCTCACGGTGAGCCTCGGCCTTACAGGCAAGCTAGGCACCACAGAGGACGTGGTTTTCAGGATAATAAGGGCTAACCGGTGTCATATAATCATGCCGTATAGGGCCTCCAGGTATATGAGAAACCGTATATAAAGCCTGGGACGCTATTAGGTAGGTGGGACTTTAGACATGGACGACTTCAATAGGGTTATGGGCTCATTGGCAGCGACTGCCCTTGTTGCCCTGATGTTCCTGGCGGTCCTCCCAGCCCAGGCCTTCTCTCATGACGCCAATTACATCTATGTCTACCCAAACAACGCCGTGAGGGTCCTCGTAAACGGGTCGGCAGAGGTTAGCCATGAAGTCCCGGGCAACACCTCGATAGCCGTCACGTTCTATGAGAACTCGACCCTCTTCCGCATCCATCACGCTGGCCTCATGCCTAACCTAAGTAAGCTGGAGGAGGGCCAGCAATGGAATGACAACTGGCAGTGGAATGAGGAGCAACAGCCCCCTGAGCTCAGTGGCGCCCTCGTTCACGTAGGCTACCTGAACAGGACCTCGAACGGGAGGCTTGAGATCACCAGGGCCCTCAGCTACCTGATCTATTACAACAGCACCCTCTCCAGGAGCTTCAACGTTTCCTACCTGGGCTCCGTTGAGGTGATCCCTAGCCCAGCTGAGTACCTGGTGACTATATGGCTCAACGCCTCCTGGTACCCGCCCCTACAGCAGGGCCTCACGCTTCAGCAGCCTTCCCTCCCGTCTCTCCCGTTCACGTCAATCAACGTCAGCGGCGTCCAGGTCAAGGAGTACAAGGTGTTCATGAGCTCCACCTACCTCTCCCTCTACGCCCTGATAGTGGTCAACGGGACCCCGGCCCCGCCCAACACTACGCTAGGCATGATACAGGCAGCCCTGAACGCTGCCCTCAGGCCTGGCTTCTTCAACGCGAGCTGCTACGCTGACGTCAACTTCACCTCAAGGACTGTGGCCTTTGACCTTGAGGTCAACGCCTCAAACGACCTCATTAACGATGCCTTGAAGGCCCTTCAGACCCTGGCGGAGCAGGGCATGCCCAACTTCAACGGCCAGATGGGCCTGACTGGCCTGCAGGGGCTGCCCAACTTCGACTTCGGTTACCACGGCCTGAAGAGGCTTAAGGAGCTCGCTAACGCCAGCGCGCAGATCATATCCTACATAGAGGAGAACTTCAGGGTCGTCGTGCCCTCAACGCTCTACGTTAACGTGTCTACGTCGCAGGAAGAGACCAGCTACTCAATAGCGACGCCGCTCTTCGAGAAGGCGGGGGCTAAGAACCCCAAGCAGAGCCTGGCGGCCATAACATACCTTGTCAACAACGCCTCTGAGATACTCCAGGAGAACAACCTAACGAGGCTGGCCAGGGCGGTGCACTCTATAGACAATGTTGAGGTCACGCTGGTGGGCGTCAATGGCGTCGTAGTTAAGCCATCGCAGACGACCATAGGCAACCTGACCTCAGTTACGGTAACAGTGCCGAGCGGCTACAGCTCTACGGCCAAGGCCGCAACCATAGGAGGCACCACGGCCGCCATAGTGATCCTCGTAGCCCTCGTCCTGCTGTCAAGGAGGCACTGACGTTATCTTTTGTTTTCCCTACTTAAAGCCCTGGCCACCGACAAGCCCAGGGTCTCGCCTTGAGGTGGTGGGTGGCGGCGGCCCTTGTGTACGTAATACTTATGTCCTCAGCGGCCGCCATGGCCCTGGCCCCCTACCCCTCCCCGCCTGCCTGGGGTGTGGCCTCTAACACCAGCCTGACGCTCGCCTGGTTCAACCCGCTCAACCTGAGCGAGGTAATCTTTACGTCGCAGAACGGCACGGCCCTGGTCCAGCTGGGCGACAGGGCCTACTGGGTCCCGGTGACCTTTTACTCGGCTTGCTCAGAGGGCAACGAGGTCTTCATAGCCGGAAGCTATGAAGATCGACCAGCCCTCGCAGTTGTAACCTCTAGGGGCGCTGAGGCCCTTGTGGCAGGTGTCAACGGGGCGCTGACCACGATATCCTGCAAGGGAGACCAGGTCGTCGGGGCAGGCGTCGAGGAGTCCTTCTTGAGCCCCCCATACAGGCCCCTCCTCATGGCTTACTCTCCGTCGTCGCCGAGGGCACTAGCGGCCGACACCGTCATATACGACTACCCGCTTAGCGCCTACTGCTATGATAGCGGCTGCTACGTCACAGACGGCTCCAGCTATGTGATACTCTTCAACTCGTCTGGGGCCTACAGGCTCAAGGCCCCTGACTACGTGAGCGTGTACTTCGTAGGCCAGGGGGTCATGGCAGGGCAGTACGCGCTTAACCAGAGCTACATGCCCTTCGTCTACATAATGGAGGAGAACGTAACGTACGCCCTCTCGACCTCCGGCTACGTCCAGGCCGTGGCGAAGAGGCTCAACACCTGGGACCTCTTCGTGAGGCCCCCATCAGGCTGGTCCTACCAGGCGTTCCTGACGGGCTCAGGCGCCATGGATGGCGTCACCGTGGCCTTTGACTACCCTTACTCCCTCAACTACCTTTACCCCTTTGAGGGAGGCTTCGAGATAACTGGGACCCTCTACCTGCCAGGCGGCGTGCAGGAGCAGGTGGGGGTCTTCGTGAACGGGACCGCTGAGGGCTACCTGAGCTCCAGCGGACAGGTGCTGGGCTGGACCTCCTCATCAAGGCCTGCCCTGGCCCTGCCGAAGCTGCTGAGGCTCCCGCCCGTGACCGTTAACGTGACCAGTGTGGGCCTTGAGGAGCTTAACGTGAGCCTCGTTAACATCTCCGTGCAAAGGGCCCAGCCCCTCAGGCTCAGCAGGCTGAGCCTTCAGCGTAACGCCTACGATGACCTGGTCTCATACGTCCTCGACGCGGCCCTCCTCGCGACAGCGATCTCGGCCTTCGTAGCGAGGCTACCTAAATGAACGCCCTCTCGCCCATAGCTATGAGCGCGTCAGCCACCTCAGGCCTCATCATGTAGTCCGGGGGCCTCTGGCCCTGCGTGATCATCCTCCTTATCTCGGTGCCGCTTATCCTCACCCTCGCGCTGTCGTCGTGTGGACATATCTTCTCGTTGACGACCGCCTTGCACTTGGTACAGTAAAAGAACTCCCTGAGGAACAGCGGCGTGACCCCCAGGTCGGGGAACTCCTCAAATGCCTTCCAGGCGTCGTAGGGCCCGTAGTACCTGCCGACGCCAGCGTGGTCCCTGCCCACTATGAAGTGAGTTGCCCCGAAGTTCTTCCTCATTATGGCGTGGTGTATGGCCTCCTTGGGGCCGGCGTAGTACATGGGCGCCCTCAGGACGCTGAACACGTAGCTCCCCTTGGGGAAGTAGTGGGTCAGGAGGGCCTCATAGGACCTCACTATGGCCTCATCTGTGAAGTCCCCCTTCTTCTTCCAGCCCACGAGCGGGTTCACGAAAACGCCGTCAGTGAAGGTAAGGGCTGACTTTATCACGAACTCATGGCCCAGGTGGGGCGCGTTGCGCGTCTGGAAGGCCGCTATGGTCCTCCAGCCCAGCTGCTCAAAGAGGACCCTCGTCTCCTTGGGCCACAGCCTGTACCTCCCAAACGGCTCGGGGAGCTCCCTGAACAGCTCCACCATCCCCCCTATGAGGAACTCGCCCTGCCTGGCCATGGCGGCCGAGACGCCTGGGTGCTCCGGGTCAAGGACCCCATAGACCCTCTCGGCGAAGGCTCTCCTGTCCCACCTGTAGGCGTCCTCGACGCTCAGGACCGCGAACCTCACGCCCTGGTAGGAGAGGACCACGTCGTTGTTAAGGGCCTGCTTAGCTACCTGCTCGCTGACGTCAAGCACTATCGGTATGGTCCAGGGCACGTCGTTGACAAGCCTTGACGACCTGAGGACGCTCTCATAGTCGTCCTGGGTCATGAAGCCTTCAAGGGGGCTGTAGACGCCGTGGGCCACGTTGGCCACCTCGTACGCCGTGCTGGCGTTCAGGTCGATGGTGGGCATTGAGTTGGCCTCCTCGGCCAGCCTCTCGGCCCTGAGGCCCCTCGCAACCCTGTCTATGAGCCTGCCGCCGTGAGGCGCTGAGACCAAGGAAATCACCTCATATGTAGCCCAGGCTCCTCAGCCTCTCTATGATCTCCTTCTTCTCCTCCTCGCTGACGGCCGCCTGGGCCTTCTGCTTCTCCATGTCGCTCACCACCTCCCTTAGGACGTACGTCACGAACTGAGACACGCTGGTGAAGCCTGTCCCCTCTATGAGGACCTTTATCCTCTCGAAGAGGGGCGTGGGTATTGAGACCGTCGTGTACCTGCCTCTCGCCTCCCTCAAGGGCCTCCTGGCCACTTCAGCTCGCCTACGGGCAGCCCGAGTAGGAGGGCTTATTAAGCTTAATTAAGCTTAATTAAGCCCCAGCACGATAAAATCCCCCTGGCCCAGGGCAAGCGGGAGGGACCATGAGGGCAAGGTGCCTTGAGAGGGGCCTGGTGGCCTGGATAACGGGCCTGCCGGGCAGCGGCAAGACCACGGTCGCCCTCAGGGCCAAGGAGGCGCTGGAGTCCAAGGGCTATAGGGTAGAGGTGCTTGACGGCGACTGGTTCAGGGCCCACATAGACCCAGAAGCGGGCTACACCAGGGAGGAGAGGGTAAGGCACCTGAGGAGGGTCGCGTGGGTGGCAAGGCTCCTGGCCAGGAACGGGGTCATAGTGATATGCAGCTTCGTCTCGCCCTACAGGGAGGCCAGGGAGGAGGCCAGGAAGATAGTGTCAGAGGAAGCGGCCTTCCTCGAGGTCTACGCCAGGTGCCCGCTGGAGGTCTGCATTGAAAGGGACCCGAAGGGCCTCTACAGGAGGGCGCTGGCGGGCGAGATAAAGAACTTCACAGGGGTCAGCGACCCCTACGAGGAGCCTGAGAGGCCTGACCTAGTCCTTGACACGGCCAATGACCCGCCCGAGGTCAACGCCGCTAAGCTGGTGGAGGCCATAGAGAGGGCGCTGGCGGGCCGCGCCTAGAGGTAGCCCAACCTCCTGAGCCTGTCCTTGACCGCCTCCTCTTCCTCCCTGCTCATTACCTCCCCCTGCTGCTCCTCCAGCAGCTGCCTGAGGAGGAACTCTACCAGCTCGTCAACTGAGGAGAAGGTCCCCTGCTGCTCCACGTACTTCTTAGCCATCTCGTAAAGCTCCCTGTCTATCAGGACCTGGGCCTTCTCGCCCGTCATGTCCCTTTGCCCTCCTCAGCAACAGGGCGTCGCTCCCGTTATAAGCGCAGGGGTCACCCCTCGTCATCAGCCTCTTCCGCCTGACGACCCTGTAGAGGACCCTGAGGAGCCCAAGAAAAGGGAGCCAGACCGCCAGGGGCAGTATCAGCTTTGGCTCGTCAAGCGCCACGTGCCTCACCACGCTGTCGTTCAGGTTCGCCCTGTCCCTGTGGACCACGTAGAGCCTCCTGTACTCGATAACGTGCATGCAGCTCCCGTCAGGTAGGGTGGCCCTCCAGTCCCTCAGTTGCCCCCTAGGCCTCCCCCAGGAGGGCTCGAGGCAGGCGGAACCAGGGTCAGGAAGCTCGTCCTTGTAGACCAAGAAGTCGACGTGATAGGGCGCCCTTGAGAGGACCTCCATAACGTGCTGCCAGTCCAAGGCTGTGCAAGGAGTAGCGTAAAGGCCCCAGCTATATGCTTAGGTCAGGAGAAGGGCCTTGGAGTGCAAGGGGGTGCTGAGAGCCGCCGCCGGCCTAATAGCCCTCGGGATGACTAAGGACATGCTGAGAGCCACGCTGCACTACGACTTCAAGGTTAACCTGAGCGACGAGGAGCTCGAGAGGCTCTACGAGGAGGCCTCCAGGTGCGTGGCCAGCGGCCAGGTCAAGGTCAGGAGCTGGGCTACGCCCTTCAGGCCGGGGGACTGCGACAACCCGCTGATAAAGGAGGTTGGTGTCATGATACTGGGCGGAGCTGACCTAGACAGCATAGTGGCGAAGATGCTCAGGAGGCACTACATGTTGAGGGAGGGGAGCGTCTACAGGGTCCTGACGCAGAGAGATATTGAGTATGCCTATGACCTGGCCCTCCTCTGCATAAGGGAGAGGGTGAGGAGGGCCAGGGAGTGGGCCAGCGCTGACAGCCGGTGAGGCCACCAAAATTTAGCCCTGTGAGGCCCTGGCCGCCAAGCTGACGGCCCCCGCCCTAAAGGGCGAGGGGTCTGCGCCCACTGGGGCCTTCTCCATCACCTCTCAGGGCCCCCACGGGCGCGGCATCACCGCCTCAGGCCCCGCCGTCAGCCCCGGGGAGGCACGGGCTCACTGCCTGCTAAGCTCGCCCGCGCCCAACGACAGGAGCAGATGTTATAGCAAAGGCCTATAAACGCTCATATCCTCCCCGCCCTGAGGGGTGAAGCCTCCTCCTTGGGGTGAGGGCGCTGAGGCTCAGGTACGCGGCGGTCAGGTCCTCAGGCTCCCCAGGCCTTGACGAGATGGAGGCCGAGTTCAGGAGGGCGGCAGAGGCTGCCGGGTTCTCAGCGGAGCCCGGGCCCGTAGACCTGGCCGCCGTGCTCGTGCTCACGGGAGGGACCGAGAGGAAGATCCTTGAGGCCTCCCAGGGCGCCAAGTTAGTCCTGCTGTTCTACCACGACTCCTATAACTCCCTGGCCGCCGCCTCCGAGGCGGCCTCCCTCCTCCAGGCCTCGGGCGTAAGCGTGCAGCTCTACGACTTCGGCTCCGCCAGGCAGGTGCTGGCCCAGGCCGCCAGGGCTGCCGAGGCAGTTGAGGAGCTCGAGGGCTTGAAGATAACGTCCTTCGGGGGCCCGTCCGAGTGGCTTGTCTACAGCACTGGGGAGGGTGACCTCCTGGGGGCCTCCGTTGAGGTGGTCCCCCTGGAGGACCTGGCCAAGGAGGCTGAGGGGGCCGAGCCCGAGCAGATGCCCGGCCAGCCGTCAAGGCTTGAGGGGGTGAGCGAAGAACAGGTTGAGAGGGCGCTGAGGCTGGCCAGCGCCATGAGGAGGCTTTCCGAGGGCCCCCTCACCGTCAGGTGCTTTGACCTCCTGAGGATATACGGCGTGACGCCGTGCCTGGCCCTGGCAGCCCTCAACTCAAAGGGCCTCATAGCTGGCTGCGAGGGCGACGTGCCGAGCCTCCTGACAATGTACATCCTCTCAAAGCTTTCAGGGAGGCCCGCCTGGATGGGCAACGTGACGCCTGGACCCGCTGGGACGCTGGCAATAGCCCACTGCACCTTCCCCCTCTCGGAGGCGTCATCCTTTGAGCTCACGACCCACTTTGAGACGGACAGGCCCGTAGGGGTTAGGGCCTACGTGAGGGAGGGCCTGAGGGCCACGCTCGCAAAGTATGACCCCAGGACCAGGACCCTTAGGGCCATAAGGGCTGAGGTCGCCCTGGGGAGGCCCTTCACGAGGGCCTGCAGGACCCAGGTGGCCTTCAGGGTCTCCGAGAGGGCCCTCGAGCTCACCCTCTCAAGGCCCATGGGGGCCCACTACGCTGTTGTGTTTGATGACGTGGTCCCTGGGCTGAGGGCCTTTGCCTCCCTGGAGGGCCTGAGGCTCGAGGAGGCCTAGCACCTGGATGACGCGGCATATATGTCGAGGACGGCCCTTAGGTCCCTGATCTCGAGCTCCGGGGGCATAGGGTTGTCCTTCCTCTTCCCGTCGACGTACTCAACGAAGGCCCTTATCTCCTCGGCTATCATGTCCTTCCTAGGGACCTCGACCCTCTGCCCGTTAACTACAAGGTCCCCGTGCCTGGCGAAGTACCTGAACCCCCTCGACTCCATGAAGAGCCTTGAGCTCGGGTCCTCGTAGATTGAGCCCCTGTCACCGTAGACCTCTATTATGGGCGTTGCAGGCGGGCCCCTGAAGGCCCAGCCGTATATGTATATCCCCTTAGCCCCTGACCTGAAGTTGAAGATGGCGACCCCGACGTCCTCGCCTTCCATGTCGATGGCCCCGCTGCGGTAGACCGTGGAGAAGACCGATGAGTACTCGCCCATGGCGTTAAGCATGACGTGGATCATGTGTATGCCTCCGTCTATGACTGCCCCTCCCCCCATGAGCTCCTTTACCCTCCTCCAGCCCCTCGGCTGGTTGTAGTGGGTGTCCCTGACTATGATCGTGTGTGGCCTGCCTACCGATGGGAGGCGCCTGTAGAGCTCGTTGAACGTCTCGTCGAAGTGGTAGTTCTCGGCTATCATGAGCCTGAGGCCGCTCCTCTCGGCAGCTTCAACTATGGCCTGGGCCTCCTCAAGGGTCCTCGCCATGGGCTTCTCAAGGAGCACGTGCTTCCCCGCGCTGAAGGCCCTCATCGCCATGGGCGCGTGAGCGTCGTGGCTCACTACAAGGTCAACTGCGTCAACCCTTGATGAGAGGACCTCGTCGTAGCTGGTGAAGTAGCCCGCGGCCCCGAACCTCTCAGCCAGGGACCTGGCCTCCTGCTCGGAGGAGCTGTAGGTGTAGTACTCTATGTCGAGGCCTTCGTCCCTAAGCCTTGACATCGCTGCCAGGTGAACAGTGCCAAAGCCCCTGCTGCCAACGACGGCTATCCTCAAGGGTCCTCGCCGTCCCAGGAGAGGTGGTCACATAATAATAGCTTTACGTCCTTACCTTCCGCCGAAGGCCGCCCTCTCTATGGCGAAGCCCACTATGACGAACGGCATGGCCACGACCACTATCATGAGGCCTGGGAACAGTATCCACCACCACCAGCCGTTCAGGGCGGCGTTGTTCGCGTAGGCCTGGTCCAGCAGGTAGCCCCAGGTCACCAGGTTCGGCGGCGCTATCCCTATGAAGGCCAGGGACTGGACCAGAAGTATCACCCCAGGTATGCCGAGCACTGTGTAGGCCACCGTGAACGGCGTGAGCCTAGGCATGAAGTGGGTGAAGAACGTCCTGTATGACGGTATCCCGAGCAGCCTGTCAGCCTCGACGAAGGCGCTTGTCCTTATGCTCTGGGCGGAGCTCCTCGCTATTATGGCGTAGAAGGGCCAGCTCAGGAACGTTATCAGGAGGACCTCGACCCACAGGGAAAGGCTTGACCTGAGCCAGAGGCCCAGGGCGACCAGGAACGGGAGCGCTGGGAGGGCCAGAACCACCATGGAGAACCAGTTAATGAAGGAGTCCGCCTTGCCGCCCAGGTAGCCCGAGTAGCCCCCGACCAGGACGCCTATCAGCACGGCAAGCAGCGAGGCCAGAAGGCCCATCTCAAGCGCGTTCGGCAGCCCTAGGAGTATGCCGAGGAGTATTGGCCTGCCGTAGTAGTCCGTGCCCATGTAGCCGTACGCGTTGCCCAGGATCCTTATCTCGGCCTGCGAGAGCTTCTCAGGGCCCTGGGTGACCAGGTAAACGGTCACCGTGTAGGTGCCTCTCTCGGCGGGCCCTATACCTGAGCTTGAGAGACTGTTGAACAGCGCCTTGGCCAGTACGTCGCTCGTGACGAAGGTTGGCATGGTGCCCGTCCTCTCATATATGTAGCTCAGGAGGGCCTTTTGAACGCCGACCAGGTCGAAGTTGCTTGTTGTGCTTCCAACGGTCACGCTCATGTTGACCTCTGAGCCGCTGGGCTTCCTCCAGACTATGAGGATCTGCGATATAGTCGCGTTGCCTGAGAAGGAGAAGCTGACGTCCGTGGGCGCCTTAAGGCTCGGCCAGCTGAACGAGTATGTGAGCTTATATATGTAGACATTGCCTGCCGAGTAATTTAGTATAACAGACGAGGGGCTGAGGTAGAGTGTTGGCGTGTACGCCGCTGGCTCAAAGTAAACCATCCATGAGGGCGCAGCGTCGGCCGGGTACAAGGACTCCCAGTACTGGAGTCTGTTCAGGTAGTTGAAGGCCACGGAGCTAGGCCAGGTGCTCACGTAGGCCGCCACGCCCACGAGGAACGCTATAACTATGAGGGACGCCAGGGCGGCCCTGTCCTTGAGTATGAACTTCAGGTAGACCCTCAGGCCGGTCTCGACCTCTGCCAAGCCTATTCACCTCACTCAGCCGAGGCCCTGATCCTCGGGTCGAGGAAGCCCTTTATCAACTCGTTGAGCCACAGGGCTATCACCAGCACGAGGGTGAGGACGTAGGTTGTGGCCATGACCGTCGACACGTCGGACTCCATGACAGCCTCGTAGGTCAGGAGCCCCATGCCGGGCCACACGAAGACTATCTCTGTCGTCATACCTCCTCCAAGCGAGCTCGCCAGCGCTATCATAACCTGGGTCACTATTGAGGGCGAGGCGGTCTTCAACACGTGCCCGTACACTATCTTCCTCTCGGGCAGCCCCCTGGCCTTGGCGGTCAGGACGAAGTCCTCCTTTGTGGTGGCCAGCGTGAGGCTCCTGACGATGTAGGCGAAGCCGCCAACGTTGACTATGAAGAAGGCTAGGAGCGGCAGCGTCATGTGGTCTAACAGGCTGGCTACGTACCTCAGCGGCTCCTTGCTGAAGGTGAGGCCCGGCGCAACCATGCCGTTCGGCGGGAACCAATGCATCCCATAGGCTAGGCCCGCTATAAGGAGGAAGCCTATCCACCAGGTCGGAAGGCTTGAGTGTATGACCGCAATTATCGGTATCGACTTGTCATATGCTGACCCCTGGTACCTGGCAGCCAGGACGCCGAGCAGTATGCCGACCGCGATAACTATGACGGTGCCAGTCGTGAAGAGGATGATGGTCCTGGGCAGGGCGACCGCTATTATCGCCGCTATGTTGTTGGTCTGACCGTAGTTGGGGTACTCGACGCCTGGCGGCGTCACGCCGAAGTGGAGGGTCAGCAGGTTCCACATCTGAACGGCGTACTTGACCATCACGGGCTTGTTGAGGCCATAAGCGGAGATGAGCGACTCCCTGTACCTGTCAACCAGCTGGTTGACGTAGGTCACGTTGACGGTTCCGTGGGCCTGCCTGATCAGCTGCGTCCTAAGCTGACTGGCGCTGTAGTTCACGAAGTCCCAATATAGCTTCTGGACTATAGGGTAGTAGAAAGCGTAAAGTATGGACATAGCTGCAAAGAGCACAGTGACATAAATAACTGCAGTTTTAACCAAAAAACGTCCATATCCCATTTAGCCCGCCCCCCTGGCCATTCACTTTCTCCTGGCCAGGAGGGCCACGGCAGCTATTATAACTATTACTACAACTACGGCCGTCACCACAAGCGTCGTTGAAACAGATGGCGGCTTAGCCGGTGTGGTCGTGGTGGTGGTCGTGGTTGGTGTGGTGGTCGTGGTTGGTGTGGTGGTCGTGGTTGGTGTGGTGGTCGGAATGCTGGAGGTTATTGATATCGTTGGCACTGTAGGCAACGACGTTGTTGTGGTCGTGGTGGTGGTCGTGGTTGGTGTGGTGGTGGTCGTGGTTGGTGTGGTGGTGGTCGTAACGGGTGTGACTGTTATAGTGTACTTAGCTGGGTTAAGGAGTATGTTGTCAGGCGTGTAGGCGTAAAGTACCACGTAGTAGCTGCCCGGCGTCAGGGACTTCGGCACGGTCAGGGTGAAGCTTCCGTCCGCCCCGCTCGTTACGTTCTCCTGGGCCAGCACAGCGCCCTCGGGGCTCACGAACTGGGCTATGACGAACACCCCGCTCTGAGTGCTGGTCTGGTTCGTGCCGTCAACTGTGCCGTAGACCGTGCCCGTCAGGGTGCCGCCCGCCGGCACCATGCCGAGCAGAGGCAGGTTCAGGTGCACGCTGTATATAATTGGCGGCAGGGCCAGGACGCTGGGTACGGAGACGTTGAAGTACGGGTTCCTCACAAGCTTGGCGTACTGAGGCGGCTGGTAGGAGACCAGCATGAACGGCCCCTCACCTATGACTGCGTTGCCATAGGTGTTGATGTAGTTGATGGCGGCCTGGTAGGCCTGGACCGCAAACGTGCTGTTGACCAGCTGGACGCCGCTCAGCTGCTGCACCTGCAGCAGTCCCGCAGGTATGTAGGCCGAGGCAGCGTCCTGCTGCAGGAACTTCAGTATGTTGCCGACGTCGGTCGGGTTGACCAGGTCAAGCCAGTGGACCTGCTCCTCTGAGGCCACGCCCCTGCTCCAGGCAGCAAGGCCGTGGGCGACCACCTGGGACATGGCCACGTAGAGCGGCCACGGCATCATGCCTCCTCCTGGCAGGGCGTAGCCGAGGGGCCCAATGAAGTCAGCTATAGTGCCCAGGGCTGCGACGTTCGGGTCGAACCACCAGTTGTTGCTCCAGATCTCTATGGCCGTGCTGTTGATTATCCTGAAGCCGAGTATCAGCTGCACGTCTGGGGCGTAGACAGCGGCCGCCTCCGGGTCATAGATCGGGCTGCTCGGGTTCAGGCTCACGTTACAGGTCAACAGGTACTGCTCGATGATGTCGGCCAGGGTTATGGGCTGGCCGTCGACGAACCTGTCGTGCTGCATCAGCGGGGCGAAGTTAACTATAACGTCAACCTTGGCGTAGGTGCCAGGGGGCACGTGCCCAACCTGCATGGAGGTGGCGTTGAAGACGAGGGCCGACGTGGGCACTGGTATGCTCGCGTTTACGCTGATGTTAACGAGCTTGTAGGTTATGCCGACGGGCACGGGGTAGCCGTTGCCAGGTATGCTATAGGTTATGGGCAGGAACACGCCCGAGGCCGTGGCCACGCTATAGGCGTCGACCCAGCCGGCGACGGGGTTCATTGAACCCCTGGCCAGGTGCCTCACCCCTATGACCAGCTGCCCGTTGGGCGCCTTGGCGGTCAGGTAGCTGAACGGCGTGACCAGGCCCTCTATGAAGTTGGGTATCAGGCCCTGCGCCATCTGGCTGTTCACGAAGATGGGCACCAGGCCCTGGGCCAGGCCCAGCCTTATGGCCGTCACTATGCCGTAGTAGGTTATTATGTTAACGTACTTGTAGTACTGCTCCGCGCTCGTGAAGTTGCTGTAGGCTAGTATGATACTTAGGTTATCGATTATGTTGAGCTCCTGGGTCAGCTGGGGCTCCTGCATGCTTGTCGTGTTCCAGATGCCCCAGGCCGTGCCGTAGGCGTCGCTGGCGGGCAGGTTACCGAAGAAGGCGCCGTAGAAGCTGGCGGGCAGGCTCCAGTCGAAGTAGCCGTACGTGGCTCCCCAGGCCTCCACCAGCACGCTCCAGCTCGTCTCGTTCGGCGGCATCCCGTATATCATAGTTATCTGCTTGAGCAGGTCGCCGTAGATCGGGACTACGGTGAAGCCCAGGTCCTGGAGCTGGCTTATCAGGAACGTGGCGTAGGTGTACCTAGCGGTCGTGTCGGTCCTGACGAAGACGTATATCGTCACGGGGCTCCCGTTGTAGTACCACTTCCCGTTTATGTACTGGAAGCCGTGGGCCGTCAATGTCTTATATATGGTCTTGTTGGCGTAGGATGGGTTGTAGGTTACGTTCGCGAACTGGGCCGTCACGTTTGACGTGGTGAGCATCTCGTACTCGCCGCCGTAGGCCGTGAGGGTCGGTATGCCGTAGCCGTTGAGTATGCTCTGGACGAAGTACTCCCTGTCAAGTATGTAGTTAATTGCGAACCTCACGCTCTGGTAGTAGAACGGGTTTATCATCACCTGGCCCGTGGGGCTCATCACGTACTTCACGGGGTTCAGGAGGACGTCATAGTAGGTCGAGGGCATCTCGTAGGCGACGCTCCCAGGGGGAGGGGCGCCGACCTTCGCGGGCGGTATGGCGTAGTTGTAGAAAGCTATGAGACCCGCCTTGAAGTCCTGTATGCCTGCGGAGTCCGAGCCCGCGTAGCCCTTCAGTATCACCGTGCTAACTGGCTGCATGGCCTGCTCTGCGCGCGCTGAGAGAGGCGCTAGGACGATCAGTGACACAGCGATAACCAAGGCCCCCACTAGGAGGGCCCTGAGCCGTGAGTCCATGCGAACCACGCTGTTGTGGGAAGGGGTGACAGGGGTTTAATATGTTAACTGCTCGGGAGCCTCCCTGAGAACTCGTTAAGCGAGGCCTGGGGTTAGACCCCCTTTCACATCAACGGAAACCTTTTATGTTCTATCTGTAAAAGGTCCCACAGATGACCCCTCGCCTGATGGGGGCGCTGCCCCAAGGGCGAGGGTGATGATAGCGATGAGGCCCCCAAGCAACCGTAGATGGGGGCCCGTGCCGTTGTGCTTGACAGCTGCCCATGAGCCCACGCCGATAGGGCCTCGTGGGCGAGGTGGAAGTCCCTAGGCGCAACGGGTAAATGTAAATTAATGAGGATGAGCCCCTAGGGACAATAGGGACAAACGGTTACCTTGAGGGCCCTGGTCGTAGCCAGCGGCGGCGGCCACACGGGCCACGCTGTGTCCGCGGCGGAGAGGCTCATCGAGGCCGGCGTCGAGGTGGCCTTCGTTGTGCCCGAGGGCGACAGCTGGACGGAGGGCAAGGTCAGGGGGCTGGGCCCCGTCATCGCCAGGACGCCGAAGTTCCTTGAGCCAGGTGAGGGCCTGGCGGTGGGGCTCCTCAGGGCCCCTGCCGCCCTCCTCAGGGCCCTGGCAAGAGTGCCAAGGGGCTATGACGTAGTTATAGCCACCGGCAGCAGCCACAGCGTCGCGGCCGCCCTGGCGGCTTGGGCCAAGGGCTCGGACGTAGTTATAGTTGAGGCGACCGAGAGGTTCCTGGGGCCCAGCAGGGCCCTCAGGGCGCTCTCGCCCATAGCTAGGCTCGTCGCCCTCCAGTGGGAGGAGCAGAGGGCCTTCGCGAGGAAGGGTGTTGTCGTAGGGCCCCTGCTTGGGAGAAGGGCCTACGAGCCCAGGGACGAGGGCTACGTCCTGATAACGGCCGGCACCTACGGCTACAGGAGGCTCTTCGACGCCGCCGCCGCCTCAGGCCTCACAGACGTGGTTATCCAGACGGGCAGGGTGGACCCAGGGCCGTACAGCAGGATGAAAGGGTGGAGGGCCTTCAGCTTCGACCCAGACCTGGAGAGGCTCATAGCCGGCGCCAGGGTCGTGGTGACCCACTTCGGGAGGACGGCCGTTGAGGCGGCCTGCAAGTACGGCAAGCCCACGGTCCTGGCGCCCAACCCTGAGTGGGTCTGGATGAGGAGCCCTGTCAGGATGAGGGAGGCCGAGATGATGGCCAGGAGGCTCGGCGCCTCCTTCCTTCCCCCCAAGAGGGTGAGCCCTGAGGGGCTTCTGGAGGCCATTGAGGAGGCCATTAGGATGAGGCCAAGGGAGTGCGAGGACGGGGCCTTGAGGCTGGCGCAGATAATATCCTCCTGGGCCAAGGGTTAGGGGATCGCCTTGCTGGTAGTCACGGGGGGCGCTGGCTTCATAGGGAGCCATGTGGCCGAGCTTGCGCTGTCAAGGGGCGAGAGGGTAATAGTAGTTGACGACCTGTCCTCTGGAGACCCCATGAACGTGCCCAGGGGGGCCCAGCTAATGGTGGCCGACGTAACTAGGCCTAAGCAGCTGGGCAGGGTCATAGAGCTCGCTAGAGGGGAGGAGGTGGCCATAGCCCACCTGGCAGCTGTCGCAAGCGTTGTTGAGGCCAGCAGGTCCCCCGCCAGGGCCCTCGAGGTCAACGTGGTGGGCACGGCCAACGTCCTTGAGTTAGCGAGGAGGCTTGACGCCTACTTCGCGCTCGCCAGCAGCGCTGCGGTCTACGGGGAGCCCTCAGAGCTCCCCCTTAAGGAGTCCTCGCCCACTAGGCCCGTAAGCCTCTACGGCGTCTCCAAGCTGGCAGCGGAGCAAGTGACCTTCTCGCTGGCTGCCGAGCACGGCATAAGGGCCTCAGCGCTCAGGCTGTTCAACGTGTATGGCCCAAGGATGAAGCCCGGCCCCTACGCCAGCGTTGTCTACAACTTCCTCACGGCCGCCCTCAGGTGCGAGGCCCCTGTGGTCTACGGCGACGGCTCAGCCACCAGGGACTTCGTCTTCGTAGCTGACGTCGCTGAGGCCTTCCTGAGGGCCGCCGAGAGGAGGGCAACGGGGGTCTTCAACGTGGGAACGGGCAGGGAGACCAGCGTCATGGTGCTCCTTGACCTGGTCTCCAGGGTCACCGGCGTCAGGCTCGAGCCCAGGAGGGCCCCTCCCAGGCCAGGAGATATAGGGAGGAGCGTAGCTGACGTCAGGCTCGCCAGGGAGGCCCTGGGCTGGTCCCCCTCGGTAAGCCTCGAGGAGGGCCTCAGGAGGACCTATGAGTGGCTCAGGACCTTGACCCCCTCCACTCGTACCTGTTGAACGCAAGCTTGGGGAGGGCCAGGAGGCCTGCCACGAGGTAGATGGCTATAGAGGCGGGCAGGGGCCTGACGGCCCTCCCGCCCTTCCTGAGGGCCAGCGCGTAGTAGATCACCGTAGGCACAAGCCACGCGGCGCTCCAGGCGAGGGTCCACAAGGCGAGGCCCGGGCTCAGGCCAGCCAGGGCAAGGAGCGCCACCCAGGGCGTCAGTAGGTAGCCCCAGGCGGGCATAACGAAGAACAGGAGGAGAGGCCACGTCCTCCTTACGCCCCTGACCGCGGCTGCCGTCGCTAGGAGGGAGCCCCTGACCCACCTCTCCTTCTGCCTCACCATGGCCTTAAGTGAGGTGAGCGGGGCCTCAGTTATGGGCCTCCCGCCCACGAAGGCCACCCTCCAGCCTGACGCCAAAAGCCTCACGGAGAGGTCCAGGTCCTCTGTGGGGGCATATGGGTTCCAGCCTCCCAGCTCCCTGAGGGCCCACCTCCATATGAAGTAACCCGTGCCCGTGAGCCAGGCAGAGCCCGTGAAGCCCATGAGGGCGGGGGCCAACACCCTGTTATAGAACCTCATCTCTGCGGCCTGGCCCCTGATGTAGGCCAGCCTGACCCCCTTCCTTGCCCACTCAGGCACCTCGACCTCCCGTGGGAGCTGGACAGCCTCATAGCCGGAGGCGAGGGCAGCCGCTGCCCTGCTCAACATGTCAGGGGGAGCCACGCCGTCAGCGTCGAGGACCCCTATTACGTCACCCCTGGCAAGCCTGGCGGCCCTGTTGAGGGCGGCCGGCTTGCCTGACCTGGCCTGGCCCAGCGAGACCCTGACCGTGACCCCGTTGACCTTCGCCTCATAGCCGTCCTCGGCCCTCAGCCCCAGGGCCTCGAGGGCAGGTGGCAGGGTCGGGTCGTCGGCCTCGCCGGCCACTATCACCTCGTAGAGGTACTTTGGGTAGTCCTGGCTTAGGAGGGACCTGAGGGTCCTCAGGAGCCCCTCGCCCTCCCTGTACGTCGGAACTATGACGGATATGAATGGCCTGGCTGGGAGGCCCCTTGGGGCCCTCCTGACCTCGCCCCTTGGTAGGCCCTGAAGTATTATCACGAGCTCAACGAGCAGTGCCACCCCCACCGTCAGCGCGCTGCCGGCCGCATAGACCATCACGGCCTTCTCGGCTGAGGTGTTGAGGGCTATGTGAACGCTCTGGAGGTACTGTTGAAAGGTCGTGACCAGCTGGCCGTCCTGTATAGCTGACAAGGCTGTGCCCGTCGCCGCTAAGGAGGTTTTCGGGGTTTAAAAAAGGATAGCCCCGTGCTGGGCCTTGAAACGCGTCGCCGCGGTCCCCGCCGTTCTGCCGGC
Source organism: uncultured Acidilobus sp. JCHS (assembly GCA_000495735.1). NCBI lineage: Archaea > Thermoproteati > Thermoproteota > Thermoprotei > Acidilobales > Acidilobaceae > Acidilobus > uncultured Acidilobus sp. JCHS. The sequence continues at coordinate 226,674 of AYMD01000001.1, read as the reverse complement.
GGGCGCCTAGGGCCTAAGCAAAAAAGTCAAGAGCTCTTGAGCTCGGAGAGCCTCTTATCGACCCTCTTTATCTCCTCCTCAACCCATGACCTGAGGTCATCAAGGTAAAGCCTGTAGGCCTCCAGGGCCCTGCGCTCTGACTCAGGGTCGTAGTAGGCGTGCCCAGGCCAGTACGGGGCCCACCCTCCCAGCGCCCATCCCGGCCTCTCCCAGGGCGGCAGGTAGGAGAAGGGCCCATGTCCGGGCCAGGGGCCGCGCCACCTCCACCAGCCCATTCGACTCACCGACTCGTTTATTCGATACAAGCCTAATAAGCCTAACTCCTGGCGGCCGCCCTGGGCTTCACGATATGAATTTTGGTTAATAAAAAACATATAGCTAAGGGGAGGAAGTTGAACTAGAAGGGATACAGGGGACGGCGACTTGCTCTCCAGGGTCAAGGTGAGCTTCGAGAGGGTGACGGCCGAGGACAGGGAGGCCGTCGAGAGGCTGCTCAGGTCCGCCCCCGAGGTTCAGCTTATGGGACTCCAGGGCCTGTTCGAGAGGTGGCTTTCAGAGGGCCTCTTCATAAAGGCAGTTGACGCCTACGGCTCGACGGTAGGAGTTATACACGTTAGGCAGGTCGGCGACGCAGTGTGGCTGGAGGGCATCGCCGTGAGCCAGGACATAAGGAGGAAGGGCATAGGCAGGCAGCTGGCCCTCTACGCCATGGAGGCCTCAGGGGGCAGCGTTTTCAGGGTCATGGCGAGCGCGAGGAATGTGCCCTCCAATGCCCTGGCCCTGGCCCTGGGCTTCAGGGAGGTGGACAGGGTCTACTTCTCCGACGGCAGGAGGGCCGCGGCTGCCGAGATGGCCTCCGAGCTGGGGCTGGCCGAGGTCAGCCCCTCCCTCGAGGGGGTCCCAGGGGTCATGAGCGGCTGGGCCTGGGTGCCCTCAGGCCTGTACAGGGGGAAGGCCTACGGGGGCAGGGGCCTCCTGCTCCTTGACACGGATCCCCCCTTCTTCGCCAGGGGGGACGCCGAGGGCTATAGGAGGCTCTCAAGGGAGCGCTCCTCAGGGGCCGAGGAGCTCATAGTCTACGAGCTCAGGAGAGCCTAGTGGAGGAAGAGGGCAAGGGCGATGGCCCCGATGAGGGCCTGAAGCGCCAGGAGGCCTATGGTCACCCCCCTCTCTGTGGCCCTCCCCCTAAGGGCCCTCTGAAGCCTTATCATGAGGTGGGTCAGGCTGTAGCTCCTCTCGTAGGGCGGGAGGAGGGAGCCGTCAGGCTGGACCCTGCCGAAGTTCTCCTTGTAGACGCCGTGGGCCAGGCCCCTTATGAAGAGGACCAGCTCAACGTAGTAGAGCAGGTACATGAAGAGGCCGAACGCCGCTATGTCGCCGAGGACAACTATGCCCGCGTAGTACGCCCCCACCGCGTACGTCATGGTGTTCCCCGGGAAGGCCTTAGCTGGGTACCAGTTGTAAATTAGGAACGCGGCCAGGGCCGCGGCCATCACCAGGGAGGCGTAGACGGTGAACCACAGCCCCTTGGCGGCAGCGAAGGCCGCCGTGAAGGCAAGGAGGACAACCCCCATGCCTGCCTCAAGGCCGTTGTAGCCGGCCATCATGTTGTAGGCGTTGGAGGCGCCCATGACGCCTATTGGGACCACTACCAGGGGGAAGAGGGGGCCCAGGTAGAGGACCCCGTAGAGCGGCACGTGAACTATGTAGCCGTTGTACTTGGCTATCATGAGTGGCAGCGCCGCCGGTATCGTTGAGAGCACCCTCACCCACTGGGGGACGCCCTTCTTCCACCCAAGGATGTCGTCAAGTAGGCCTATGAGGCCGGTCAGCATGAGGAGGGAGACCAGGGAGAACACGGGGACGGGCTTATAGAGGGAGCCGTTCACGAAGGTGTTTATGGCCTCCATTATGAGGAGCCCAAGGGAGGCGCCCACTATGACCCACAGGCCCCCAGCCTCGGCCACGGGCCTCCTGTCGGGCTTATTCATATCATACCCTACCAGGCCCCTCTGGGAGGCCACGGAGATCCAGGGGGGCAGCATGACCATGACTGAGGCGAAGGAGACGGCTGAGGCCGTCAGGGCTATCATAGCCTCCTGAAGCACCTTGAGGCCCTCGCGGTGCGCGGGCCCGTGGCTTAAAACCTAGCAGGGCTCCTCGGGTATCCCGAGCCTCCTGGCCCTCTCCCTGACCTCCTCGGGGACCCTGAGGCCTGAGGCGCAGGGCCTTGACCTCACCTCCTCCCTTATCATCCTCACCCCCACCTCCCACAGGTCGTCAGTCCCGTAGAGCCTCCTGGCCTCCTCACTCACCGCCCTCAGGGCCTCATCGTAGCCCCTCGAGGCTGCTATCGCGTAGAAGCCCACCCTGGCAGCGAGGGCCTTGAAGGCCTTCCTGTCAGGCCTCCTGACGCCGCTAAGGTGGACGCCAAGCGGCTCCTCTGACAACATGACCCTGAAGTAGTGGGGAGGGGCCAGCAGGTACTCGTTGCGGCCGTCCCAGAGGTACCTGAGCCTCCTGGAGTACGTGAACATCCAGTGCTCCACGTGAAGCCTGTCCGCCCTGCACCTGTGCCAAGTATCACCGCAGAGGTTGAGGTAGGGCCAGTAGACCATGTAGTAGGCCCTGCCCGAGTGGGCCTCGGCGAAGCCCCTTATCAGGCCGGCGGCCTCGGGGTAGGGGACGAAGTCAGAGTCCCAGACCAGGACGAACCTCCTCGTTGTCCTCCTCAGCCCCTCCTGCCTGGCCTCAGCGTAGCCCCTGGGCGGGTACTGCCTGTACACGATAACGCCAAGCCCTGACTTGGCGTCCTCAAGTACCGAGAGGGCCTCAGGGTCGTCAGACGAGTCTATGACCACCACTTCATCCGCTATCCGCGAGGCGCCCCTCAGGGCCAGGTCAAGCCAGTCGGGGTCGTTGTAGGTTATGACCATGGCCGATATGCCTGGCTCCCTGCCCTCGGCCCTTGCGTTTACTATGCCGAGGCCCACTGCCAGGGCCGCCCCTACGTCCGAGAGCCACCACGTCAGCCTCCTGCCGAGCGCCCTCCTGGCAGCCCTGGCTAGCCTGGCCCAGCTCAAGCCGTCCGTCCTGCGGCCCTCACGGCTTTTAACTCGCTCCCAGGGAGCGGCTGAGGGAGCGCCTTGAGGTGGGATGACGTAATTAGGGTCGTCCTCTCCATGCCGCCCCACAGGGACCTGGCGATATCAAAGTGGCTCGTCCCTCACCCCTCCGAGGCTGGCTTCAAAAGGAGGCTCCTGGCCGAGCCGAGAGGGCAGAGGGGGGACTGGGAGCTAGTAGTTGACGGGAGGGCCGTGCACGTGAGGGAGTACGACAGCCATTACCTGGTCCACTGGGACAGGGCGTCCCCATCGAGGAGCCCGCTCAGGCACCTGCTTTACGACGCCCCCCACTGGCTGATCCCAATAGTCGCTGGGGTCGCCGTGGGCATCTCGGCGGCCCTGGGCGTCGGCCCCAGGGTAGGGGCCGCCGGGGCGCTGGCAGCGGTCGCCCAGCTGGTCACCTCGAGGTGGCCATGACGAGGCTCCCTGACCTCCTGGGCTACGGGCTGAGGCCCGGCGAGGCGGTCCTTGAGGTCCCCGGTCCCCTTCAGGAGGCCGAGGTAGTCAGGAGGCCTAACAGGTTCGCCGTTGAGCTGAGGGGAGGGCTGGTATGCCACCTTCACGACCCAGGCAGGCTGCCCGAGCTGATATATCCTGGCAACAGGGTCCTCGTTAGGCCCACGAGGGGGGCCAGGACTTCCTGCTCCGTCACTGCTGCCTGGGGAGGCGAGGGGGCGGGCTGGGTCCTCACGGACAGCAGGTTCCACTCCGACATAGCGGCCAGGTTCCTCCCGCCTGAGGCCGAGAGGGAGGTCAGGGTTGGGGGCAGCAGGCTTGACTTCAGGGTTGACGACGTCTACGTCGAGGTCAAGGGCTGCACCCTCGCCAAGGGAGGCGTCGCCCTGTTCCCCGACGCGCCGACCGAGAGGGGGAGGAGGCACATAATGGAGCTGGCCAGGCTGGCCTCGGAGGGCCACGGGGCCATGATCATGGTCCTCGTAATGAGGAGGGACGCCTCATGCTTCTCGCCCAACTGGGAGACCGACCCCGGGTTCTCAGAGGCCCTCCTGGAGGCCCTGGACAGGGGAGTGGCGCTGAGGGCCCTCAGGTTCTCCTTTGACCCACCTCGCCTGACCTACCTTGGGGACATACCGCTTTGCCCTGAGGTGGGCAGAGCCGTGAAGAGGGCGTCAGAGTGAAGAAAAAGGGTAAGAGGCTAAGGCCTCAGGCCGTTGTACTCAAGGCCGCTCCTCACGGCCCAGTAGAACACTGCCAGCGAGACCGCTAGGTAGAGCAGGGTGTCGTAGGGCGACGGTATTATGCCGACCCCGAAGCCGCCCAGGTACGAGAGGAGGAGGGTCAGCAGGAGCCAGGCTATCATCCAGGCGCCCGCCCTCAGGTCCTTCCGGCTTAGGAGCCCTCTCCTGGCCACGTAGGGGAGGAGCAGAAGCGACGCGAGGGTCGATAGAACAGTGACCTCGACGGCCTGGAGCCCTGACCAGCATATCAGCAGCGAGGATGCCGCGAAGGCTATCGGGGCGAGGGCCCTGTAGGCGGGGAGCCTGAAGGGCCTCCGCTCGACCGGGTGGGTGGCCCTGAAGACGGCCAACGAGGCGGCGGCCGGGGCGTAGGATATGAGGACGGCGTCAGTGAAGACGTTCATGACCGAGTAGAATGACGGAAGCAGGAGCAGGTAGGCTAAGCCCACCGCCAGGACCACGAGCAGCGAGTTGAACGGTATCCCGTGGCGGCTCAGCCTGGCGAAGAACTCGGGGAAGTAGTTGTCGAGCCTGGCAAGGGCGTTGCCGACCCTAGCGGCCCCTCCCATGTATATCAGGGCGTCGGTTGCCGCGGCCACCAGGGCCCCTGCCACAAAGACGTCAGCCATGGCCGGGAGGCCCACGGCCGAGGCGGCGGCTGGGAAGGGGTAGGCCAGGTTTGCTAGGGCGGTCCAGTTCCCAGCCGTTATGTTAAAGGAGGACCACCTGTCCACAACTCCAAGGAACGAGAGGGACTGAAGCACGTATATCACCAGCGCGAACACGAGCGAGAAGGTCATGGCCAGAGGTATGTCCCTCTCAGGCCTCCTGGCCTCCTCGGCGTAGTCGACGGGCTGCCTGAAGCCCAGGTACGCGAATATTGTGGCCGTTGTGGCGGCGAAGAGCCCCTTGGCCCCCATCGGCGCAACGCCTCCGTAGGAGGTGAAGTTGGAGGGCCTGAAGAAGAGCAGGAGGGCAGCCGAGGCCGCGACCACCGCGGCTATCTTAAATATCGTCAGGGCGGTGTTCAGGTTGCCCAGGACTATGACCCTCAGCGCGTCTACTGCGAAGGCTGCAACCGCTATAACTATGGCCAGGGCTATGCCAACCCAGGTCAGCGTCACGCCGTTGTAGAGGGACGGGTAGTAGTAGGCCAGCGTCTCGACCACCGCAGCCGTCGAGGCCGGCACTATGAGCGTGTAGCCCAGGAAGGCGCCCCAGCCGTTCAGAAGGCCCACGACGCTTCCGTGGCTCTTGGCGGGGTAGTACGCGACTCCGCCAGCCCTAGGCCACATCGTGCCCAGCTCCGCGAAGACCAGGGCGGTTGGGATCAGGGCGGCGAAGCCGATAAGCCAAGCCACGAGCCCGAGGGGCCCGCCGCTTGCAAGGACGGCAACAGGCACGAAGGCTACCGCGGGCCCCAGTATGGCGCCCACCGCGAGCCATACTAGGTGCCAGAGGCCGAGCTCCCTCCTGTAGCCCGACCTCTCCCCGCCAGGGCTCGAGCCCACTCTATGCTCTCACCTCAGGCCAGCCCCCTCTCGTGGAGAGGAAAATAAGCATTGCCCGTGGGCCCACCGTTCCACTGACGCCGCCAGGGCGCTTCTAGGCTAACCGTGCGCCCAGGGGTTAAGCGCAACAGCCCTCAGCGAGGGCTTCGCTTAACGCGAGCGCAGAGGCCAGGACGTGAGATAAAGCGTGCGGTCCCAGCCCTCATAGGGCTGGCAGCCTAAGACCTGGAGGTCAGGAGCTCCTCGAGGACCCCCCTGACCTGGGTTATGTCTATGACCCCCCTGTCGCCCTTGCCCACCGTGCCCTCCGGGTCATATATCGCGAAGACGCCAAGCCAGTCGTGCATGGAGTCGTCGGGACCCTTGTCGTTCCTGTCCATGTAGTCCGAGGGCCAGCCCACAGTTCCTATGGGCCTCCAGTTGAGGTCGTCAAGGTACACCGTGAGGTCCGGGGCGTCCCCCTTGGCCATGGGGTATATCTCGAGGGGCTCATAGGCCTCGTTCCTCCATGGCTCTCCGTTGGGCCCCCTTATCCTTGAGACCGCCTGCTTGACCTCCTTAACCAGGCCCTCGAGCTCCTCCCTCCCCACTACCCCCCTGGGCTCCCTGCCCTTTACGTTGAAGAAGAAGCGCGAGTAGTAGCCTCCCCATGCCCATACCCTCGTGTGGTCCCAGTCTATCATGTCGAAGGTCAGGTCCTGGCCAGGCGCCTTAGGCCTCTCCCTGAGCTTAAGGTAGCCCTCCTCCTCAAGCCACTGGTTTATCGCGAAGGCCCCGTGCATCGACTTGGTCCCGTGGTCGCTGGCTATCACTATTATAGAGCCCTTCAGCGGCCCCCTCATCATCTCCTCAAGCCATGAGTCCACCTTCCTGTAGACCTCCGGTATGGCCCTGCTGTAGACCTCGTGGTAAGTGTGCCTCGGGTGCCTCTCGTCGAAGTACTTCCAGAATGCGTGGTGGGCCCTGTCTATGCCTATCTCGACGTATATGAAGGCGTCCCAGTCCTTCCTCTCTGCGAGGTACCTCACTACCCTCCCGTGGTTCTCAACCATCTCGAGCAGGTCCCTCCTGGCCCTGTCCCTGTCCTCTGTCCTGAAGACGACGTCGAATATCGGGTCCCCGACTGCCGAGGCCAGCTCCTCCCTGAGCCAGGGAGGCCACGTGTACGGCCTCTGGGGGCCCGGGGTGTTGAAGTCGGTCACCATGAAGCCGTTAATTGGCTTGGGCGGGTACGTGGGCGGGACGCCGAAGAGGCCGAACCTCAGCCCCTTCCTGCCAAGGTCGTCCCATATGGCCGGCTCCCTCACGTCCTGGGAGGTCACCACGTAGGACTCGAAGGAGCCCGGCCTCCTGTGCCTGAAGCCGTAGAGACCCAGCTCACCAGGGCTCCTCCCAGTGAACATGACCATCCAGGCCGGCACGGTTATGGGAGGGTGGCACGTCCTGAGCACGTACCTCGCTGACTCCTCGACGAGGCCCCTTATGAACCTGAGGCCCCCGCCGTCGTGCCCCTCGTAGAGCACGTAAGGGGGGAGAGAGTCGAGGCCCAGCACGAACAGCCTCCTGGTCAAGGCTCCCAGCTGAGGGGGGAGGGGAGGCTAATAAAGAGGGGAAGAGAAGAAAAAGAAAATAAATAAAAATTAAGTTAAGTTTGGAAAGCTCACATCTTGGCGAAGGCCCACGTAGGCTATGAGGGCGAGGGCTATTATGGCCACTATGAGGGCGGCCAGCCGAGTAGGTGGCAGCCGAGGCGGCCAGCTGGGCCGCGTGGGTGACCTCGCCGTAGGCGTTCGAGGCCGTGGAGCTCGTGCTGCTGAGAGTTGAGCTCATGGAGGTGAGCGTGGAGCTCATGGAGGTGAGCGTGGAGCTGACTGAGCTGAGGGTGCCTGACATGCTTGACAGCGTGCCGCTTATGGAGCTGAGGTCAGAGCCTATCGTGCTCAGGTCACTGCTTATGGTGCCCAGGCTGCTTGACATGCCTGACAGCGTTGAGCTGATGGAGCTTACTGTTGAGCTGACTGAGCTCACCGTGGAGCTGACTGAGCTGAGCTGTGAGCTCATCGAGCCGAGGGTGCTGTTCATGCTGGTGAGGTAGTTGAGGGCCGCCGTCCCGTAGCTCGTCAGGGTGTTGACGCTCTTGGTCAGCTCGAGCACGTTAGCGCCTATGGAGCCCACCTCAGCGCCGAGGGCCACAAGGTTGCCCTGCAGGGTGCTTATGCCTGAGCTTATGCTCTTGAGCTGTGAGCTTATGCTCGAGAGCGACGACTCTATCGCGCTGAAGTTGCTTGCCATGTAGGCGTTGATGCTGCTGAGCTGCGACGCCACCCCCTCAAGGCTGCTGGCTATGGCTGAGAGCTGCGAGACGACGCTGCTGAACGTTGACAGGGTGCTTTTGATGTTGCTGAGGTACGTGAGCACAGCGCTGAAGTTGCCTGCCATGTAGCCGGCGAGGGTCTGCTGGGCTGTGGTTACCTGGCCGCTCAGCTGCACGCCGAGGAGCGACAGGGCCGTCTGCAGGGCGCTGGCGTTGCCCGCTATATAGTAGGCCAGCCTCTGCTGGGTGGCCGCCAGCTGCAGCGACAGCAGGCCGTAGTAGTTAGCCATGTTGGACATGACCAGGCCTATCTCGCCGGTCACGTTGGCCTCTATCTCCTTGACTGCCCGGCTCACTATGTTGCTTATGGCAGTGGTGTTGATGGGCGATAGTATGCCCACGGCGGCTGCCTGCTGGCCCACGAACTGCTGGCCCGTGAACCTGTAGGTAGCCGTCACCGTGGCCTCAACGATCAGAGTGCCGCTCGCGTTGGACGGCACGCTCACGAGGTAGACATAGTAGCCGTTCACCGTGGTCAGGAGGCTGACGGGCAGCTGCTTCACTACACCGCTTGACGTGACGACGTAGGCCGTCACCGTGGGCGCTGAGACGATGAAGAACGGCGACACCTGGTAGGCCGGCAGGCCCATCACTGAGACCTGGCTCGACGCCAGCACCTCAAGGGCTGTGCCGGCTGACACGGAGCCTGGGGCCGTCAGCGTGAACTGCACCGGGTAAGCCGGGATCACGCTGACGTAGTTCAGGTACAGGCTGACCGGCGTCGACGAGTAGGTCACGGTTGTTCCTGTCGGCACGTAAGGCCCTGTTATCTGGCCGCTCAGCACGTTGAGGCCTGAGCAGAGCGGCAGGGTCGTGCCGGCGGTCAGGTGGGAGCCCTTCACGTACTTGCCTGTGAAGTTGCTAAACAGGGTGCCGTTGATTATGTAGCCAACTGGCACCACCCTGCTAGTGCCGCACGGCGGCAACAGGCTAACGTTGACAGGCAGGGCCTTGCCTGTTGGCTTGCTTATGGGTGAGCCGAACACGTAGACCGTGACCGGCGTGCCGGGGAGCACCAGTATGGGCTGGGTGACGAGCGGCGAGACGTAGAACACCGCCGCGCCCGTCGTGGAGTTGGTCAGCATGTAGGCAAGCGAGTAGGTGCCTATGAGCAGGTCAGCGGCCTTGCCCACGTAGAGCGTGGTGTAGGCCGGCCCTGACTCGCCGGCGCCTGGCAGGCTGGTCACGTTAGTTATCGCTATCTCGTACGGGTACTTGCCGCTCGGCATCCAGCCCGCGTTGCCGGCCAGGTCGGGCACGGGCACGTTGTAGAACACGCCGTAGCCTCCCAGCACCCACTTGCCGCTGAAGCCGCTGTCGCCGAATGGGGCTACCTGTGACACGTTGACGCTGCCGAAGTAGTCGGTCTCGTAGCCCTCTATGTAGAACTTGAGCAGCACGGAGCCGTACTTACCGGTGGTTATGTTCGCGTTGGCGCCGGCGCCGACTACCACTATCTCGTGTATCATGCCCTTGAAGGCCGGTATCAGGTACGTAGTGCCGTTAATCATGTACTGGGTCGCCTCGAACGGGTACTTGAACAGGGTCGTAGGCATCTGTATCTCGCCGAGCAGGCCGGTGACTATGGGCGTCGGCGGGTAGACCACGGGCATCGGGTCGACGTAGACTATGGCCGACTTGGGGTTAGCGCTCAGGTAGACAGAGTAGCCGCTGCTGGCGTTGCTCATTGGCACGTAGGCCGGGACCTTCGTGAAGCCGGCCGGCGGTATCTTCGTGACCAGGAAGTTGTAGAAGGACCCGCTTATGGGTACCTGGCTTATGTAGGCGAAGTCGCCGTAGCCGTCTGTCTGGACGCTGGTTATGGGCGCCAAGGTCGTGGCCGCTATAGGCGCCGTGGTGCTGTTCATGATGACGGGGTACTCGCTAGAGCTTATGGACGTGCTGAAGCCGAAGCCCCTGACGAGCAGGTAGTTGCCGAATAGGAGCACCTCTGGAGTGGTGCTGGTGCCGTTGAAGTAGAACATGCCGTTAGCGTTGCTTGTGAACACCTGGTAGAACGGGTAGACCACTAGCGGCGCGCCGCTGTACCACAGCGTGCAGTTGCTAACGTAGGCGTACGGGCTTATCGTGCCTGACACGAGCTTAGGCGTGTAGGTTATCTCGTACTCAAGGCCGAGCTTGGCCACCGGGTAGTAGGGCGCGTTCGGTATCAGGACGTCCACTATGGCCTCGCCGCCTGTCGTACTCACTATGTAGGTGAACGAGTTGTTGGCGAAGGTGCCGACGCCTGCAACGTAGTAGCCTGAGGTCGTGTAGTAGCTCTCGCTGTTCTCCTCAGCTGGGTATAGGTACGGGCTAGTGGGCAGGAGGGTGCCGTTGCCTATGGCCGTCACCGCCATGAAGCTCGTGCCACTCGGCAGGTTGTAGAAGTTGAGGGTCAGCTCGTCGCCTGGGTTAAGCTGGTCGCTCGGGCCGGCCACACCAGGGTTTTCGTTGGTCACCTTGAAGCTCGGGAATATGTTAAGGGTCCCAGCTGCTGGGCTGGGCGTGAAGAGGCCGTAGGGCTTGAGGGTCGACGGGTTGACGCCGTAATTGCTGAGGCTGTAGATAATTGGGTAGAAGGTCACGGCCGCGGCCTTCCCTGTGGTAATCCCATAGACATAGGTGCCGCTCGGGAAGAACTCAACGTAGGTCGTGCCGTTAGCCGGGACTACCGTCACTGAGGTGCTGGAATTTATGAGGAGATTGAAGTTGCTTATGTTGAAGTAGGAGGCCACGGCGCCTGAGCTGAAGCGCACGGAGTTAGTCAGCGCGGGCGGCGGGAACGCAGGGTCAAGGAAGCCGTAGACGCCTATGCTGGGCGGGGTAGCAGTGTGGTTAACTTGCACAGAGGTGAGTATGTTTGAAACAACCGATGTTAATGTACCGGCCGCTATGACGACGGGCTCCGTTGTTACCGTCGAGTTAGCGTAAGAGCCCAGGAGCTGGAAGTTGTAGCTGGTAATACCACTTACGAAGGCCTTTATTATGCCTGAGGTGTAGGCGTTAGTGCCCGTTATGTTGAGGAACGCCTCGCTTGACGTCGGCAGGCAGAGCGAAGCATAGCTCAGGTTGTTCAGGGGCTTTATCGTGACCTTCATGGTTGGCCTTATGGTCAGGTTGAAGGGCCCAGCGGCTATGGCTGGGGCCGAGCCGCCGTACTCAACGGGGGCCGAGGTCGAGTACTTGAGGTACACGAGGGCCCAGCCCTGCGTCGTCAGGTTGTGAAGCACTGTCGTCTCCTGGGTGGCGCCGTTTGAGAGGCCGTCCTCTTTCGGGCCATAGGTGCTCAGGGCGCTCATGAAGTTAGCGACGGCCGTGGCGGTTATGGGCCAGCTGCCGACCACGGCCGTCACGTTTGTCGTCGAGAATGCTGGGGTTATCGGGACGTCACCGTAGTAGACGCTAGGCAGGCCGTTGGCCGAGAGGTATATGCGGGCCGCGGCTCCCTGGTAGGCAGGCGTGAGGTTGAAGTCAAAGGTCACAGCGCCGCCTACGCTTACAAGCTTTGTGTACACAATGCCGGTTCCGGGCTGCGGGTAGGCGGCGGCCTTCGCCATCTGCCCAAGGATCGGCGCCAACAGGACCAGGGCCAGGACTACAGCCGCCACCACCGCCTTATACGATCTCAAGCCATTCACCTTGGCTCGGGGTGATGTAGTTATACTTCAAGTATTTAAGGAGTAGCCCCGCCCCCTGAGCCGCATAGGTTCCCACGGGTGGGAAGGGGGGTTATGCGCTAGGTGAAGGTGAAGGGCTCGATCGTTTTCCACATTAATGAAAACCTTTTATGGTAATACTTGTGACAGGTCTCATGGATGACCCCTCGCCTGATGGGGGCGCTGCCCCAAGGGCGAGGGAGATGATAGCGATGAGGGGAGCGACCCTAGATGGGGGCCCCGTGCCGTTGGGCCCGACGGCCACCCATGACACCCACAGGAGTCCCAAGGGCCCTGTGGGCGAGGCGGAAGCCCCTACGCTCGATCATGATGAACAGATGACTGAGGTGAAAGCGTAAGGGCAAACGGGTCCTGCCTCAGCAGCTCCCTGAGCACCACCGTGGCGTAGGAGCCCCTTGGCAGCGAGAAGGTAACCCAGCCCCCTCCCCTGACCTCAGGGCCCCTCAACTCCGCCCACGAGGCCCTCACCATTGGCCTGGCCCTGGCCAGGGGGCCCGACAGGGCCTCAACGCCCTCATCCCTCATGACCTCCTTACAGACCCCTTCGGCCTCCGAGGCCCTGGCCGGTACCCTCAGCCTGGGTAATACCTCGCCCCCCTCGAGGGCCCTTGAGAGGCACAGGTTGAACAGGTATGACTGGTACGCCTCGACGAAGAAGGAGGGCGGCAGGGGTGATGCCCTGAGGGCCCTGGCGGGGTCGCCCGTCCTCAGGTACTCTGAGAGCACCCTCCTCTCAAGCTCATACCCCCTCCTAGGAATGGCCCTCAGGGCCCCCTCCGGGTCGCCTGAGTCGTAGAGGGACCTGAACGCCCTGGCGACCTCAGGCTCCCCCGGGTAAGGCCTCCCTATGATCAGGTCAACGGCCCCCCTCAGGTCCCCCTTAACTATGGCCTTGCCTACCAGGTGATTGTTGGGCCTCCTGGCCCCGAACCTCTGGTAGCCGAAGTAGTTCAGCACCTTACCTAAGGAGGAGAGCCTCGAGGCCCTCCTCCTCAGCTCCCCCTCGTCAGCCCCTTCGAGGAGGACCTCGAACCTGTTCCCCGTGTGCCTCAGCCTCCCCCTGTGCATCCCCAGCAGCCTCAGCTCGAACCCTCTCCCCCTGACCTCGGCCCTGGGAGGGGGGCCCGTGACGTAGGCCAGCTGGTAGGTAATAGCGTTGGCGTCCTTAACGCCCAGGAAGTGGAGCCTCCTGCCAAGGGCCCTCGAGGCCTCAAGCGATGCGGTCAGGTGGTCAACCCCTTTCTTGACCATCAGGTAGACCGCCCTGTCCCCCTCCTCCCCTCCCCTGAACTCCGTGCACGGCCTCCCGTCAACCTCCTCAATCACTATGAAGCCCTCCGGCCTCGGGACCCTCGCGCTGAGGGGGGCCCAGGCCTCGTCAACTGTGTAGTACAGGAGGCCGAGCTCAACGTCGAGCCTGTAGGGCGACCTGACCGGCATGCCCCCTGCATCGCTAACGCTTTGGTCAGGGCTTTTGAGCTTAGGCCGTGAAGTGGGTCTTGACGGGACCCCGGCCCGAGCGGCCAGCTGACGTGATACGCCCAGCGCGTTGGCCTGAGCGAGGGCCAGGGCGCCCTTAGCCCTTGAGGTCTCTTCATAGCCCGCCTGGGACTAGGCCTGGCCGCTGCCCACAAGCCCGAGGCCGCGTTGAGGCTGGCCAGCCTTTCCGCAAATTTGCGGAAAGAAGGCCTGCGGCTGGCGCCAAGGCTTGACCTCTCCTTAGGTGCGCACAGCGGGCACCGACGGGTCTGGCGGACCGCCTAGGCTCCCTGCCCCGCGTACTCCTCCAGCCTCTCCGCCAGCCGCGAGAGATCCCTTATCGCTTTCGCAATGGCCCTGGCCTGGGCAGCGCTAAGCCTCCCCTCAGCGACCGCCCGCCCAAGGGCTGCGGCGAGGGCCCTGACGTACTCCTCCGCCCTGTCGGGGTCGTTGAGGCCCCTGAGCTCAAGGCCCAGGTCCGCGTGAGTCGCCGTGACGTACCTGTAGCCGCCCTCTGGGCCCAGGTAGTGCCTCACTAGCCTCGGCCTGCCGTTGACGTAGCCCTCGTAGTGGACGGCGTAGATGTAGGCCCTGTCGCCCCTCCTGTGCCTCTCAACGTAGTCGATCGGCCTGCCGCACCTGGGGCAGACGCCGAGGCCCTGCCCCCTGCCCTCGGCCCCCTCCTGGACCCCCAAGCCCAGCCCCAGGCCTGGCGGGGTCGACGGGGCCTTTAAGCCTTTCTGCAAATTTGCAGAAAGAGGACAGGCTGTGAGGCCCTTCGCCTTGCTAACTTAAGAGAAGGCGTGGCCCCGCCTAGGCCTGTTCGCCGGGGGCCGCAGGCCCGCTGCCCACCCCGAGGGCCCTGAGGAGCTCCTCGACGCTGAGGGGCGCCTGGCCCGAGTCGATGCCCAGGGCCATGGCGAGCCTGAGCGCCTGGGGCCTCGTGAGCCTGCCCTCGTCAGCAGCCGGCGACGTCAGGACCCTCCTCGGCGGGCCGCTGGCTATAACCCTGCCCCCCTTCATGACCACGAACCTGTCGGCGTAGCGGGCCGCCAGCGGTATCGAGTGGGTCACGACCACAACGGCCCTGCCCTCGCGGGCCAGCCCCCTAAGCATGGCGAAGAGGGACTCGCTGAACCTGGCGTCCTGGCCTGTCGTGGGCTCATCAACTATGAGCGCCCTCGGGTTGAGCACGTAGACCGAGGCCAGCGCCAGCCTCCTCTTCTCCCCCTTGCTCAGGAAGAACGGGTGCTCGCCCTCAAGCCCCCTCAGGCCGAACAGCTCAAGGGCCCTCAGCGCCCTGGCCCTCACCTCGCCCTCCGGGAGGCCCCTGAGCCTGAGGCCGAAGGCCACCTCCTCGTATACCGTCTTGTTGAATATCTGGTGGTCGGGGTTCTGGTAGACGTAGGCCACTGTTGAGGAGAGGGTTAGCCTGTCGTACTCCTCAATTCTCCTCCCCATGACCCTGACCTCCCCGGCTGAGGGCCTCAGGAGGCCAGCCATCACCTTGGCCAGCGTCGTCTTGCCGCTCCCGTTGGGGCCCACCAGGGCCATCAGCTCGCCGCCCCTCACCTCAAGCGATGCCCCCCTGAGGGCCTGGACGCCGCCGGGGTAATCGTAGCGGACCTCCCTGCACTCAACTATGGTCTCGCCAGCCGCTGCGCCCCCTCCGTCCCCCGGGCTGAAGGCCCTGAGGGCCCTCACGGAGCCCCTGAGCCTTTCCACGGCCTGCTCAAGCCGGTAGACGGGGCCGAGCCCGAGCCTCGCGGCGAGCTCAGAGACCTCAGGGGGGCTGACGCCGTGGGACCTCAGCTCGTCAACCCTTGAGAACACCTCGCCCGGCCCTCCCTCCATGGCTACCCTCCCCTCCCTCAGGACGACCACCCTGTCAGCGAACTCGGCCACGTACTCGGGCTCGTGCTCAATCAGGACGACAGTCATGTCGAGCTCCCTCCTGAGCCTCCTCAGGGCGGCCACCACCTCCTCCTTGCCGACGGGGTCGAGGTCAGAGGTTGGCTCGTCAAGTATTAGGAGCTCTGGCTCCCTCGCGACTGCAGCCGCTATGGCTACCCTCTGCTTCTCCCCGCCCGAGAGCTGGAGGGGCGACCTGTTGAGGAAGCCCCTGTCAAGGCCCACCAGCTCAAGGCTCCACAGCACCCTCCTCCTCATCTCGTCCCTGCTGAGGCGGAGGGGCTCAAGGGCCAGGGCTATCTCGTCCTCTACCGTGCTCATGACGAACTGTACCTCTGGGTCCTCGAAGACTATGGAGGCCCTCCTCGCTATCTCTGCCACGTCCGCCCTCAGCGTGCTGAGCCCGAGGACCTCAACATGTCCCCTGATCTCGCCCGGCACCCTCTGGGGTATGATGCCCGTCATCGCGAGGGCGAGCGTGGTCTTCCCTGCCCCGGAGTGGCCCATGACCGCAAGCACCTCGCCCCTCCTGACCTCAAGGCTGAGCCCCCTGAGGGCGTAGTCCTCCCTCCCCTCGTACCTCCACCAGAGGTCCTCGACAACGGCGACGTTCAAGCCAGCCACCCCCACGCTATGAACGCCGCGAGGACTGAGGCCCCAACGGCCAGGACAGCGTAGTCGGCCGGCCTCAGCCTGTACACGTGGTAGCCCGAGGCTGACCTGCTCCCCGGCGCTATCCCCCTTGACTCCAGGGCAAGCGATACCTCGTAGCTGCGGGTGACCATGAGCGAGAGGAGGGGGATCAGGGCGTTGGAGTAGAGCCTGAACCGCCTGGCGAGCGATGACCTCTCGAAGTCGACGCCCCTCGCCATCATAGCCTCCCTCACAGTGTAGAAGTCCGAGACGAAGAAGTGGATGCCCCTGAAGAAGAGGGAGGCCGCCACGCTGGCGCCGAAGGGGGCCCTGAGCGAGAGGAGGCCCCACACCAGGTCCCTGTCCGTGACGCTGGCAAGGAGAAGTACGGCCGAGAGGACCATTGCGAACACCCTAAGTATGAAGGCAGCCGAGTACCAGAGCCCCGTGTCAGTTATGACCAGCTTCCACTCCACGACCCCCCTCTGGGCGTGTATGCTGACCAGCGTGACCTCGTAGAGGACCCTGCCGGGGACCTGGGCGAACAGGGAGAAGGCCAGAACTATGAACGCGACGAGGCTGATTATGACGGCCAGGTACCTCTTCATGGCGGACAGGGGCACGCCGGCCGCGACGCAGGCCGCCACCGACACCAGGGCCGCGGCCAGGGCCTGCAGGGGCTGCCTGGCGAACGGGAGGGAGAGGGAGATGAAGAGGGGGAGAAAGACCTTAGAAAGCACGTGCAGGTTCATGTAGCCCCTGGACCTTGCCTCTGCCCCCACCAGCTCGCCCAGTATCGTTGGCATGCCTCAGGCCCACCAGCCCCTGACCAGCAGCCCGGTCCTCCTGAACACCGGCGTAAGGGCTACGAAGAGGGCCGTTGAGAACACGTAGAGCACTATGAGGTCCCCTATGACCCAGCCCACGAACACGGGCCAGAAGGCCCCGGCGGGGAGCGGCGGCGGGAAGTTGAAGCGTGTCAGCGTCCAGGAGCCCCAGAGGCCGCTGAGCGGGCTGGCGATGAGCACGCTCAGCACGAGCGCCAGCCACGGCCTGGGCCTCCCCGCGAGGAGCCCGGAGACTACGCCCGCCAGCGCCAGCGCCGTTCCCGTGTACACCGAGGCCGCGTAGAAAGTTGTGAAGGGCGCGCCGTACCTTCCCCAGAGCACCTGGACGACTATGCCTATCAGCAGGAGGACGCTCCCCACGGTTATGAGGAGGACCATCAGCCTGGCGGCGCGGGGCCTCCTGACGGTGAAGTCTGGCTCTGCCCTGAAGGCCTTGAATATGAGCAGGGGCACCAGGGCCTCTATGAAGTCGGCCCAGGACCAGACGAACGACTGGAGGGGCGAGTAGCCGCTGGGGTAGAGGCCCAGGAAGAAGCAGCTTATGTAGCCCGCCAGGGCGCCCCACATGCCCATCCAGACGCCCAGGGGCACGTAGATGGCCGCGGCCACGTAGAGGCCTGAGACGCCCGGGGCGCCCAGCACTGGGAATATCAGGCTGGAGACGACCCCCAGCACGTAGGCTATGGCGGTGGCGAAGGCGAAGGTCACAATGTGCATCCACGTAACCCTCCTCCTGGGGACCTCCCCAGGCTGTGCCTTGCCCGCCATGTCTCCTCATGCAATGCTTACGCTAAAACACTTATAAAGTCTCCGCCCTATCAACCTTGGGACTTAACATGAATGTGAAAATGAGGAAGCTTGGGAGCGCGAGGCTGCAGCTCCTGGCCGTCGAGGCCCTCAGGGGGCTGAGGAGGTTCATGGGCGGGAGGGAGGTAATCGAGCTCCTGGAAAGGGAGGGGCTGAGGGTCACGCAGGTAGACCTGAGCCGCTACGTGAACGGCTCCGTCCTGCCCAGCCCTGAGCGGTCCCTCGAGATCCTGAGGGCCCTGGCGAGGGCCAACGCGCTGGGCCTGGCCCTGCAGAGGAAGCTTACCATCGACGAGAGGGGGGTCGTCAACATAGCCGCCGTCGCCCACGACATGGCCGTGCTGGGCCTCGCGGCCGCCAGGGCGTACGCGGAGCTTGAGGACGTAGGGGTTGACAAGGTCCTCACGGCAGCCGTTAACGGCGTGCCCCTGGGGACCCTGGTGGCCCACGCCCTCGGGGCTGGCCTGTGCGTGGCAAGGCAAGACCAGGACGCCAGCGCCGAGAGCTACATCGAGGTCAGGTACTTCGCCCCGGACCCGCCGAGGTACGCACACCTCTACCTGCCGTCCTTCGCGCTGAGCAGGGGGGACAGGGTCCTCATAGTAGATGACCTCCTCCGCTCCGGGAGGACGCTGAGGGCCCTCTCCGAGCTCACCTTCCTAGGAGGGGCGAAGGTCGTCGCGGTCCTCTCCCTCCTAGCCATGGGCGAGGACTGGAGGTCGGCCGTGCCGAGGACAGCGTCAAAGGTCATCGTGGGCCTTGAGGTAAAGGGGCTCCAAAGGGCCCAGGGCGGTCTGTAACGCCCTCCGTTCCCATTAGCGAAGAGGCTTCGTGGTCTAGCGTGGGGACCCGATGGCCGCCCTGGGCCGTCAGCTGGGCTAAGCTCCGTAACAGAGCCCTTTACCACGGGCTCGCTGAGGACGTCAGATGTCCTTTTTTTGCCCTAAGCTGACTATAATTACGCCTGAGTGACCTTAGGGGTCACGATGATGATCACGCCCAGCCTGCCAGTTACCTCAATGCTCACCTCGCCCGAGAGGGGTGAGGGCGAGAGGGCCAGGTAGTACTGGCCGCTGACGTTCAGGATCGCCAGGTATGACGTTGAGTTCAGCTCGGCGCAGGCCACGACCCATGCGGTTATGACCCTCGTCGCGTTTACCTTGACGAAGGCGTTAACGAGGGCAGCAGCCGTTGACACCATGAGCTCGGCTGGCGCCTCGAAGTCAGTTAGGTTGTACTCGCTCGCAAGGGCGGCCGCCGCCTCGGAGAGGTTAAGCGCCTTCTCGGCGTAGCTGAGCCCCTGGTAGCCCTGCAGGAGGTCCAGGGCCGCCTCCTTCAGGTACGTAATCGATGCCTGGAGCTTGAGGAGGACCTCAAGGACTGCTGCCTCCTTCTCCCCCAGGGTTCCCCTGACCTCGGCCTGGAGGGCCTCAAGGCTCCCAGCGGCTGAGGCAAGGGCAGCGCTCAGGTTATAGACGGGTGACGCAAGTGAGGTCACCACGAGCACCGGCTGGGGGCCAGAGGCCTTGACGCCGGCGACGTATGACTCCGCCTTCTTAGCGTAGCTCATGGCCGCCGTGAAGTTGCCCTCCCCAGCCTCCATGGCCGAGAGCGAGTCGAGCTGGAGGGCCCTGCTTACGTTGCCCCAGTACTCCATGACTTCTGAGGCCCACGACCCAAGCTGCCTAACCGAGGCCTGTGAGCTCGTGAACTGCCCTGGGACAGCGACGAAAGCCTCAGCTATGGCGGCGGCGTCCTGAGCTGCTGAGGCGAGCGTGACGTTCAGCCCAGCAGGCTCGGCGTGCCGTTCAGGGCCTTTGAGTAGCTGTAAATGGAGTAAGCGGCCTTCGCCGAGGCCCCGGCGAGGCCTATGGCGT
>AYMD01000001.1:194977-207210 GCA_000495735.1 uncultured Acidilobus sp. JCHS | reverse complement strand
CTCATTCGTTAGGTTCACCACCACGGGGACCGCCTGCCAGAGGTACCTGCTGGCTTTCATCAGGGTCTCGTTAGCCTCGTGGAACATGCCCAGGCCGCTCTCGTTCTCAGCAATTGATGTCAGCTTCAGCGCCTGCGAGAGCATGTTGGTGGCGTTAATGGCCTTCTCCATGTATTGGTTATAGCCGGAGGGGAAAACGGGGTAGTTGT
Organism: uncultured Acidilobus sp. JCHS; assembly: GCA_000495735.1. NCBI lineage: Archaea > Thermoproteati > Thermoproteota > Thermoprotei > Acidilobales > Acidilobaceae > Acidilobus > uncultured Acidilobus sp. JCHS. The sequence continues at coordinate 207,001 of AYMD01000001.1, read as the reverse complement.
TTATGCTGTAGCTGACGTAGCTGTCGACTGTCAGTATGTAAGCGCTTAGGCTGCTGACGAGCCCCCTGAGGGGAGCGCCGACGCCGAAGTAGTACGCCGTGGAGTACTGAAGGACTTTCTCAGCCAGCGCCTGTGAGCTCGTCACGTACGACATTGCCAGGCCGTCGTTGCCGTTCATGTACGCCTGCAGGGCAGCCGAGAGGTTGCCCAGGGCCTCGTAGTCCCACCATATGAGCTGGGACGCCTCAGCTGCCGAGGCCCTGGCTATGGAGGTTGAGAGCGTCAGGTTGCGGCTGCTGTAGTTCACCAGCTCAAGGAGCTGGCCCAGGGTCCCTGCGAGAACGCTTATGTTGTTAATGGCCCAAAAGGCGTACTGGGCCTGCGGCGACCCTGGACCTCGGCCTCTAAGCCCTCTGCCTCGTTAAGGGCGTTAAAGGCCCCTGCAAGCGAGGGCGCCTCGGAGAGGGAGAGGCCCTCTATGGCCTGCTTGACGCTCATGTATGTCAGGTTCAGGTAGCCGAGGGCGGCGCTCAGGCTAGCGTAGGCCCACTCAAGGCCGAGGCTTACGTTAACCCCCTTGAGCCCTGAGGCCACCTGCCCCACATAGCTTTTGATTAAGCTCACGTTGCCGTAGAGCTCAGATATCAGGCTTATGTTGAGTTGTGGGGGTGGGGTAATGTTGCACTGCATGGACTGTGCGGGCGGCTCCACTGCACGTGACTCAAGGGCCAGGGCGCCCTTGATGCAGAGGAGGAACGACGAGGCGTTCTCCATCGCCCCTAGGATTGCGGCATAGGTTGAGTTCAGCCCCTCGACCTCCCTCTCGGCCTTGAGGAGCTCCGAGTAGGCCTCGCTTATGTTGGCCATTGCGCCCCTGTAGACCTGCTCCCTGAGGCTGGCGTTCAGCAGGGGCTGCACGAGGCTAGCATTGGCCTTCAGGACCTGGAGGAGCCTGAGGAGCCCAACTACCTGGGCCGGGCTCGTAATGTTAGCCCCCGCTATCAGCTTCCACAGCGGCTGAACGTAGCTGTAGGCGTTCATCACCATTTCGCCGCTGGCGCTTGAGTTGAGCAGCAACACGTCATCATTGGCCAGGGACTTAATTACGTCAAGCGATGTAGCGAGACCCGCTGAGGCGGAAAGCGAGGAGTAAGAGGCGGCGAGCCCCAGCGCCCTCAGGCTAAGCTCCTTGGCCCCGCTGTAGTTGCCCTGCTCATAGAGCTCGTAGGCCTCAAGGGCCACCTGCCTAAGCGACGAGGAGTAGGTGGAGTTGAACGACAGAGAAGCTGCGAGGTACGAGGCCAACGCGACGTAAGTAGCCGCCTCAGCCCAGGGGGCCGGCCTCGGCTTAAGCACCGCGAGGTACTCCGATGCCTCCCTCATGACCTCAAGGCTCAGCAGCTCTGAGCCGCTGTAGTTGCCCTGCTCATAAAGCCTCACGGCCTCTGAGAGAGTGGCGTTGAGGGAGCTGACATATACGTTGTACCTCGCAAGCACCGCGAGGTCCCCTGAGGCCACGCTGAGCCAGGGCGCCTGGCCCTGCGGGGCCACTATGGGCGCAATGAAGGGGATGACCATGAGGACCATGAGGACGGCTGCAAGGACCTTAGCGGGCCTCAAGCTTATGACCTCCTTCTCATAAGGAGGGCCGCGAGGGCCGCTATAATAACTACTATGACGGCCGCGACAGCCGCGTAAACGTAAGTCTCGCCGACCGGATGCCTCGTAACTGTTGTCGTTAGGGGAGTAGTAGACTTGCTTGTCATGCCCGTGCTCGTAGACGTTGAGGTAGTTGTTGAGGTCGTTGCGGTTGCTGTCGAGGTTGTTGAGGCCATAGGCTCCACGGTCACTTCAACGGTCAGGTTGCCTGGGCCTGCCTCAAGCTCCGAGGCGTTGACCAGGGTGACGTTGGCGCCGCTGAAGTAAACGAGCACGCTGCCGTTGGCTATGTGGACGTTGGCCCTCAGGGGCAGGTATATCCAGTAAGTGGCTAGGGCGCCGCTCACCGAGCACGGCGGCCCGTAGACGCTCACGTTGACGAGCCCTGGCTCAAGCACGGATGCCTGGAGCGAGCCGTTCACGTACTCCGCGTAGAGGCTCCCGAAGTTGGCCTCATAGGCCACGTAGGAGTACGGCCTGGAGCAGAGTGGGAGCTCGAGCAGCTGGGGGGCCGAGGTGACGTTGAGCTGAAGGCTCATCACGTAGCCGTAGTAGCTCACCATCACTGACTGGGAGAGAGCTAAGGGGGCCGCGATTACGACGAGGGTGAATACGAGTATTGCAGCGACAGCAAGCGGCCGTCCGACCTTCAACAGTGGAACCCGTCTGCGCGGGCGATAGGCGTTATTTATATGTTAAGAACGACTTCACCCGCCGAGGTGAAAGGGGCCTCAGCCCTGGCAGCTAGGCAACGGGCTGAGGCCTAGGACTTCCTCCTGGTGAGCGTGAGGGCTGCTATCATTACCGCCAGGGCTACCAGCGATAAGGCCACGGCCGCCGTGAGCGTCCAGCCCTGCCCAGGCCTCACCTCCCTCAGGGCGGCCGCCTGTTGAGTCTTAGTTACGCCCTGAATAGGGGTGGTCGTTATCACCCTCGGGGTCACGTGCTGGGGCCTCATGGACTCCAGGCCGCTGAGGCCCAGGAGCTCGGCCTGGGATATCGCGTTCGTCAGGGCGCTCCAGGCGGTCCCGTTAACGACCTTGCCCACCCTTGAGAGAGCCACGCTCACGTTGGAGCGAGGGCCCACTATGACCTCCCCTACGTCAGAGTACTCCAGCCTGGCCCTGCTATCTATCAGTATCAGGGCTGAGGCCGTTGAGTACCTGAGCGTTAGGTTGCTGTTAACTGCCACTATCACGCCCGGTGAGTCAACGTAGGACAGCGTGAGCCTGCTCGAGACCACCCTGACCAAGCCCTCCATGAGGCTCCACGATATGGTCCCATTGTACATTATCGTCACGTCCTCGAACACGGCCCCGCTGGCCTCGAAGCCTGAGGTCAGGTTAACCCCCCGGTAAACGACGTTCCTGCCCAGCCAGGCGTAGGCCGAGGAGTAGGGCAGCTGGTCACCCCAGGCGCCCTCGCCCGTGACCACGACGGCCCACTCTCCCCCGTAGGAGCCCTCGTAGTAAGTGGCGTTGCCAATTGACGAGGGGCCCGGCAGGTACGCCTCGGCCTCCCAGACGCCGTCGCTGAACTGCAGCGGGACCTCCACAGAGTAGCTGACGTTCTCGTAGAGCCCCGTGAGGGCGGCCGGGAGCAGAGTGGCCGAGAAGAGGCCAAACCTAACGGGCGTGCCGTTGGGGTAAGTTATGTTCGCCATGACCTCCACCCCTCCCCCCTCGGGCAGGGCGGAGGGGAACAGCTGAACGGAGGCCCTGAGCCCGGGGGCCACGTATATCATCCCAACGCCGTAGCCCTCTATGTCCATGCCTGCCCCGGTGGAGTTGTAGGAGGACCTGAGGACCACCAGGTAGTAGCCGGGAGGCAGGCCCTGGGGGACCCTCAGGAGGCCGGCGTAGTAGCCCTGGTACGTCATAGGTAGGCTCGCCTCGCTGAGGACTGTGCCGTTGGGGGCCACGAGCTCAGCCGTCACGTTGGAGCCGTAGGCGGCCGCCCAGAAGACGGCCCCGCTTACCTCGCTAGAGGGAATGAAGAGCGTCTCCACGGGCGGAACCGGCAGGCCCTCTATGAGGACCCACCCGCCTGGGTAGGCTGAGCCGGGCTGGGAGAAGACCTGGGGGAGCACCATGAAGTAGTACTGGAGCGAGGACCCTATGAAGAAGGGGACGAAGCCGTAGACGGGCCCCCTAAGCCAGAGCACGGCGTAGCCGGGGGAGGCGTTGAAGTGGAGCTCGGTGACGTTGCCGCCCATAGCCGGCACTGAAATGACTTGGCCGTAGGTGTTGTTGAGGGGCCTGTACTCGAGCACGGTCACGTTGTAGGCTACCGAAAACGACATGTTGCCCATGGGGGACACCGGGAACACGGCCACAGGCATGCCGAGCTGGGGGGCGTAGGGGTAGAGGGGGACCGGGGCCACCGCCGAGCCGAAGTAGCCGAGGAAGGCCTCGTCAAGGCCCCTGACGGCGACCCCACCGCACTCGCCCCTGACCTCAACGTAGACCACCCCTGACGCATTGGAAGGCGCCGTCAGCTCCGCCTCCCAGAGGCCAAGAGTAGAGTTGTACCTCATGGTCGCCGAGGCCGCCACCCCCTCAAGGCTTATGACATAAGCCTCTAGAGAGCAGTTGGAGGCGTAGGGCCCGCCCACGTTAACGCTGACGTTAACTGGCTGGCCTGGGGCCATGAAGGCGGTGTAGTTGCCGTTGACCAGGACCTCTGCCAGGGGGCCGCTGGCGGGTCCCGCCCCGGCCTCAAGGTACTTGGCCAGCTCGCCAACGTTGAGGGCCCCGAGGCCGGTCACGAGGTTGTAGCCCCTCCCGGCGGTCCAGGGGACGTTGTAGCCGAAGGCGACAGGCTCAAAGGCGTCGAGGTCCCCTGAGGAGTAGAGCCCGTAGAGCAGGGGCGCTATGAGGCCAAGCCTCGAGCCTGAGGCCTGGGCCAGCAGGGCCAGGAGGCCCACAACGAGCTCAGCTGACTCGCTCGTGCCGCCCACGACGAGGGTCTGGTTGCCCTCCCCCACCATCAGGCTCCCGGGGAAGAGGCTGGCCTGGGCGGCCACGTCGGGCACGGCCCTGCCGTAGGGGAAGCCCTGGGGAGGCGCTGGAGCTACGCCCTCCTGCCACCAGGGCATGGGCTCAACAGCGCTGTAACCGCCAGTGCTGCCCCCGAGGGCCTGGAGCAGCTGGTCGAAGCCCATGGAGGACCAGGCGGTCTGAAGGCTGCTGTCGCCGCTGATATACGTAGTGGTCCCCCCTACCGCTAACACCCAGGGTGACGAGGCCGGGTAGGGCACGTCCCCTATTGGCCCGGCGCTGTAGCCCATGCCCCCGCCGTCGCCGCTGGAGGCCACGAACGTTATGCCCTCAGCCGCCCCCAGGGCGTAGTAGACGTCTGAGAGGTAGACGTTATAGTAGAAGAAGGACCAGCCCAGGCTTGACAGGAACGCCTCGGGCACGCCGAAGCTCTGGCCCAGCACGGAGACCTGGTCCTGCCCGTCGATGAAGGCTATGGCCGCCGAGAGGGGTAGCTCGCCGCTGGCCACGTAGACTACGATCCTTGCCCCTGGGGCCATTGAGTGTACGGCCTCAACGTCGAGGTCCTCCTCAAGGGCCCAGCCAGTTATGACTCCCAGGTTGGGGTTGTAGCTCCCTATCGGCACAACGGTCACGTTGGCCGGCGGGAGGCCGAACTCCTCGTCGAAGTAGGCCAGGTCCTGGGACAGGGTGGGGTCACCGTAGAACTCGAGGACGCCTACCGTCACCCCGCTCCCGTTGAAGCCCTGGGAGTAGAGGGCAGTGGCGTTGTAGGCCTGGGCCAGGGCCGTCATTGGGTAAGCCTGGAGGGGGAAGGAGACGTTGACCCCCTCAAGCCTTGAGAGTACGGCAGCGGCCTCGCGGGCCGTGAGGAGGAACTGGGGCCTGTCGAAGACCAGCATGGCGGCGTTTGAGACGTAGGGGTAGGCCCAGGGGCCCTTGGCGACAGGCCCAACGTCCTCGTAGAACGAGACGGAGCCGTTAGTGAAGATGTCGACCCTGACCCCAAAGGCCCTCTCGACCTGCCACGCCTGTCCCTGGAAGACTATAATTGAGTCGGCCGCCGTCAGCAGGACCCTCAGGCCATACGACCTGAGGTGCGCCAGCGTCTCATTGAACTCCTGGGTTGGGTAGAACAGTTCCCTGACCTGGCCTGGGGTCAGGAACCTGTGGTAGAGGGGCGAGCCCGGGGCGCTGACGGCCTGGGCGTAATAGAAGATCAGCGGCAGGTTCCTCAGGGGCACGTAGATGACGCCTGTGACCGTCAGGTTAGGAGGCGCTGGGCCCGCGTCCCTGAAGCCGTAAGGAGAAGGCCCCCCAGAAGGAGCAGTAGGGGGCCCAACGCCCAGCGCTGGCATGAGCGAGAACGCCATGATGGTCAGAATCACTGCAATTGCAGCCGTCTTCCTCAAGCAAGCGGCCCTTGGTACTTAGGGGTGTCCGAGGCCTTAATGTATATGTTAAATATCACTATATGTCATAAAGCCCTCTCATCGCTTCCCTGAGCTCTCCCTCACGCACCTGCCCAGCTGCTTGGCGACCTCGAGGATGACCCAGAGCGAGGTCTGCACGTCAGGGTCCATGAGCTTATCGGCGGCCCCCAGGAGGCCAAGCTTCCTCTCCTCGCTCACGTCCATCCTCCCGAGCGCCCTGAAGGCACATGACGTCAGGTCCTCCAAGTTGTTCTGGGCCCTCGAGAGGTCGTCAGCGTCAACCCTGGTTATGCCCCTCTGAAGCGAGGCCAGCACAGCAAGGAGCCTCATGAGGGCAGGGTCCGTGGCGGCCGCGAGGAAGGACTCGTCGGCCTTGTCAGCTATGTAGGAGAGGAGGCCGAGGAGGCCGCTCCTCTTGAGGCCTACTATTGCGTCAAGTAGCTTAGCTAGCGAGGCCGCCCCGAGGTCCACCTCCGGGGGAGGAGGAAGCACGACAGGGGGCGGAGGGGCAGGGGCGGCCGGCTTAGCGGCCGCAGGGGCTGGCCTGGCCTGGGCCTGCTGGCCCGCCGAGGCCTGCTGAGGTCCAGGCGCCTGCTGGCCCGGCTGCTGGGACAAGCTTCTCGCCGGCCCTCAGGAGGGCAGCGGACATAAATCGGTTTCCGTGAGGCCCGTCAGGGCCTCCTGAGGAGGTTGAGGCCCGTCTTGGGGTCAAACAGGGAGAGCGCCGAGGAGGGCACCTCGAAGCTCACTACGTCACCCCTTGAGATCGGCGCCATGGAGGGGTAAAGGAGCCTCAGGGACAGGCCCCCCACGTCAACGTGTATCACCGTGTAGGCCCCCACCCTCTCGACCATAGTCACCCTGCCCGAGAGCTGGCCCTGCCCGACCCTGGCGTCCTCAGGCCTGAAGCCGGCCACCACCTCCACCCCCTCTGAAACCAGCTTCGAGTAGGCCTCAAGGCACTCGGACTCAGTCCTTGCTGCCACCACGTAGCCTCCCTGGACCCTGGCCTCGAACAGGTTCATGGGAGGGTTGCCGGTGAACGAGGCAACCCATGAGTTCCTGGGCCTCCTGTAGACCTCCACGGGGTCGCCGTAGTCCTGTATGACGCCGTCGTGAAGTATCGCCAGCTTGGTGGCGAGGGACAGGGCCTCCACCTGGTCGTGGGTCACGTAAATTATGGTGGTCCCGAGGTCCCTGTGAAGCTGCTTCAGCTCCTCCCTCGCGAAGACCCTCACCTGGGCGTCAAGGTTGGCCATGGGCTCGTCCATGAGGATTATGTCGGCCCCCTTGACTAGGGCCTTGGCTATGGCCACCCTCTGCCTCTGCCCCCCGCTCAGCTGGCCGGGCTTCTTGTAAAGTATGTCGTCAATCCTCAGCAGCTTGGCGACCTGCCTGACCTTCGCGTCTATCTCCTGTTTAGGCCTGTGCTGGAGCCTCAGGGGGAACGCTATGTTGTCGTAGACCGTCATGAAGGGGTATATGGCGTAGCTCTGGAAGACCATGGCCACGTTCCTGTCCTTTGGGGGCACGTCGTCAACCAGCTCCCCCCTCAGGTACACGTGGCCCCTGTCCTGCCTCAGCAGCCCAGCTATGACCCTCAGGAGCGTTGTCTTCCCCTCGCCCGAGGGGCCCAGCACGACCACCAGCTCGCCCTTGTCCACTGAAAAGTTGACGCCCCTCAGCGGCGTCACTGAGCCGGCCTTCGTCCTGTAGGTCTTCCAGACGTCAACAAGTTTGACGTACTCCATGGCCCTCACCTGACCCTGGAGGGCTCAAGTTAATATCACTTGATGCCCGCCAGGCTGCTGTAGGCCCTGGTCATCATCCTCTGGGAGACCAGGAACAGGGCCATGAGCGGTATCCCCATAAGCACGGCGCCCGCCGCGAATATGTTGTAGGCGGGGGCCGAGGCGTAGTTGAAGAGGCCCGCCAGGTACCAGAGGCCGAGCATAGCGGTCCAGGCGTTGCTGTTGCTCCCTATGAAGGCGTAGGCAGTCGCGTAGTCCATGTAGGCGCCCAGGAAGCCCAGGAGGGCCGTGAGGGCTACGACCGGGGCCGCCATCCTAAACACTATCCTCACGAAGGCCCCGAACCTTGAGAGGCCGTCTATCATGGCCGCCTCCTCGTAGTCAGGCGGTATGGCGTCTATTGACAGCTTCGCCAGGAACGCGGCGAAGACAGCCGTGCCGGGGGTGTAGGCGAGGACCAGGCCAACGTAGTTGAGCAGGTGGAGCCTGGCGAAGAGCAGGTAGAGGGGAACCGTGGTGGCGGTCACGGGCAGGAACGTTATTATGTAGACAAAGGTGGCGAGGCTCTTCTTGGCCGGCATGTCAAGCCTTGAGAGGGCGTAGCCGGCCAGCATGGCCAAGGCGACGCTGAAGAGGGCCGTGGCAGCGGCCAGCTCTATGCTGTGCAGGACCCACAGCGGGAAGTTGGGCACCCTTATGGTCGGTATGAAGCGGCCCGTCAGCAGCTTCTCATAGGCCTCAAGGGTTATGTGCTTAGGTATGAGGGTTGAGATCGTCAGAGAGACCAGGGTGCCGACGTTGCTGAATGACGTCATTATTACATAGTAAAGGGGCAGCACGGACCAAGCGGCCATAACTATGAGGACTATGTACGAGATCGCCAGCCTCAGGGCCTTGAGGGCTATGCGCTTGGCCCTCCTGCTAGGCATGCTCTCACCTCAGACCAGCCCCTCCAGGATGCCCGTGAACTTCAGCACTATTACGGCCAGGACCATGGTTATAGCCGTTGACACTATTGAGAGGGCCGCCGCGAAGGCGTAGTTGTTGTAGGAGAAGGCCTCCTGGTACGCGTAGACTATGAAAGTCTCCGTGGATACTATTGGCTTGCTCGGGATGCCGGGGCCGCCGCCCGTGAGGACGTATATCGGGTAGAAGTTGTTCCACGTGAACACGAAGCTCGTTATGAAGACGAAGGCTATGGTCTTCTTGAGCGAGGGGAGCGTTATCCTCGCGAACTTTGCCAGCGCCCCTGCCCCATCAACGTCGGCCAGCTCGTAGAGCTCCGACGGTATGCTCTGGAGGCCTGAGTAGAAGACCGTCATGTAGTAGGGGAAGCTGAGCCAAAGGTTTGTGACTATCAGGCCGGTCCAGGCGCCCCAGACTGAGTGGACCAGGTTTACGTGGGGCAGGTGCAGGAACGGGAGCAGGTACCTGTTCATGAAGCCGTAGGGGTCGGTCCACATGCCGCTCCAGACTAGAAGGGAGATGAAGCCGGGGAACGCCCAGGGGAGTATGAGGATCGCGTAGAAGAGCGACCTGCCGTAGAGGTCCCTCTGGTTGAGTATCAGAGCCAGGGCGAAGCCCAGGGCCATCATGGGTATCAGGCTCCCCAGGGTCCAGACGACCTCGTTTATGAGGAGCGACGTCAGGTAGCCCTGCCTCAACATCAACTTGTACTGGAGGAGGCCGACGAAGCGATAGTTAAAGAGGTGAAGGAGGCCCATGTTAGTAAATGATATGTAGACGGCGTAGAGCAGGGGGTAGAGGAAGAGGAAGAGAACGGTGACTATAAGGGGCAGGAAGTAAAGAAAACCTTCAACCTTTGGGCTAAGTCGCGGCATCAGCTCTCTGCCTCAGTACCGTGAGGCAGGGAGCTCGGCCACCATTAAATTCTCTAGCGCCGCTATGGGGACCGGATCAAGGAGGCCGTTGGCCTGGAGCTGGCTGATGAAGTAGCTCTCCATGCCCTGGGCCGCCTGGACGGCGCTCAGGTTCTTGTACGCGAAGTACCAGACGGCGTACTGGTGGAAGCTGGGCCAGTAGTAGTTCATCTGTGGTATGTTGGGGAACTTCTGGCCGTGCTGGCTCTGCTCAAGTATGCCCTTCATGACCTGGTTGAGGCAAGCCACCGTCTGGTTGGGGGCGGGCTGGGACAGCTGGCTTATGGCATAGTTGTAGGCGCTCTTAAGCGCAGGTATGTCCCTCGCGTAGTTCCACAGGTTCATCTCATGCGTGTAGTTGCTCATGAACTCTATGAAGAGCAGGGCGGCGTGGAGCGTTGCGTTCCACTGGCTCTTAGGCACCCCGTTGGCCTGAGGCGTAGTTATGGCCCAGCCAGTGCTCCCTATGAGCGGCGCAGCGTAGAGGCCGGTGCTGCTGACCACTGGCAGCGGGGCGGCGCCGAGGTTGCATCCCAGGGCATTGAAGTAGGTCATGAGGTCCCACGGGCCGTCAAATATTATGGCCGCCTTGTTGGCCATGAAGAGCTGGCCCTCAACCCCTCCTGCTCCTGGGCTCGGGGCGAGGTAGTTGACCCTGAGGTTGTAGGTCAGGTTGTACCAGAACTCAAGGGCGTTGACCATAGCTGATGAGTTCAGGGCTGGGTATATCTTACCGTTGACCGTCGTGAATATCTGCCCTCCGAAGCCGGCGAACCAGGCGGCGAACCTGTAGCCCCACGTGCCGCCGACGCCATAGGCTATGCCCCAGACGCCGGTCTTGTTGACCTGCTTGGCTATCTGAATAAGCTGGTCAGTGGTGTTGGGCGGGGCAGTTATGAACTTCTTGTTATAGAACATGACTATGTAGTTTATGTTGTCGGGCAGGCCGTAGACGGCCCCGTTGAGGGTCCAGTCCTCAACGGCCGTAGGGTTGAACTGGCTGAAGTAGCTCGGAGGCAGGTACTGGGACAGGTTGACGAGTATGCCTGCGGCGAAGAGGGCGCCGCCGGCGTCGCTGGTGACCCTTATAACTATTGGAGCGTTGCCTGCCTGGGCCGCCTTGAGGTAGTCGCTTGCGCCTACTGAGGCTCCGTACTGAACCTTAACGTGTATCCATGGGTACTCCTGCTCGAAGGCGGCCAGGCTGGCGTTGAAGGCCGCGTTCTCGCTCGTGCTGTAGCTATTAGCGACTGTTATCGTGACCGCAGATGGGGTCGTGGTCGTTGTTGTGGTCGTTGTTGTGGTTTTGGTGGTCGTTGTTGTGGTCGTTATCGTCGAAGTGGTGGTCGTTGTTGTCGTGGTGGTTGTGGTGGTCGGAGTTGTCGTGGTAGTAGTTGTGGGCGTTACGTGGTGCTTACTGACGTAATAGTATGCTAGGCCGCCTGCGACCGCAATTACTATTATGACAATTATTATGGCTGCAAGGGCGGCAGTTGATATAGACCTCCTAGGTCTCAACACGTACACCTCACTATAATTAAAGAAGGCCTCAGGTATAAACGGCTTTAATTCAAATCTTTAATATTTTAAACCTGAACATAACTAGCAGAGGTCTGGAGGGCCTCCGGCCTTACCTGCCCATCCTGGCCCTCAGCCTCACGGCCGCGTCGTACGGGAACTCCCCCCTGGGCCCCACTAGGCTCCTGCCGTCCGACCCCCTGGGGACAGGGAGGCCCATGAGGGTCAGGGCTGTGGGGGCCACGTCGTAGGTCTCTGCCGCTGAGGCCTTGACCTCCTCGCCTACGACCAGGAGGACGCCGTTGACCTCGTGGTCCGGCATCATGTCATGTCTCAGCTGGGCCAGCGACCTACTGGAGACGGGCCAGTACCTCTCCTCGTCAACGGACTCGACGAAGAGGGCAGGGTACGGGGGGAGGTAAGCGCCCCTGAACCTCTCCTCAAGCCTGGTTACCCTAAGGTAGCGGGAGGCCCTGGATGCCTCCAGGGCCCTGAGCCCCCTCTCCCTCTCCGCCTCCCCCCTGAAGTACAGTATTCTATCTATGGAGAGCCCGCCAGCGTCATAGGTGAAGGGCTGCTCTGAGAGCTCGCTCTGCCGCCCAGCGCCCTCATGCGTGGCGGCCCTGGCGACCGCCACAAGCTCGCCGCCCACGGTCTCCCTGAGCAGAGGGAGCCTCCTTGAGAGCTCCCTCGGCGAGATGGCTGGGGGCAGGGCCACAGATATCTCGTCCAGGACGCTCACCAGGCTGAGCAGGAGCCTCCCCCTCAGGCTACTTGGCAGCCC
>AYMD01000001.1:0-194957 GCA_000495735.1 uncultured Acidilobus sp. JCHS | reverse complement strand
CCAGCTCGTCTATGGCCCTCCACACGGCCTCTGACCTGGGGCCCACTGAGAGCACCTCGCGGTGGTCCCTGTGGAAGGCCTGGTCAGGGTAAGGGAGGACCACGAAGTAGGCGTCGGCTTCCACCTCGCCCAGAAGCTCCAGGGTTCCCTCTATCATCATCTCAGTCCTCCTGTAGGGGTCCGGGACCTCGTCATAGGTGGGGAAGTACCTCCCGAGCCTGCCCCCGAGGTCCTCAGGGCTGAACTCAACCCTTGGGGCGAGGAAGGTGTCGCCCACGACCGCCATCTTCCTCAGGCAGCACAGCCCCCTAAGGGGCCAAGTGAGGGGGTAGTTGACGACAGCCACGTCAAGGCCCATGAGGGCCGCGTCCTCAAAGGCCCTTGGGAACATCACGTCAAGCGACGTGTAGGGCTTAGAGAGGTGCTCCCCGTTGGGGCCCCTGTAGTACTTGGTGAAGCCCCAGACGCCGTGCTTGGCCGGGTTGACCCCAGAGGCCATGCTGGTCCACTGCACAGGGGTTATGGGGGGCATTGAGCGCAGGGGTATGGGCCTTGAAAGCGAGAGGGCGTAGCCCAGGTTCTTCAGCCCAAGCTTTGACACGGCCCGCTCAAGCAGCCACGGTGACAGCGCGTCAAGGCCCAGCAGCGAGAACCTCAAGCCCGCTTCCAGGGCTTCCCGTGTGGCCGAGTTTTTAAGGTGAGGATTATGCGCCCTCGGCGAAGGAGCTGACTATGTACCACTCGAGCTTCTCCTCATCCCTCTCCGTCACCTCGAACTTCATCCTCTTCACCCCCTTAACCTCAACCTGAGTGCCTCTCTGGACGCTCACTCTCTTTCACCTCCTGTAACACGATAGGAGTCGGAGCCTTATAAGGTGGTGTCCAAGCACCCTTTCGGCAACTGCCTAACTAAGGCCAGCTAACGTACACCCTTTTTATAATTGAAAGAGCGAGGCACGCGGCAGGCCCTGGGAGCTTGAAGGCGCTGAGGGTTAAGGTCGATATACCGATAGCGGTCCTCGGGCACGTCAACGCCTACGCTCTCGTCAGCGAGCCCTCGGGCAGCTTCGTCCTGGTTGACCCAGGCATGTACTGGGCTGAGGGGCTTGAGTCGCTGGGCAGGGGCCTCAGGGCCCTCGGGCTCAGGCCATGCGACGCTGAGGCCTACGTGGTGACGCACTTCCACGTTGACCACGCGACAGCTGTTCCCTTCTTGGCCAGCCTGTGCCCGGCCCCCGTCTACATAGGCGAGAAGGACCTCAGGGCCGCCAGGGACGGCTTCGAGTCCTACTTCAACGGGGTCCTTGAGCTCTACCGCCAGTACGGCGTCCCGCCCCAGGAGCTTGAGGCCATGAGGGGCGTCCACCCTGCCCCGAGGCTTGCCAGGGTCTATGACGAGCTCGCCGAGCTGGCCAGGCCGCTGGCCGAAGGTGACGAGATCAGGGTCGGCGACGAGGCGGCCAGGGTTATTGAGGTCCCAGGCCACACGCCAGGCCACATAGCGCTGCTGATAAACGGCGACAGGGAGGCCATAGTGGGCGACTCCCTGCTTAACGACATAACCCCACACGTAGTCCTTGACAGCCCGTTAAGGGACGCCCTAGGCGAGTACCTGAGGACCCTCAGGAGGCTCCAGGGCGAGGGCATAGGATTGGCGTGGCCCGGCCACAGGGACGAAATTAGGGACGTGGCGAGGAGGGCCGCGGAGATAGAGGCCCATCATGAGGAGAGGCTGAGGCAGGTGCTGGCCATAATATCCGCCTCGCCGGCCACCCTCTACGACGTGGCCAGGAGGCTGAGGTGGAGGACTAGGGCCGCCAGCTGGGCCGACATGAGCCCCTACGAGAGGTACTTCGCCGTGGGGGAGGCCCTGGCCCACCTTGTGAGGCTAGTGAGGGTGGGGCTGGCCGAGGAGGTGGTTACAAGGGAGGGCATAGCCTTCAGGTCAGCCCAGCGCTAGATCTGCACCCGCTCCTTGAGGAGAGCATGTCCTCAGCTATGGCGCAGACCATGGGCATGAACCTCTCGACGGGCGCCTCAACCTTGACGTCGGCTATGTCGTCGAGCATGGTCTCGCCCACGTTGACTATTATGAGCTTGGCCCTCCTCGACTTCGCCACGACCGGGAGCTGGTTGGCCGGGCTGACGGCGAGGCTTGAGCCCACGACCATGAAGAGGTCCGAGCCCTCGGCCAGCGTGAAGGCCTCCTGGAGGGCGTCTGGCGGCAGGGGCTCACCAAAGTAAATCACGTCGGGCTTCAGGAGGCCGCCGCAGACGGGACAAGTGGGGAGCCTGCCCTCGCCCACCGCCTTGAGGGCGTCCTCTATAGGGTACTTCCTGCCGCACTCCGTGCAGACGGCGTACCTGGCGTTCCCGTGGAGCTCTATCACCCTCCTGCTCCCGGCTGCCTGGTGAAGGCCGTCTATGTTCTGGGTTATGACAGCCTTGACGAGCCCCATCTGCTCAAGCCTCGCTATGGCCAGGTGGGCCGGGTTAGGCTTGACCTCCCTCAGGGAGCCGAACCTCGCGGCGAAGAGCCTCCAGGACTCAAGGGGGTTCCTGTAGAAGTAGGTTATCTCGAAGAGCGAGGGGTCAACGACCCTCCAGAGGCCCTGCGGCCCCCTGAAGTCAGGTATGCCGCTGGCTGTACTGACGCCCGCCCCCGTCAGGACGACGGCGAACTCAGATGAAACCAGCTCCTCGGCGACCATCTTGGCCAGGGGCCTGAGGTCCTCCAACTGACCACCCGCTTAAATCCCTCCGGCCGGCCATATTAACTGAGAACCTCCATGGTAACTAACCTGCCAGCTGAGGCAGCGGCTAAGCTCAACAAGTACAGCGAGGCCAGGACCACGGAGGAGAAGATAAGGGCCCTTGAGGAGTTCCTCAGCGCCGTCCCCAAGCACAAGGGGACGGAGAAGCTGAGGCTCTGGGCCACCAGGAGGCTGGCCGAGCTCAGGGAGGAGCTCGAGAAAGAGAAGGTAAAGAGGTCAGGCGGCTCGAGGCCCGGCATCTTCGTTGAGAAGGAGGGCGCGGGGCAGATAGTCCTCGTGGGCCCGCCCAACTCGGGCAAGAGCTCCATAGTGGCCAGGCTCACCAACGCCAAGGTGGTGGTCAGCCCCGTGCCCTACAGCACGAGGATCCCAGCGCCTGGCATGGCGACGTACCTTGACGTCAAGCTTCAGCTCGTCGACACGCCTCCCCTCCTGACGCCCAACGGCGAGGTCAACTCAAGGGTTGTGGCGCTGGCCAGGAACGCTGACGTGGTAGGGGTAGTCGTCGGCCTCGACTCAGACGACGTGGCCAGGGACCTGGGCTCAGCCCTTAGGGCCCTTGACGAGAGGGGGGTCGCCTACAGCCTCCAGAAGGGCTTCGCCAGGCTCGAGAGGAGGAGGGAGGGGGGTGTGACGCTTGTGCCCCACGGGACCCCTAGGTTCAGCGAGGCAGAGCTGAGGGAGCTGCTTAACTCCTACAGGATATACCACGCGCTAGTCGAGACCTACGGGCCCGCGACGCTTGACGACGTTGAGGTCGCTATACTCAGCGCCAGGGTCTACAAGCCCACCTTTGTGGTCTTCAACAAGGCCGACCTGCCGGGGGCCGAGTCAAGGGCCAGGGAGGCGGCTAAGCTCCTGCCCCCTGACGTCCCGTGGGTCATGGCGTCGGCGGCCACCGGCGTAGGCCTTGAGGGCATACTGGCCACGTCGTTCAGGCTCCTTAACGTCAAGAGGATATACACGAAGAAGCCCAACGCCCCTCCGAGCCCAGAGCCTCTCGTGGTAAAGGCTGACGCAACAATAAGGGACATCGCCGAGAAGATAAGCCCTGAGCTGGCCAAGAGCATGAGGCACGCCAGGGTGTGGGGGAAGGGCGTCAGGTACGGGGGCCAGAGGGTGGGGCCTGAGTACATACCTCAGGACGGCGACATAGTTGAGATAAGGTAGCTCAGTCTTGGTCCTCCATTAGGCTTGGGCACACGGCCTTCAGGGCGACATTCATTATAAGGTCAGCGAGGACCACCAGGGCGCCCATGCTGGCGCCCTCAGCCATGGCCCTCTCCCTGAGCTCGGCCGCTATAGTAGCGGCGGTCAGGGCCCTTCTGCCGCTGCCCCCCGCTAGGCCGCCCAGGAGCTCTGACAGCGCCCCCTTCACCATGTCCAGCTCCTCAGGCCTTGACCTCAGCAGCAGGGCCGCGTCGGCTACCACGTGGGGCAGCGACGCAAGCACGCCCTGGGCAAGGGGGTCAAGGCCCTCTGACCTCCTCGAGGCCCTTATCGCGGACTCCATGAGCTCTGACGCCGTGGACTCAAGCCTCCTCACGTCAGCCTCCTCGCCCCTGACCGCGGCGTCGACCATGTCAAGCATGACGCCCATGGCCTCCCTCAGGAGCTTTGACGGATCGCTTTCAGGGGTCTCCAGGAGCCTCACGATGAGCCTGTCAAACCCTCTCTCGACCGAGGCCACCCTGGGGTCAGCCGAGAGCTCGGCCTCAAGCCTCCTCACGTCTGGCTCCTGAAGCCCCTTAACCAGTATCTCAACCCTGGAGTAGCCGTGGGCGAAGGCACAGCCAAGTATCGTTGAGGTCCCGGCGGACCTCGCAGCGCCGTTATACCTTATTGTGACGGTGCTGGCCCTCTCCTCCGCGTATGGGTCCCTCGGGACTATGAGCAGCCTGCCCCCGTCCTCCACGACCTGTATCTCGTCACCTACCTTTATGCCAAGCTTCTTGGCCCACTGCTTGGGGAGCGTGATTATCAGGCTTGAGCCTCCAAGCCTCTGGACCTTCCTGACGGTCCCAGCCTCGCTCAACCCTCTTCCCCGCTCTCCGAGTGAGGCCTTCCGCTTATATCTTTAACGCCGTTAAACAAAATAGAATATCTTTCTAGATAAAAATTTTGTATGCAACTCTGAGCCCGGCTGTCTGACGCTCTTATATTTCCCGGCCTGCCCCTGAAGGCCGGGGGCATAGGGCCTTGGTCATGCTGGAGATAAGGTGGCACGGCAGGGGCGGACAGGGCGCAGTGACGGCCAGCGAGGTCATAGCCTCCGCCTCAATACTTGAGGGCAAGTACGCCCTGGCCTTCCCCGAGTTCGGGGCCGAGAGGAGGGGGGCGCCTGTGAGGGCCTACACGAGGGTCACCGACACCCCCCTCATACCTAGGACGCCCATTGAGAGGCCCGACGTGATCGTGATCCTGGACAGGAGCCTGATAAAGCAGAACTACGTCGAGGGGCTCAAGGAGGGAGGCATAGTGGTCGCCAACACCCCGGCCAAGCCCAGCGAGCTGCTTGAGAAGCTGGGCCTCGGGGGCTCCTACAGGGCCGCCACCGTTGACGCAACTTCAATAGCCCTTAAGTGGCTCAAGGCCAACATAGTCAACACGGCCATACTGGGCGCCCTAGTTAGGTCAACGGGCGTCGTGAAGCTCGACACGGTACTTGAGGTTATAAAGTCCAGGTTCCACGGGAGGGTCGCGGAGGCCAACGTGATGGCTGTCAAGGAGGCCTATGAGAGCGCCCAGCTCTCATGGGGGTGAGGGGGCTTGGCGGTCCAGAGGCTTCCCTCTTGGCGTGAGATGCCAATAGGGGGAGTGATAGTTAACCCGGGCAACAGCCTCGAGTACAAGACGGGGGAGTGGAAGGTCCTGATGCCCGTCATAGACCAGGAGAAGTGCACAAGGTGCAGGATATGCTGGTACGTGTGCCCTGACTCGGCTATAAAGGAGCTCGACAAGCCATATACCACTAAGAAGGGCCGCGCCTACAAGATAAGCTATGAGGTTGATTACGACTTCTGCAAGGGCTGCGGGATGTGCGCCCAGGAGTGCCCAGTCAAGGCCATAGATATGGTCCCAGTGGAGGTGGTATGAGGTGGAGGCCCAGCAGGCTGCCGTCAAGAGGCCCATACCTCTGAGCACGAATTACGCCGTAGCTTACGCCGTCAAGGACCTCGACGTTGACGTCGTCGCCGCCTACCCGATAACTCCCCAGACCACAGTGGTGGAGAAGATCTCGGAGTTCGTCGCCAACGGGGAGCTCGACGCTGAGTTCATACACGTAGAGAGTGAGCACAGCGCCATGAGCGCCACCGTAGCGGCGGCGCTGACGGGCGCCAGGGCCTTCACGGCCACGGCGTCCCAGGGCCTGGCGCTAATGCACGAGATGCTTTACATCGCGGCCGGCCTCAGGGCCCCCATCGTCATGAGCGTCGCCATGAGGGCCCTCAGCGCTCCCATAAGCATATGGAACGACCAGAGCGACGTGTTCGGCTCAAGGGACTCGGGCTGGGTCATATACTTCGCCCACACGGCCCAGGAGGCCTACGACACCTTGATCCAGGCCTACAGGCTCGCTGAGGACCCTGACGTGCTCCTGCCCGTGATGGTGGCCTACGACGGTTACGTCATGAGCCACACCACGGAGCCTGTGGTCACAGAGAGCAGGCCCGAGGTGCTTAAGTTCGCGCCGAAGAGGCCCTACCCATACAGGCTCAACCCCGATAAGCCCGTCACCATAGGGGCCATTGTGCCCCCGGAGTACCTCTACGAGATAAAGTACCAGAACGTGAAGGCCATGGAGGGCGCCCTGGCCAAGGCCGAGGAGGTGGACAGGGAGTTCGGCAAGCAGTTCGGCAGGTCCTACGGGGTCATGGAGTGCTACATGTGCGAGGGGGCTGAGTCGCTCATAGTTGCCAACGCGAGCTACGCCGCCACCCTCAAGTCAATACTTCCCGAGGCCTGGAGGCAGGGCCTCAGGGTGGGCCTCCTGAGGCTCAGGCTCTACAGGCCGTTCCCGGTCAAGCACTTCGTTGAGCACGCCTCAGACGCCAAGGGGGTCCTCGTGGTGGACAGGTCCATAAGCTACGGGGCCCCTTACCAGGGGCCTCTGGCCAACGAGATAGCTGGGCTCAAGGTGAGGGAGGGCCTTGGCTTCAACCTCGCCAGCGTGGTGGCCGGGATCGGCCAGAGGACCATGGAGGACGAGGACTTCATGGCCCTGGTGAGGCTTGCCTGGGAGTCGAGGACGAGGAGGTTCCCTGAGACCATGTTCTATGGGGTGAGAGAGTGAGCGCGGGCCAGACTCCTAGGGGACCCCTTAGGATAAGGAGCCTCTTCGACCTCCCGAGGGATGAGCTGTTCATAAGCGGCCACGGCCTCTGCGCCGGCTGCACAGCGGGCACAATAATGAGGATGCTGGTCAAGGTGGCCGGCAAGGACACCATAATAGTGAACGCGACGGGCTGTGTTGAGGTCTCCACGACCAGGTACCCCTACTCTAACTGGCTCGTCCCGTGGTTCCACTCGGCCTTCGAGAACGCGGGCGCCAGCGCCGGTGGCGTCGCCAGGGCGATCGAGGTGCTACAGAGGAAGGGGGCCTTGCCCAAGGACAGGAAGATAAGGGTCATAGCCGTGGGAGGCGACGGGGGCACTGTCGACATAGGGCTCCAGAGCCTGAGCGGCATGCTGGAGAGGCGTGACCCAGTCATGTACGTGCTCTACGACAACGAGGCCTACATGAACACGGGCATACAGAGGAGCGGCGCGACGCCCTACCACGCCTGGACTACGACCACCCCCGCTGGGAAGGTCTGGAGGGGTGAGTGGAGGACAAAGAAGGACATAGCCATGATAGTGGCGGCCCACAAGATACCGTACGTCGCTACAGCCAACCCAGCCTACCCGCAGGACATGGTAAACAAGTTCGCCAGGGGGCTCGAGGTCCTTGACGAGGGGCCCTCGTTCATACACGTCATAATGGCCTGCACGACGGGCTGGAGGTTTGACCCGGCCCTGGGCATAACCATATCGAGGCTCGCCACGGAGACCGGTGTGTTCCCGCTCTACGAGATAGACCACGGCCAGTTCAGGGTCACGTTCCCAGTAGCCAAGAGGAAGCCCGTCATAGAGTACCTGAAGCTGCAGGGCAGGTTCGCCCACCTGACGCCTGCTGAGATAGAGGAGATACAGAAGCTCGTGGACGAGAGGGTGGCAGAGATAAACAGGCTCGCAGGCAAGGAGGTCATAGGCCCCGTAGCCAAGTAGACCACTTTATACATATCTGTATCCAACTAAACGCTTCCTTTTTCCCGAAACGTTTAAATATTGGTCCTATCGTAACGCGGTCTGAGGCGACCCACCTTTGTGGTGGGGGGGAGAGCCCGGCCCTGAGGCCGGGCAAGGGAGCTCTGACAGTCAGTCCGGCGGGGGTAGCCGCGGCTTTGTATCGCGGTCGCCCCCAGGTCATCTCGTAGAGTCCGACCTAAAGCTGAGTAGGTCGCTCGGCTTCTGGCACTACGTCAGCATAAACATTAGCGCCATCATAGGCGCTGGCTGGCTCCTAGCACCTCTGGGCGCAGCGGCCTTCGCTGGGCCGCTCTCCATAGCCTCCTGGCTTGTAGCAGCTGTCCTGGTGATCTTCATGGCGCTGGCCTACGCCTACCTCGCGGGCTTAGCGCCCAGGACGGGCGGCGTGGTCAGGTACCCCCAGATGGCCCACGGAGACCTGGTCGGCTTCATCACCGGCGTCCTCTACCTGCTCTCCATATCATCACTTATGCCGGCCGAGGCCATAGCGGTCGTCAGCTACGCAAGCTACTACGTGCCTGGCCTCGTGACCAGGGCAACTGTGCTGGGCCAGAGCGTCACGGTGGTCACAGGGAAGGGCATGCTGCTGGCCCTGGCCATAGTTGCGCTCGTGTTCCTCATCAACTACTTCGGAGTTAAGTTAGTTGGCAACGTGAGCCTGGGCCTCATGATCTGGAAGGTTCTAGTGCCGCTCGTTGTAATCGTTGCGATGTTCGCCCTCGCCTTCAACCCACATAACCTGACCCTTCAGGGCCCAACCAAGGCTTCCTCAATGGGCCTCAGCGGGGCCGCTGCCGTCCTGATGGCCATACCGCTCACAGGCATAGCCTACTCGATGTTGGGCTTCAGGCAGGCCGTCGAGTACAGCGGTGAGGGCAGGAGCTCCTCTAGGGACGTCCCGCTGGCCGTGATAACCTCCGTCCTCATAGCGTCAACGATCTTTATCCTGCTCCAGGTGGCCTTCATAGGCGGCCTCAGGTGGTCCGCCATAACTGTTGGCCAGTCTAACAAAGTGGTCCCGCTCACCCCTGGCAACTGGAGCGGGCTGGCGGTCTCTAACATAGCCTCAGCCCCGCTGGCCAGCGAGCTGGCCCTAGCTGGACTCGGGGCCCTGGGCGTGTTACTGATAGTAGACGCCTGGGTGGCGCCCCTGGGCAACTCCATAGTCCAGATGGGCAACCTGGCCAGGATAGTCTACGGCATGGCCGCCAACGGCCACCTGCCCTCTAAGCTGACCTCGCTCAACAGGTACGCCGTGCCGGGCCTGGGCCTACTGGTGGCCCTCGCCCTGGGGCTCGCCTTCATGGTCCCGCTGCCCAGCTGGTACGCCATAGGGGGCTACGCCGTGCTCACCACCCTGATGACCTACGTGACAGGCGGCACAGCGCTTGGGGCCTTCTCAAGGGGAGGCCGCGCGGTCGTCAAGGTAGTGGGCGCCCTGGGGGCCATGGCGGCGGCGCTGCTGGCCTACTGGGCCGGCATGACACTCATGATACCTGTCTTCATGACGTTCATCTCAGGCGTAGCGGCCTACCTGCTGATAAGGGGCGTCACTGGCCAGAGGGGCCTGCTGGCCATAGGGATCCCCTATGCGGCTACCATCGCCTTCGTTGACTACATACTAGCTGTTAACGTCTTCTACCCCATCAGCTCAGGGTTAACAACATCAGCGCATGAGGTGTCAGCCCTGGTAACCCTCTCGCTGGCGCTTTCGGCTGCCGAGACCGTCGTAGCGCTGACAGCCTACGCCCTGGTCGGCGGGCCTGAGGAAAGGAAAGCCGTGAGGTCGGGCGCCTGGTTCGTGGCCCTGGCGTTCCTGATATTCCTGGTAGACGTGATTGGCCCGTACGGGCTGTCCTCAGTCTGCGGGGGCAGCCCGCTCCTGCCCTTCCCCTACGACTTGGCCACCGTGGCGGCTGGCGCTGTGATCCTCTACGTAGTGGCTGTCCTAACGGCACCTTAAAGTTCCCATGGAGCTCTTTCACTGCTTTCTTGAACTGACCTCTACCCTAGGCTTCGTCACAGGAGGTGGTGGGCCCGGGGGGATTTGAACCCCCGACCACAGGGACCCGAGTCGGGCACCTGCCTGGCCTCGGCGTAGGTGAACCCCGCATCCTACCAGGCTGGACTACGGGCCCACCGCCTTGCTCAATGTTCCGGCCTCCTATAAGCTTTTCAGGGCCTCCTCAAGCTGGCCTCGCGGCCTCTAAGGCGGCGGTCCTTATAGTAGTCATGCCTAGGCGGCCAACATGATAGAGCTGAGCTGAAAGGGGGAGCACATCTACGCCCTTGCTGACTTGTCTTGAGCCATGAGGAGCTGAGGTGGGGTAACAACATGTCAGGGGGCGAGGTCCTCGCCCAGGACTATGAGAACCGTCGAGCTCCAGCCTTCCGTAGCTGTTTCGGTTTTTACTAGGCTTATAGGGCGTCGTTGTAGCTGACGCCTACAGGATGTACGTGTCTGTTCACTCAAGATGTGGGGCCCCTGGGGTGGCCCTGAACGCCCCCAAGCCCGATGAGGCCCCGAGCGGGATGCGGGGGAACGAGATGAGGCGATGACCATAAACAACGTGAGCCCGTATGAGGGCTGAACCCCTTAGGCGTTGAAGGGCGCCCTGTAGTTGCCCTTCCTCGCCTCGTACTCCTCCAGGTCCCTCTTCAGCCTCTGGTAGGTGAAGTCGGTCAGCCTCCCCTCTTTCCTGGCCTCCTCTATCACCCGCCTGCTCTTCTCCTCCAGCCTGTCCATTATCGGTATCCTGACGCCCCTCTCCCTGGCGACCCTGATGGACTTCGGGTACCCCGCGTGAGCGTGCCTGGCCACGCCCATCCCAGGGTCTACAGTGAAGACCCTGAGGGCCTTCTGCTCCGCCAGCTCAGTGCCGTCGACCACCATGCCGAAGCCGGCGTGTATGGCGTAACCTATGCCTACCCCTCCGCCGTGGTGGAAGCAGGTCCAGGTGGCGCCCACGGCCGTGTTCAGGGCGTAGTTGAGTATTGGCCAGTCCCCGACCGCGTCGCTGCCGTCAAGCATGTTCTCGGTCTCCCTGAAGGGCGAGGCCACGGAGCCGCTGTCCAGGTGGTCCCTGCCGAACCATATGGGCCCTGAGAGCTCGCCCCTCCTGACCATCTGGCTCACCACCTTTCCGAACAAGGCCCTCTCGCCGTAGCCTAGGTAGACGACCCTGGCCGGGAGGCCCTGGAACTTGACGTACTCGTGGGCCGCCCTTATCCACCTGGCCAGCCTCTCGTTCCTGCTGAAGAGCTGGAGGAGGACCTCGTCGAGCTTGTATATGTCCTTGGGATCGCCCACGAGGCTCGTCCACCTGAACGGCCCCCTGCCCTCCTCGAAGAGCGGCCTCATGAACTCCATCTGCCCAGGTATCTTGAAGGCCTCCGCGAGGCCCGCGTCGTAGGCCTGCTTCCTCAGGTTGTTGCCGTACTCGAAGGTCACGGCGCCTCTGGCCTGGAGCTCCAGCATAAGCTGGACGTGTTTCTTCATGCTCTGCATGGCCATCTTGATGTACCTGTCCGGGTCCTGGGCCCTCAGCCTCTCCGCCTCCTCTACGCTCAGGCCCTGGGGCACGTAGGACAGGGGGTCGTGAGCCGGGGTCTGGTCGCTCAGCACGTCGGGCACCACGTCCTCCTTGACCAGCCTCTCAAGGAGGTCAACGGCGTTGGCCAGGACACCTATGCTCGTGGGGGTCCTCGACCTCTTCGCCTGGAGGGCCATGTCTATGGCCCTGTCTATGTCATCGGTCCATGTGTCGAGGTAGCCCGTCTCTATCATCCTCTCTATCATCCTCTTATCAACGTCGGCCACCAGCGCCACGCCTCCTAACATCTTGACGGCCAGGGGCTGGGCCCCTCCCATGTTGCCCAGGCCGGCGCTGACGTAGAGCCTCCCCTCCATGGTGCCGTAGAACCTCTCGGCCGCCGCCCCTATGGTCTCATATGTTCCCTGAAGTATTCCCTGGGTCCCTATGTAGGCCCAGCAGCCCGCCGTCATCTGGTGGAAGCTTATGAGGCCCTTGGCCTCGAGCTGCCTGAAGTAGCTCCAGTCGGCCCACTTGGGCACAAGCATGGCGTTACTCATGACGACCCTTGGGGCCCTCAGGTCGGTCTTGAAGACTGCCACGGGCTGGCCGCTCTGGACGGCCATGGTGTCGTCGCTGTCCATCGTCAGGAGGGTGTTAACTATGGCCTCGAAGTCCTCCCACGACCTGGCCGCCTTGCCCGTGCCGCCGTAAACTATGAGGTTCTTGGGGTCCTTGGCCACCATGGGGTCGAGAACGTGGAAGAGCATCCTCAGGATGCCCTCGATTTGCCAGTCCCTGCTCCTCACGTGAAGCTCAGGACCGGTTATTGCGTGTACCGTGCGGGTCTCAGGGTCGTAATAGCCGGAGGAGATAAGCTCCTCAATGGGCTGGCCCCTGTACTTAGACGGAACGGACAAGCCCATCGCCGTGTAGGGTGTATACAACCTGTATTAAATAAATGAAGCCGACCCGCAGTTATTATCCACGCCCGTCCCTAGCTCAAAGAGGGAGCGCTTGCTGACAAGAAGAGCTAGGCTCCTCAAGGACCCTGGCGACGTCAGGGTCACCGAGCTGAAGCCCGTGATACCCCTGGTCGGCGTCCCATGGGACTGGTCAACGGCAGGCAGGCCTGGGGCCAGGTTCGCGCCGTCCGCTATAAGGTCAGAGCTGCTGTCGCTCACGCCGCTCTCCGAGGACCTAGGGTGCCTCAGGGTGGGCTTCGACGACCTCGGCGACGTTGACGTTGCCGGAGGGGACGCGGCGCTCACAGGCTCAAGGGCCGTTGAGGCGGCCAGGAAGGCCATGGAGGCCGCCAGGGAGAGGGGGGTGCCAGCCGTCTTCCTGGGAGGCGACCACTCGATAACGGCCTGGACCGCCAGGCCCTTCGTTGAGGCTGGGGCCGCTGTCGTCGTCCTTGACTCGCACTACGACCTGAGGAGGCCAAGCGAGGGAGTTACGAGCGGCGCTTGGCTGAGGGAGCTCGTCGAGTCAAGCGGGGCGAGGGCCTTCGTCGTTGGGGTCTCCGACTACGTGAACCCTCCCTACGCCAGGCAGAGGGCCAAGGAGCTCGGCGTCGAGGCCATATCGAGGTGGCAGGTGGCCGAGGGCCCGGACCAGGTCGCTGAGCGCCTAAGGGAGGCGCTCAGGGGCTCCGAGGTCTACCTCAGCATAGACCTCGATCACCTGGCCCAGTACTTCGCGCCTGGCGTCAACAGCCCCAGCCCTCTCGGCATGAGCCCCCAGGAGAGCCTCGCGGTCATAGAGGCCGTGGCCTCCTCCGCTAAGGTCGTGGGGGTTGACGTAGTTGAGGTGGTGCCCCAGCTGGACCCCTCAGGGCTCACTGTCAGGCTAGCGGCGGCCCTGCTGCTGAGGGCCGTCCACATGGCGATAGCGAGGCGGACGGCTAAGTGAACTAACGTAGACGGGGCCTCAGGCGCCCTGGACCAGCTTAGCGCTGACCATGGGGAAGGGCAGGACCTCCTTTATGCTGTTAACTCCTGCCAGGAGCATCACGAGCCTGTCTACGCCTATGCCGAGCCCTCCGGTAGGCGGCATCCCGTAGCTGAGGGCCCTGACGAAGTCCACGTCATAGGGGTGCGCCTCCAGGTCGCCCCTCTTCCTCATCTCCTGCTCCTGCCTGAACAGCTGGTCCTGAAGCACGGGGTCATTCAGCTCCGTGTAGGCGTTGGCCAGCTCCATGCCTGCTATGTAAAGCTCGAACCTCTCCACGAGGCCAGGCTTAGACCTATGGGGCTTGCAGAGCGGCGTCGTCTCTATGGGGTAGTCCGTCACGAACGTGGGCTGTATAAGCCTTGGCGACACGAGCTTGTCGAAGAGCTTCTCTATCATCAGCCCCCTTGAGTAAACGCCTCCCCTCGGCACGAGGCCAAGCCTGTCGAGCTCCTTCTTCAGCTCGTCGTCGCTGACCCTCTCAACGTCCCTCCCCATGGCCTCCGAGAGGGCCTCAGCCATGGTGACCCTCCTGAACCTCTGACCCAGGTCTATCTCGGCCCTGCCGCCGTCAGGCATGGGGTAGGTCAGCCTCGTCGTCCCGAGGACCCTCTGGGCCACCGTCCTCAGCATGTCCTCGGTCAGCTCCATTACGTCGTTGTAGTCGGCGTAGGCCCAGTAGAGCTCAAGCATGGTGAACTCGGGGTTGTGCGTGACGTCTATGTCCTCGTTCCTGAACACCTTGCCTATCTCGAACACCTTGTTGAAGCCCCCGACTATGAACCTCTTGAGGTAGAGCTCAAGCGATATCCTCAGGTACCAGTCCTCGTCAAGGGCGTTCACGTGAGAGATGAACGGCCTGGCGAGGGCGCCCCCGTAGACGGGCTGAAGGACGGGGGTCTCGACCTCAACGAAGCCCCTTGAGTACAGGTACTGCCTTATCTCCCTGATGGCGTTGAACCTCACCTCCATGATCCTCCTCGCCTCCCTGTTATAGAGGAAGTCCACGTACCTGTGGGCGTACCTGAACTCGGGGGTCATCTTCGTCCAGTCGGGCGGCTCTATGAGGGCCTTGCTGAGCAGCTTGTAGTCCTTTACGAGCAGGCTCAGCTCCCCCTTCATGGTGTAAAACAGGTCGCCCCTGACGCCTATGATGTCGCCCCTGCCCACGAAGTGAAGGAACTCCTCGTACCTGTCGCCCAGCTCGTTGACCCTCAGGTAGAGCTGAAGCCTCTCGCCCTCGTCAAATACGTCAACGAATGAGGCCTTTCCGTGCCTCCTTATGTTGGCCACCCTGCCGGCCGTGGCGACGTCTGTGAGGAAGGGCTCGTGCGGCTTGTCCTGCCTCTGGGCCGCTATCCTCCTGAGGTCAGCTATCGTGTGGGTCATGTTGAACTTATGGGGGTAGGGGTTGACGCCCATCTGTCTGAGCTCCTCAAGCAGCCTGAGCCTCTCCTGGTTCCACTGGACGCTCAAGCCCTGGCCCGCCTCTGCAAGGCCCCGCTGGCTTTAAGTGTGGAGGGCCGCGAGCGACCTCAGCCAGGACTCGAGCTCCGGCATCCCCACCTCGGCCAGGGTCCCCAGGGTCCTCGACCTGCAGGCCTCAGCGACCTCGGCCGCCTCCCTTGACAGCCTGCCCGGCAGGAGGGCCAGGGGCGCAACGCAGTCAGCGCAGCCGTCCTGAACTATCACGAGCCCCCTGAGGGTGAGGAGGGCCGCCACCCTGCCCACGTCGTCAAGCTGCTCCTCAATGTTCCGTTCGGCCGGCCAGAAGTGCAGCCTGACGCTGCCGCAGCCCGCCGACGAGGCTGCCCTGGCTATCACGACGGCTGTGACCTCGGGAGGTATTCGTCCCAGGAACCTCGCACCCCTTGACCTAACGACCTCCTGAACCTCAAGGTGATGGCCTCCCCTCATGGGCATCAGCAGGACGACTGAGTCCTGGGGCGATATTTCGGCCCTGGACAGCTCCGAGATCCTCACGGCCCTGGCCCCGACCTTCTCGGCGAGGCTGAGCACAGGGCCAGCGTCGCTGCCGGGGTCGTGGTAGACCAGCACCAGCAAGGTCTCTTCAGGGTCGTGGGGGCTAGGTCAAATATATACGCGTATAGTGGGGCCTAGGCCGGGCTAATGGCGATATTGTATAAAGGGAAGGCGTCCTAAACCTGGCGAGAGACCTTGTATTCAGAGCCAGAGGACCTTGGCCTGCAGTCGCTCTTAGCCTACGGCGTGACGTTCAGGGACTCCTGCTTCGCAGAACTGCTCCCGGTGGCTGAGGGCATCAAGAGGAGGGCCTACGAGCTCTTGGCCCCGCTCTCAAGGGGCGTCGTGGTGCTCTCGACGTGCAACAGGTTCGAGGTGTACCTGGACTCCCCGGCCCCAGGGAGGTCAGAGGAGGTAATCAGGTCGCTGCTTAAGGCGCCCTGGCGCCTTGAGGGCGAGGAGGCCGCCAGGCACCTGCTGAGGGTAGCCGCTGGGCTTGAGTCCCAGATCGTAGGCGAGGACGAGGTGCTGGGGCAGGTCAGGGACGCCTGGCTTGAGACCAGGAGGGCCGGGCTCACGAGCGAGCTCCTCGACGCTGTCTTCCACTCGGCCATAAGCGCCGGGGCCAGGGCCAGGAGAGAGACGAGGATATCAAAGGGGGTCCTGGGCTACCCCCAGGCCGCCGTTGAGCTGGGGACCAGGGCCCTCGGTGACCTGGACGGGAGGAGGGTCCTAGTCGTGGGGGCCGGCATGGCGGCCAGGGCAATGCTAAGGCACCTCTGCACTAAGTGGAGGCCTGCCTCCGTCATAGTCGCTGACAGGAACCCTGCGAGGGCGTCCGAGGCGGCCAGCGAGTGCCCTGGGGCTAAGGCCATCAGCCTGGCCGAAGTTAACGCCATTGACAGCGTTGACCTGGCCCTGGTAGCTATCAAGGGCGGCCCAAGGCCTGAGCTGACGAACCTCAGGTCAAGGTGCAAGGTATTGGTAGACATATCGACTCCCCCCGCCTCGACGTTACCTGACTACACAGCTCGCGAGGTTGAGGCCTTCGTCGAGGAGAGCGCTAGGGCGAGACTTGAGGAGGTCCCGAAGGTCGAAGCCCTGCTGGAGGAAGAGCTTGACAGGCTTAAGGCCTTCCTTAAGAGGAAGTCCGTTGACAGGTACCTGTCCCAGATAATGAGGGTAGTTGGCCTCATAGTTGAGGAGGAGGCCAGGGTCACGGCTAAGCGCATAGCAGGGGGCGAGGACCCCCACGAGGCTGTCCTGACGGCCCTCAACAGCACCGTCAAGAGGGCCTTCTTCCCCGTGCTCTCATATATACGCGAGGACCCTGACTCGAGGGGACACCTGGCGAGGGAGCTGGCCAGGAGGTATGAGTCCATGCTGTCCCTCAGGGGTGAAGGCTATGGCGGGGTTCCCGAGGATAAGGCCTAGGAGGCTCAGGTCGTCCTGGGCCCTGAGGTCCCTTGTAGCCGAGGTCGACCTGACGCCCTCGAAGCTCATGATGCCCCTCTTCGTTGACGAGAACCTCTCCAAGCCAGCGCCGACCCCAGGCCTTGAGGGCTACACTACCTATCCTCCCGCCTCACGTGAGCTCGTTAACGCCGTGTCTTCAGCCATGGAGGTCGGGGTCAGGGCCTTCCTGCTCTTCGGCGTCCCCTCCTCAAAGGACGAGGTGGGCTCAAGGGCCTTCGCTGAGGACGGGCCCGTACAGAGGGCGCTGAGGACCATAAGGGACGAGGTGGGCTGGGAGCCGGTCCTCATGACGGACCTCTGTATATGCGAGTACACGTCCCACGGCCACTGCGGCCTGCCGGCCCAGTCGAGGAGAGGGGTCATAATAGACAACGACTCTACCCTGAAGGTCTACCAGAGGATAGCCGTCTCCCAGGCCCAGGCCGGGGCGGACTTCGTGGCGCCCTCTGGCATGATGGACGGCCAGGTGAGGGCCATAAGGGAGGCCCTGGACGACGCCGGCTTCACAGACGTCGGCATAATGGCCTACTCCGTCAAGTTCGCGAGCTCCCTCTACGGCCCCTTCAGGCAGGCCGTCGACTCGGCCCCCCGCTTCGGCGACAGGAGGAGCTACCAGATGGACCCCAGGAACGCCAGGGAGGCGCTGAAGGAGGTGAGGCTTGACCTGGAGGAGGGGGCCGACATAGTGATGGTCAAGCCGGCCCTGATGTACCTTGACGTCATAAGGCTCGTCAAGGAGCGCTACCCCGACGTCCCCTTGGCCGCGTATGATGTGAGCGGCGAGTACGCCATGGTCAAGGCGGCCGCCAGGGCAGGCCTTATAGATGAGACCACTGCCATGATGGAGCTCCTCTACTCCATAAGGAGGGCGGGGGCCGACATGATAATAACCTACTTCGCCTACGACGCTGCTAGGCTCCTGTCAAGCGGGAGGCCCCCGTTCTAGCGAGCCGAGCGGCCTGAGACCCAGCTGTTGAGGCCTGACCTGAGGCGCCTTGACGGTTCCCACCATCTGCTGGCTGCCGGTCGGCCTTAAGTAAATTTTAACCTTGGTCAACCTCATTAGAGGAGGTGATCTAGATTCGCCTACCTCTCGTCAACTCGGAGGTGGGAGCCCTTAAGGAGGTCGTGATGCACGTCCCGGGCAGGGAGGTCCTCCTGGTTAATGAGAACAACTACAGGCAGTACCTCTTCAGGTCGCCTATGAGCGTTGAGAAGGCTAGGGAGGAGGTCGAGGAGCTCATAGGCCTCTACAGGTCCGAGGGGGTCAGGGTCCACCTGGTCGAGGGCCTTGAGGACAAGCCCAACGCAATGTACGCCAGGGACCCCTTCCTGATGACGCCAAGGGGGGCAGTAATATCGAGGTTCATGTACGAGGTGAGGAGGGGCGAGGAGAGGGCCTACAGGGAGATCATAGAGAAGCTCGGCTACCCCGTCCTTAAGTCCATGAGGGAGCCCGAGGTGTTCGAGGGGGGCAACGCTATGGTGCTGTCGCCCTCCATAGCCCTAGCCGGGGTCGGCGAGAGGACCAACAGGGCAGGGCTTGAGGCCCTCAAGGCAGCCCTCAGGGAGGCAGGCGTTGAGCAGGTGATAGAGGTCCAGACCCCCATGAGCTCCATCCACATAGATGAGTACGTGGCCCAGGTCGACGTAAGGACCATTGTAACCGTGAGGCAGGTCTTCCCCTGGGAGGCCGCCGAGGCCCTGAGGAGGGCGGGCTTCAACGTCCTGACCGTTGAGTACTCCCAGCTCCCCGGCGGCATAGGGGGCAGGCTCTGCCTCAACATGGTGGCCCTGAGGCCCCGCAGGGTTGTCATGGGGACCGGCTGCGAGGTCGTAAAGAAGCTCCTGGAAGGCGAGGGAGTTGACGTTATAGAGGTTGACATTGATGAGGTGCTGAAGGGAGGGGGTGGGGTCCACTGCCTCACCGGCGTGCTGAGCCGTGAGCCCATTAAGGAGGGCTGAGGACCCTACACTCAAAGTATAGCTTCTAGTACCTCCCTATAGTCCTTGTCATGATTAATGATTGGGAAGCCCAGAAGGTTGTGGCGGACCCGGGGGGATTTGAACCCCCGACCACCGGCTTAGGAGGCCGGCGCTCTGTCCTGGCTGAGCTACGGGTCCACCGGCCTCCTCGCGACGCCTGTGAGCCAGGCTCTTATTAGCTTTAACGGCCGCCCGCGTTCTGCGACCCCTCAGGCCTTAGGCCGAGCTCGCCTCCGCAGGGCAGCTCCTCGTACCTGACCCTTAAGCTCGTCAAGGGCCTCTTGCTGGGGCCTGGCTGGCCCCAGGCCCTCAGCACGTCAACCCCTATGCCGTCCTCTGTGGGGTAGGCGTAGAGGACGTAGTCGTAGTACCTGGAGAGGGGAACTTCCCAGACCTCCTGCCTGGGCACCGCGTAGAGGTGGAACGTCGTTATGTTACTGGCAGCCCTCCTGACGAGGGTCCTGTAGACGACCCCTGTGTAGTCGGGCCTATCAATGAACTCGGCCAGCATGTTGATACCTTCAACAACAACTATGTCGGGGCTAAAGCTTCTGTCACCCTCGTAGGCCTGAAGCTCAGCGTCCGCGGTCGTGAGCGTGCTCGCGTCAAAGGCCTCAACAAGGACCCTGCCCAGCTCCGCTGGACCCAGGCACGTCTCAAGGGCGTGCTTAATTGAGGCAAGGCCATGTATGTATGAGCCGTACCTTACCTTAAGGCCAGCCCTGGCCGCTGGGGCCACCAGGAGGCCTACGGACAGCCAGAGGGGGTCAAGGGTCGGGTCATAAGCTATGAGGGTACCTGAGCCTTCAGCTACGTCAAGCCCCAGGAACCTGAAGGACCTGTGGGGCCTCACCCCGCTAGGAAGCGAAGAGTGCTCGAGGGCCGGCGGGAAGACGACCCCTCTCTGGGTTATTGTGTAAGGCAGGTAGGACATCGATACGAAGGAGCCCCTCATCTTCTTTATCTCGGCGTACCTCTCCATCTTGCCCTTGACGTAACGGTACTTCATTATTATGACGCCGTCAGCTATGAACTCCTCAGGGCCTAGGCCCACCACCTCACCCCCGAAGGGGAGCTCAGCCACTAGTATTGACGTGACCCCCCTCTTCTTCAGGCCCACGTAGAAGGCGCTGTGCAGCACCTCCCTAACCCTGGCGGCGCCCCCAGCGAGCTGCTCGACGGCCGAGACGCTGTCAACCACAGCCCTTGAGGCGCCCATGGTGTCGACCTGAGTGAGTATGTCCTCTATTAGGTCTGAGAGCGCCTCGGGGGTGCTCACGTTGAGCGCCTCATAGTACTTGAAGAGCCCCTTAGACTCGGCCTCCGCCAGGTTGATGCCGAAGTTTGCCGAGTTCCTGTAGAAGTCCTCCTTGGGCTCGACGAAGCTCACATACAGGGCCCTCTCGCCGTTCCTCACGCCCTCACAGGCGAACTGGGTCGCGAGCGTCGTCTTGCCGGCCCCGGGGTAGCCGGCCAGCAGTATGATTGACCCCCTGGGCACCCCTCCCCCTAGCGCCTCGTCAAGGCCTGTGACGCCAAGTCTGACCAGGGAGGTCTGGCCCACCGCGGCTGCCTTTGTGAGGCCTTACCTTGAGGGATTTTATTTTAAAACAGCTTACCCGTAAACGCCGTTCAATACTTGGGGCTACACTAAGGTACTACTGTGGCACGGAAGGACCCTTGGGTTTTTCAGGTTTACATGGACCTTAGTCTTTAGTACGTCCTAAAGCCTTTTCACAGAGGCCGCGAGGGATGGGCGCTGCCCCTAGCTAACTGGTCGGAGGGCGAGAAGTTGGCCAAGGCGATTAAGGCGGCTGAAACCGCTCTCAGGACCGTCGCCATAGGGCTCCTCTCAAGCCTCAACGCCAGGTTCTACGCGAGGTTCGGCAGGCCCTTCGTTGAGCAGATACTGGTGGACCCCGTCGCGGCCTACAGGGAGGCCCTGGGCGTGGCCCCAGCGGGCCTAGTTGAGGCCACCTTTAAGATAGTCCTTAGGGCCTTCGGCCTGAACCCCCTTGAGGTCGAGGGGGCCATGGAGGCCGTCAGGGCAGGGGACTCGAGGAGGTTCCTTGAGATGGTCAAGTCAAAGGTCAACTAGGCCGAGGCTCAACCCGCGTCCTCCCTGCGCGCTTAAGAGCGTTTTCCTGCCCAGCACAGCCTCTTGCCGCAAGCGCCCTCACGGCCATGGAGGTGGGAGCGCCTTGTCAGTCCCTGGCCCCCTGAGCCCCTGAGAGGCCAGCTACCTCTAGCGCCCTCCTTAGGGCCGCCTCGACGTCCCCGCTGGCCACCAGGCTCCTGAAGACCCGATCGGACTCCACCTTGAAATAGAGCTCCAGCCTCCTCCTGACGTCAGGCACCCTGGCCTTGAGCTCCCTCTTGAAGGCGCTCATGGCCTCAAGGAGTGTCCTGAGCTCGTTGTCTGAGGAGAGGCACTTCGAGGCCCTGTCCCTGGCCCACCTGGCAGCCACGCCCGAGGCGCCTAGCGTCGTGACCGCTATGTGAAGGCCCGGCAGGGGCTCAGCCCTGAACGGGAAGACGACGTCGCCCTCCGAGGCCTCCGTGGCGTTGTTAACAAGTACCCCCAGCTCCCTGGCCCTCCTGGCCAGGTAACCGTTAAGGGCCTGGTCAGAGGTCGCTATGACCGCCAGCAGGGCGCCCCTGAGGTACCTGCTCACGTCGTCCCCTGGCGAGAGCGGCGCCCTGATCAGTTCCAGGGCCCCTCCCCTGGCGGCAACCTCGAGCTCCTGGGAGAACCTGTCGGCGACCACCGTCACCTTGGCGCCCGCCCTGGCGAACTCCAGGGCCCTCCTGGTCCCCACGGAGCCGCCGCCGAAGACCACCACCCTCTTGCCGCTGAGGTCTATGAAGAGCGGGAGGTAGGTCAAGCCATTTCCCACCTCCTGGCTACCTGCCACGGGTCAATGAAGCAGAGGGGGTCGTCCCCCCAGAAGTCCCCCGTCAGGGCCTCAGCCCTCCCCCTGCTCCCTCCGCCGCAGACGACCTTAAACGGGCACTTGCCACACCTCGGTCCCCTCAGGCCCTCGTGGAGCCTGACGAACCTGGCGAGGGCCTCGTTCTGGGGGCTCAGGACCTCCCTCAGGCCCTGCCTCCTCAAGTCCCCTATTACGAACTGGTCTATGAACTGGCACGGCCTCACGGTACCATCAGGGTATATGCTGATGGTCTTCCTCCCGCAGTCGCCCTGGCCGCTGATAAGGGAGAGGTGACCTTGGAACTCCTCGACAGTCCCTGAGAGCCTGTCGGCCAGGTATATGCCTATGAAGTTCGACCTCACGACCTCTATCTCGACCTTCCCCTCGTACTCCCTCGCCTTCCCTATGAGGGCCTCCGTGAACCCCCTCAGCTGCTCATGTGAGGGCAGATCGTTGACTATGGCCCTGGCCCTCCCAATGCTGTCAAGTATGTAGTAGCTGACCCTCCTGGCCCCCAGCCTGTATGCCAGGTCCACCATGCCGGGGGCCTCCACGTAGTTCCAGCGGGTCACGGTCGTCCTTATCCCAACGTCAAGCCCTGCCTCCACGGCGTTCCTTATACCGCTAATGGTCGCCTCAAAGGCCCCCTTGACTCCCCTGAACCTATCGTGAAGCTCCGCCACCAGGCTGTCGAGGGAAACGCCGACGTAGCTGAAGCTCAGCGATGACAGCCTCCTGGCGACGTCCCTCGTTATCAGCGTGCCGTTGGTGCTCAGCGCGAGCTTGGGCCTGTCCCTGCCGGAGAGCTCCTGGGCCACGTCCCAGAAGTCCCTCCTCATCAGCGGCTCGCCGCCGCTGAATATCACGAGCGGGAGGCCCAGGTCAGCTATCTCCCTGGCAACCCTGAGCAGGTCGTCCCTGCTGAGCTCCTCCCTCCTCGGCTCAGGGCCTGCGTTGATGTAGCAGTGGGCGCACCTCAGGTTGCAGAGGTAGGTTATGTTCCAGAAGACGACGGGCCTGAGCTCGCTTGAGAACGCCGAGGGCCTCCCAGGGCCGTAGCGGCCCTTTATCCTCTCCGAGACGGTACCCCTGCCTGTGACCATGACGCTGACGGGTATCAAGCCCCTCACCTTGTCACGCCTGGCTTAAGGTTGCCGAGGCTGAAGATCACCCTGTACGAGCGTGCCCCTGCGAGCCTTGACAGCTCCTCGGCCGCCTCCTCGACTGTCTCCCTCCTGACGGCGTGTATCATGGCGTAACATGGGTACCTCCAGGAGGGCCTGCTGCTCCCCCTGAGGACAACGTGGGTTGAGTAAGGGAACCCCGCTGCCGCCCTGCAGAGCTCCTCGGGCGAGCCGGAGGGCTCCATGACCACCATCCCGTTGAACCTGAAGCCCACCGACTCGCCGTCTATGGCCGCGCCCGGGTCCGCCAGCACGCCAGCCTCGACAAGCCTTAGGACCAGCGAGACCAGCGCGCCCTCAGGGAGCCCGTGCTTAGCTGCCACCTCCCTGTAAGGCATTGGCGAGAGGGGCAGCCTTGACAGGGACCTCAGCAGGCCTGCCGTGACGCCGAGGGACTCAGGCCTCGGCGGGTCAGGCCTTATGGTGGCGTAGGGCCCTGACCTTGAGATCCCCCTCTCAAGGTCAAACTTGACGCTCAGCTTGTACGTCCTAATAGAGCTGAGCACTATGTAGTCCCTCGCGCCCACGCGCCTCGAGATCTCCTCAGCGAACCTCTTTATCTCGTCCATGCTCCCCCTCTTAACCACGAGCCACACGCTGTAGTCCGGGTCGTCCCTGACGTAGGCGTGCGTCACCAGGTCATCGTTAGCCACGGCCTCGGCCACGGGGCCTGGGTCGTCAACGCTCAGGGCCACCAGGGCTGCCTCGGCGCCCTGGGACCTGTAGTTGACGTAGAAGCCCACGCGCTTCAGGACGCCTCTCTCCCTGAGCCCCGAGAGCGCCTTGAGCAGCTCGTCCTCGCCTACCCCCAGCCTGGCTGAGGCCTCAGCGTAGGGGTCAGGGAGCCAGAAGGCGAAGTTGTACTGGAGCTCCATCAGGGCCCTGACATCAAGGTCGCTCAGCGCTGCCAAGTGCTCAGCACCTCCTTAACATCGGCTCTAAGCGACCCGGGCCTGTAGGCGCAGGCCGGGTCCTCGGCAAGCGGGTCGCCGTAGTAGGCGAAGGCCCTTGCCCTGCTTCCGCCGCATACCTCCCTGAACTCGCAGGCCCCGCACCTGCCCCTGAGCTCGGCTGCCCTGAGCCTCCTGAGGAGGGGCGAGCCCCTGTAGATGTCTACAAGCCTCCCCCTCCTGACGCTGCCCACGGGCACGGGGAGGAAGCCGCTGGGGTAGACCATGCCGTCATGTGATATGAAGATTATCCCCTTGCCGTCCCTAGTGCCAGAGGTCTCAAAGAGCGCCTGAGGGCCGGGCTCCCCCATCAGTTTCCTGAGCTCGTCCACCAGCTCCAGGTAGAGCTTACCTGTCCTGACAAGGCCTGAGGGCTCAGCCCCTGTCCTTGAGGCGTAGTTCAGCAGGAGGGCCACCCTCCTGAACATGGGCCCCTCGGAGGTCCTGACCCTCACGCCGTACCTGCTGACCTCGTAGAGGAAGGCGCTCACGTCCTCCCACTCCGCGGGGCTCAAGTCCTCCTCCGCACCTGCCCTCCCGACAGGCACCAGGTAGAACACCTCCCAGGTCCTTACGCCGAGCTCCCTCAGGAGCCTCGCCATGCCCGGCAGCCCCCTCACAGTTGACCTCATGACTGCCGTGTTCACCTGGATGCTCACCCCCCTCCTCAGGAGCTCCCTCACCGCGGTCGTGGCGGCCTCCCAGGAGCCCTGGTACCTCCTGACCCTGTCGTGAACCTCTGGGTCCGGGTGGTCTATGCTTATCGAGACGGCCGATACCCCCTCCCTCACTATGTTGTCAATGTTCTCAAGTAGCTGCCTTGAGGGGCTGGGGGCCATGGCGACCGGTATTCCGAGCGACCTGGCCTCCTCGACCAGCTCCCATAAGTCTGACCTCATCAGTGGGTCGCCGCCAGTCAGGACAAGGACTGGGTAAGGCCTGCCGAACTCGGCGACCTGCCTTATGAGGTCTAGCGCCTCGGCGTGGCTCAGCTCACCAGGCAACGGCCTAGTTATGGCGTTGGCCCTGCAGTGTATGCACGCCAGGGGGCAGGCCTTCGTGGTCTCCCAGAACACCAGCAGGGGCTTCTCGTCAAGTGGCCACCTGTGCAAGGCCAGCCCTGAGGCCTTGAGGCCTCCTTTACAAATATTGCAAGGTATGTGCGCGTATATGCTACCTCCTGAGCTCCCTCACCTTGTCAGCTATGGCCCTAATCGTGCCTGTCCTGCCGAACCTCTTGGTCACTACGACCCTCGCCCTCACCTGGTACCACAGGCGGGGGTACGGCTTCTCCTCAACTACTGGGTCCAGGCCCAGCTCCCTCGCCGCCCTAACAATCTCATCAACTGTAGGGGCAGGGACCGCGTGGGAGAGCGATACCTTCCTGCCCCTTGACCTGGGCACCTGGGAGTCTATGTAGGAGGGCCATATCACGGTCTTCCCCTCGTAGTCCTCCTTGGGCAAGGCTATCACCTCAGCCTGCCTGGTGGGCCTGCTGGGCCTGCTGCGTCTGCCTGAGCCTGGCCGCCTCCCTCCTCAGCCAGAGCTCAAGAAGCGTACACGTTGATGGGTCGTAGAAGCCCCCGGCCCCACACTCAAGCAGGTGAGGACAGGTTGCGCACGGTATGTCCAGTATGCTGGCGACGCCCACCTGCACCGTGAACCTGGCCGCGGCGGCTCCGACAGGGTAGAGCTTGTAGGTCTTCCTGCCCCCTACTGTCACCTCCTCCCTCCTGACGAGCCCCTTTCTCATCAGCCTGAGGACAAGCCTGGACCCCTCCCTACTTGATATCTTCAAGCTCTTCCAGAGGTCGCTCTGAAGTACCCCGTCCTTGCTCTGCCTCAGCAGCTCCATGGCCTTCTTCTCTAGCTCATCAGCGCCCTCCTCGGCAACCAAGCCGTTCACCGCTCCTTTCTCCTGGCTATAGCCACTATCAAGTAGCCGTCAGAGGATTTAATATTGTTGTTAATGACTTTCAAAACGAGCCTGCCCACGCTCATGACCTCTGGTACCTCCCCATCAGGACAGCGTAGCCCACCACCTTGCCTCTCATGGCATCCAGTACCTTTGCGGCGGTCGCAGGCCTCCTGACGCTGAGGGAGTCAACGCTTAAGGCGTGAAGGGCGAAGTAATACCTATGGGGACCGTGACCCCTTGGGGGACAAGGGCCTCCGTACCCCAGGTAGCCGAAGTCATTAACGCCCTGTAATCCGAGGCCGGGCAACGACTCAGCCTCCTTCTGAACCCCCTCAGGTATTGACCTGACCGAGGCCGGTATGTTGTAGATTACCCAGTGTATGAAGGTTCCCATGGGCGCGTCGGGGTCGTACATTATCAACGCAAAGCTCCTGGCATTGGGCGGCTGGCCCTCCCACTCAAGCCTTGGGCTCACGTCATCGCCGTCGCAGGTGTGCCTCCTCGGTATAAAGTCGCCGTCCTTGAACGAGGGGCTAATCAGCGTGAACTGGGGGCCCTCCCTTAACACGTACTCCTTAGGCAAGCGTTACACCACTTAATGTAAGATAAGGCCAGGAGGACCTTATAATTCTACCCTAAGGGTCGGCTGAGACAGGTGACATCATCGCGAGGCTCAGGCCCGTGGTCTCGTCACTCCGGCGACCCTAACGCTAAGCCGCTCTTAAAACCCTTGCCCATCCTGCTTGGCCAGGCCTAAGCACGTACAGCGGGAGCTGGCCGGTCCAGCTTGGCTTACGGCCAGGACGAGCAGACGAGCTCTAGTTAAAAGAGAAGGTATAAAACATGTCGCAGAAATACAGCGTTGGAGAAGGCCTCTTGTGCGGCATAATAGGTGTAACGTCAAGGGAGCACAACGTTGTGCCGCTGGTCATTAAGGGCCTCCAGAGGCTCGAGTATAGAGGCTACGACAGCGTTGGCGTGGCCGTCATATCAGGTGGCACGATCCTTTACAGGAAAGGGGCCGGCGAGCTTGAGGTAGTCAGGAGGAGGCTGGCCCTTGACGAGCTCTCAGGTCCCACGGCCATAGGTCACACGAGGTGGGCCACCCACGGACCCCCTAATGACATTAATGCCCACCCCCATCTCGACTGTAAGGGGGAGGTGGCGGTAGTCCACAACGGCGTGATAAGGAACTACGCGACCCTCAGGGCTGAGCTTGAGTCAAGGGGGCATAAGCTCAGGAGTGAGACCGACACAGAGCTAGTGGCGCACCTCATAGAGGAGGAGCTCTCAAGCGGGCTCAGCTTCACTGAGGCGCTGGCCAGGGCCCTCTCAAGGCTGGAAGGCACCTACGCCTTCGCCATAGTGTACTCAAGGGAGCCCTCAAGGGTCTACTTCGCTAAGATGAGAAGCCCCCTCCTCATAGGCTTGGGCCAGTCAACCAAGGCCGTGGCCAGCGACATACCTGCCCTGCTTGAGGTGAGCAGGACCATAGTCTTCCTTGACGACGGGGAGTTCGGCTACGTGAGCCCCGCGGAGGTAGCCATCTACAGGCTGCTGCCAGGAGGCGGATACAGAAAGCTCTCGCCTGAGGAGGTGGCTGCTAAGACCAAGACCGTTGAGCTGTCGCCAGAGGCCGCAAGCAAGGGCGGCTACCCCCACTTCATGATAAAGGAGATCTATGAGCAGCCTCAGGCGGTGAGGGACACCTACGAGGGCAACGTCGACGACCCGCTGCTTGAGAGGGCTGCCTCGCTGTTAGCCCAGGCCGACAGGGTCTTCGTGGTCGCCGCGGGCACAAGTTACCACGCCGGCCTGGTGTTCACGACCTTTATGGCTAGGAGGGCCGGGGTCCCGGCCTACCCAGTTATCTCGTCTGAGTTCCCCTACATGGCTGACGCCATGAGCAAGGACGACGTCCTGGTGGCGGTGAGCCAGAGCGGGGAGACCTATGACACCCTTGCGGCCGTGAGGGAGGCCAAGGAGAGGGGCGCCACGGTCCTCGGCGTCATGAACGTGCTTGGGAGCGCCCTGGACAGGGAGGCGCACGTGAAGCTTTACACCAGGGCTGGGCCTGAGATAGGGGTGGCGGCCACCAAGACCTTCCTGTCCCAGGTCATGCTGCTCGAGCTGCTGTCGCACAGGGTGGGCGTTGAGGCAGGGAGGCTTGACAGGTCCGAGGCGAAGTCCTTTGCCGAGTCGCTCAGGTCAGCCCCTTCAGTGGTCTCGGCGGCCATTGAGGCCTCCGACCCCGTGGCCACAGCCCTCTCGGCCACACTGGGCGGGCCCAGCCTCTACATACTTGGCAGGGGACTAGGTCACGCTATAGCCAAGGAGGGCTCCCTGAAGGTCAAGGAGATAGCGTATCTTCACGCTGAGGCCTACCCGGCCGGGGAGAGCAAGCATGGCCCCATAGCGCTGGTGGAGCCTGGCTTCCCCGTGTTCATAGTGGCCACGAGCGACGCGCCCGAGGTCGCTGGCAACGCCGTAGAGATGGCGGCCAGAGGGGGCAGGGTCTTCGTTGTGAGGCCTGCCGACCTGACGCTTGAGCTCAGCTCCAAGGCCGGTCAGATCTCACAGGTGACACTCCCGCCCTCAGGAGGGATCCTGGAGCTCGAGCCCTTCATCCTCACCCCTATCTTCCAGCTGCTCTCCTACAGGATAGCCGTAAGGCGCGGCTACAACCCCGATAAGCCCAGGAACCTCGCGAAGACCGTGACCGTCGAGTAGGGTGATCGAGATGATAGGGGTCGTCCTGGCTGGCGGCTACGGCAAGAGGCTCCTCCCGCTCACGGTCAGAGTCCCTAAGCCCTTCCTTGAGCTGCTAGGCAGACAGCTGTTCGACTACAGCGTGGAGCTGCTTAGGCAGGCGGGGGTCAGGGACGTCATAGTCATCGCCCCTCCAGGCTACTTGAACCTCGCGAGGCCCAGGGACGAGAGGGTCTCGGTAGTTGAGCAGAGGGGCATCGACATCCAGGGGGCGCTGAGGACGGCCTATGAGGAGGCAGCAGCCAGGAACGAGAAGGAGGTCCTGGTGGTCTACGCGGGCTTCATCTCCAGCCCGCCCACCGTGGCCAGGCTGGCCCTTGAGTACTACTCGACCAGCGGCTTCCCAATATCGATAGCCCTGGCGCCTGTCGCCACGGGCCTTGAGACATATGGCTTCGTGACCCTCGACTACAGGGGCGCCGTGACGAACTACATGCAGCCCCGCGAGCCCTCAAAGTCATGGCTTGGGGGAAGGGGTTACGTCTTTGCTGGCGTGATAGTTACTGACCTGAGCCACCTAGCAGAGCTGTCGTCACTGCCCTTTGAGCAGTCCATGGCAAGGCTTGCATCAAGCGGCTCAATGGGCGGCGTCGTCTTCCCGGGCAGGTGGGCCGAGATAGGGTACCCCTGGGACCTCCTGGAGGCCGTTAAGATATTGCTGCCTGAGAGCCTGATAAGCGTTGACAGGTCAGCAAGGGTCTCCAGGTCCTCCCTGGTCTCAAGCGGCGTGATAGTTGACGAGGGGGCAGTAGTCGAGGAGGGGGCAGTAGTCATGGGGCCGGCCTACATAGGCAGGAGAGCTGAGGTCAGAAGCGGCGCTGTGATAAGGCCCTACACGTCCCTTGAGGAAGGAGTGGTGGTCGAGGAGGGGGCGGTGGTCTCAAACAGCGTCATAATGAGGGGGGCAAGGGTGGGCGCGCTATCAGAGGTCAGGTCCTCTGTGGTAGGCGAGGAAGCGGTGATCGAGCCAGGGGCCCACGTCCTTGAGGGAGTCCCGGACAGGCTGCCTGAGAGGCTAGCGTGGCTTGTAGAGTACCTGGGAGAGGGCGTCAGGCTCGGCGCGGTGGTCTCGCCAGGGTATGTGGTTAGGTGCTGCACAGTAACCGGGAGAGGCGCTGTGCTAGGCTGACGTGATATCCAGGCCGCAAAGGCTTAGACCCTAGGCGATTGCACGTAAACCAACCAGGGTCAACGAATCCTCGTAGGGCTTCCCCTTTACGCGGTGCACGACCTTTTACGGTCGATATGCAGCGAAGCTCGGATTTTTTACTAGGACTTTTGGCGCAAAGCCCGGTGAAGGCGTCTTGGTCCTCCTCTGCAAGGAAAGGGAGCTAAGCCTTGACGAGCTGTGCTCTGTCGCTTTAGGCGACGGCGTTGAGGTCTGTGAGAGCTCGCTCTCATCGCTGTCCAGGGCCCGCTCGACCTACGAGGCCAGGGCCAGGGAGGGAGGCGTCTACGGCTA
Organism: uncultured Acidilobus sp. JCHS; assembly: GCA_000495735.1. Classification (NCBI taxonomy): domain Archaea; kingdom Thermoproteati; phylum Thermoproteota; class Thermoprotei; order Acidilobales; family Acidilobaceae; genus Acidilobus; species uncultured Acidilobus sp. JCHS. The sequence goes on along the minus strand of AYMD01000001.1, from coordinate 164,726 downwards.
CCAGAGCGGGCTGGGGGCCCTCGCAGGCGTAACGCAGGGCTCCTGGCCAGGGAGGGAGAGACAGGTCCTGGTGGAACACGACGTCACGGTGGGCCCAGAGGCTCCAAGGGAGCTCGTGAGGGCCGCCATGGCCGTGAGGGCGTCACAGCTAGCCCAGGGCGCGGCCCCCGTGAGGCCGCTCGTCCTGGGGAGGCTAGTGACAGCCCTTAACAAGGACGTGATCCCAGTCGTTGGCCTCCACGGGAGCGTCGGCGCGAGCGGCGACCTGGCCCCGCTGGCCAGGGTCGTGAGGTGCATATTCTACGGCGAGGGCGAGGCTATCGTCAAGGGCAGGAGGACGTCATGCTCGGAGGCCCTGGCTGAGCTCGGCGGGCCGGTGAAGCTTGAGGCCGGGGAGGCCCTGGCCCTCATAAACAGCGACGCGTGGAGCGTTGGGCTCACAGGGCTTGGCATATGTATGGCCCAGAGGCTCCTCCTGACATCCCTTGAAGTCGCTAAGAGGACGCTCCTGGTGACCGGCTGTAACCCTCAGCACTTCTCCGACGCGGTGGCTCAGGCCAAGGGCGGCATGACTGCTGATATCATAAGGTCCCTTGGGCCTTCCCCATGCCCCCGCTCGCCCCGCGTCCAGGACCCCTACAGCATAAGGTGCATACCTCAGGTCTACGGCTCCGCCGCCGAGTTCCTTGAGGCGGCCCGCAGGGCCGTTGAGAGGGAGGCCTCAAGGCCCTCAGAGAACCCGTTCGTGTGGGGCGACGCGGTCTATCATGCCTGTAACTTCCACGCTGCTCCCGCTTCCATAGCTGCTGACCTGGTTAAGGAGTCGCTGGCTGTTGTTGGTAACTCAATAGAGCGGAGGACCGCGCATCTGCTCAGCTCAGCCACCACCGGGCTCCCCGAGTTCCTAACGGCCAAGAGCTCTGTTGTTGGGGGCATGATATACCAGTACACTGCCGCGGCCCTGGCGGCCAGGCTCAGGTCACTGGCCTCGCCCTCAGCCGTTAACTCCCTGCCGACCAGCGGCCTGCAGGAGGACGTAGTCTCCATGGCTCCCAACGCGGCCCTCGACCTGCTGGCGGCCGTTGCGACCTTCCTCAGGCTGACAGCTGTTGAGAATGCCCTAGCTAAGGCGGCCGCGTCGGTCTCCTCAGGGGGCGGCCTGCCGGACCCCAGGGAGGCCCTCAGGGAGTCGCTGGCAGAGGTCCTCAGGCTCTCGGGCCTGGCAGAGGCCTCTGGGCTGCTCAACGGAGTCTGGTGAGGCCCATGCCTAGGGTTGACCTGCTGGTCACCAACGTAGGCCATGCAGTGCTGTTCAAGGAGAAGCCCGCGGCGGGCAGAAGCTCGATAGAGGTCCTAAGGGACGTGGAGGTCGCAGCGAAGGACGGCATCATTGTGGCCGTGGGCCAGAGGGGCTCCCTCAGGGGCTCCTATGAGGCCGAGGAAGTCATAAACGCTGGCGGAAGGCTCGTGACCCCCGGCCTCATCGACATGCACACGCACGCCCTGTTCGCTGGGGCCAGGGACGACGAGCTCGAGATGAAGCTGAGCGGCGTCCCATACGCCGAGATACTGAGGAGGGGAGGGGGGATATACAGGACCGTGAGGGCCACGAGGTCGACCCCCGATGAGGAGCTGGCCTCTCTCTTAGCCTCAAGGCTCTCGCTCATGCTCAGGCTGGGCACCACCACCGTTGAGGTCAAGAGCGGCTACGGCCTTGAGCTGGCCGAGGAGGAGAGGCTCCTCAGGGTCATAGCCACTGCCGCCGCCAGGTCGCACGCGAGGGTAGTGCCGACGCTCCTGGCCCACGTGCCGCCGCAGGAGGCGAGGGAGGGGGAGGCCAGGGAGGCCTACGTCAGGTCCTTCGCCCTTGAGCTGGTTCCTCGTGTCGCCTCCCTTAGGCTCGCAAGGTTCGTTGACGTCTTCTGTGACGAGGGGGCCTTCAGCCCTGACGAGTCAAGGATGATACTGGCCTCCGCCAGGGGGCACGGACTCGGTATCAGGGTCCACGCGGACCAGCTCTCAAGGATAGGCTGTACCAGGGTGGCTGCGGAGCTGAGGGCGTCCTCTGCTGACCACCTGGAGGTTTCAGACGAGTCCTCGGTGAGGGATCTCGCGGCGGGGGGCGTTATGGCTGGCCTGTTGCCCGCCAGCGCCCTTGCTACCTTCAGCCTGTCCAGGCCGCCCATCAATATGCTGAGGGAGGCGCGGGTGCCCATGGCCCTTGGAACCGACTTCAGCGCCAACAGTCTAATGCCCTCAATGCAGACAGCTATAGACCTCGCGGTCTACCTCTACGGCCTCACCCCGCTTGAGGCCATAGCCGCTGCCACGGTCAACGCGGCCATCTCGCTGGGGCTTAACGACGTGGGGTCCCTTGAGCCTGGCTACGCGGCCGACCTTGTGGTCTGGGACCTCGAGAGGCCCTCGGAGTTCGGCTACCATTGGGGCAGGGACAGGGCGCTCGTAGTGGTCAAGGGAGGAAGGGCCCTCAAGCGCGAGCTGTCCTGAGGAGGCCTGGGTAGAAGTTCCTCTTCCCGGCGACCCCCTTAAGGTCGTCCCACTCCTTGAGTATCCTCACCGCCTCATTGGCGACCCTTATGGCGTCGCTTTCCCCAGCGTGAGGGACGAAGACGTCCTTGACCCTCTGGGCGAAGACCGCATGAACAGCGCCGGCCCTTATGCCGTATATGCTAGCGAGGGTCAGGAGGGTCGCGCTCTCCATCTCGAAGTTGAGGACCCTCATCTGCCTTAGGTCAGGTATGAGGGACCTTGACCAGCTTGGCGAGTAGCCCCCATAGCCTGGCCTGCCCTGGCCTACGTAGAAGCTGTCCGTTGAGGCAGTTATGCCCAGGTGGTACCTGACGCCGAGCTCCTCCGCGGCCTCTACAAGGGCGAGGACCACCTCATAGCTGGCGACCGCAGGGTAGCCCAGAGGGGCATAGTAGGCGCTGGTGCCGTCAAGCCGCACGGCCCCAGCGGTAATTATTATGTCGCCTACCTCCACGTAGTCCTGGATAGCGCCGGTGCTGCCTACCCTGATAAGCGTGTCAGCCCCGACCTCGAGCAGCTCCTCAACAGCTATGGCCGTAGCTGGGCCGCCGATACCAGTTGATGTGACGGCCAGGCCGACCCCCCTGTATGAGCCCCTATAGGTGACGTACTCCCTTCTCTGGGCGATCAGCCTGCTGTCGTCCCACGTGGCGGCGATCCTTGAAGCCCTCTCCACCTCGCCTGGCATGAGGACGTACCTGGGCACGTCACCCCTCCTGAGGCCGAGGTGATAGGTCCTGCCCTCCGAGTCAACAGGCCTTGAGGCCGGGAAGGCTGAGCTCATGACCTAGCCCAGCAAGGAGTCAGGACGCGTCTCATTAAAGCTCTTCCTCCTCCCCCTGGTCCTCGGCCCTGCCGCTCGACCTGCACAGGCTCCTGAGGGCCCTCACTAGGGGCTCGCTGAGCCTCCTTGAGGGGGACCTCTCCACCTCCACTATGACTGGCATGTCTATATCGTCATACGTCATTATCTTGTCCTTCACGACGCCGGTCTCGGGCTCAGCTATCATGGTTGGCATGAAGGCGACGAGGCCCAGGCCGTTGGAGCCCTCCACGGCGCCGCCCACGAGGATGCTCACCATGCCGTTCTCGCGTGACCTCACGTCCAAGAGCTCAACGACATGATCGACGTCAAGGGTCAGGACTCCAGTGCCGGGCTCTGACCTCATCTTTATGAACGTCGTCTGGAAGGGGAGCATAGTACCTATGGCCACGTCGGCCCCCATGTAGGCAAGGGCCCTCACTACCTCAGGGTAATTTATGTCCTCGTCCGTGAACACCCCCACCCTGACGTCCTTTCCCCTGACCTCGAAGACGAGAACCTCCTTGCCTGGCGTGAGGCCGCTCTCCAGCTCCTTCTGGGTCAACGATATCTTCCTATACTTGCCCGCGAGCCTGCCGTCAGGCCCCACGACGATAGTGGTAAGGTAGAGACGCGGGCCTGCCCTCTCAACGATCGGGCCGGCCAGCACGTGGACCCCGTACTCCTCCGCTACGCGCGAGACCATCATGAGCGTGGGGCTCTGCTGAACCTCGCTCTCAGAGAGCCTCTCCGCGTAACCCTTGAGGAGTAGGGGGACCTTCTGGTCAGAGTAGTAGCCCACTATGGGGCCGGTCAGAGGGTAGGCGGGGAGGACGAGGAGGTCTACAGAGTCCACCTTATCGATAACCTTAGAGACCACGTCGGAGAGCCTCTTGACGTTAGTCCGCCTGGCGCCTAGCCTTATCCTTGTATGAACCGCCGCTATCTTGAGCTGCAAGTTCGGCACCGCGCCGTCTTGTCTAAAGTATTACCGAGCCAGAACTTAAAGACTATCAGCCCGCCATAAGACCAAGAGACGACAATACCGAAGACGTCAGAGCTAAAAACAAAGTAAGTTGAAGGCCTTTGGGCTTCTGAGAAACCCTTACTTCTTCTGCGCCTGCTGAGTCTGCTCCTTCTTCTTCTTGGCCAACCCAGGTCACCCGGCCCTTCTGGGCCGGTCTTATGATGTTGTTAAGTGCTCTTAAGAGTTCATGGTCCCAGAGGCTTAGATTTTATGAGCCATAGCTGCCTTGGGCGTCATACCACAGACCTTGAAGCTCCGCGGTGGGACGACCTTCTGCAAGGTTCGGTCTAGGTCGCCTGGCCTGGTTGGTGAGCCTGTTGGCTGAGCCAGAGCGGCCTCACCAACAGTATAACTCACCCCTATTATAAACAAAAGCCTCACCCTTTAGCGTGGGAGAGGAGGTCAGGTGCCACTATATTATAGGGCCAAATGAACAAAGCGGGTCTTTATTGTACAAGGTGTTATTTCTATACGCCCTGGCCGGACAGCCTCCCTGACATAACGAAGAGATCTTGCACGCGCTGCACTCCTTTATCTTTTCCCACCTCTTTTCCCTGAAAATCTTAAAGCCGCTTTCCCATATGTCCTTTAGGCTGTCCCTTTTCACGTTGCCTTCCCTGAAGCTTTCCAGCATTAATAGCTCACACCCGTAAACGTCGCCGTTTGAGTCTATAACTAGCCTTGACCTTCCTGCAGGACAAGAGTAGTAGTTATCGCCATTTACCCCCTTCTTCACAAGTGACTCAAAAACTCCCCTTAAATCATCTAAGTAAAACCTAAAGCCGTTAATGGTTATGGTTATGTCTTTCTCGTTCATACTTATTTTCTTTAATTCTTTATAAACGGCTACTGCTGAGCTCCTTGATAACCTTACATTGTTTACCTTCGCCCTTCCAAACTCCTGCACGGGACTGAAATTTATCGTCTTTACGCCGAGGCTCTTGGCGAGCTTGACCATGTCACTTATATAATTTTTATTAAACTCCGTTATCACATAACTTATAGTAGTCTTGATCCCTTCTTCTAAAAGGATTTTAACTCCATTGATTGCCTTTTGAAATGACCCAGCACCCCTTATTATGCTGTTTATCCTTTCATTCGGGCCATCAATGCTCACCTGGACCTCATGAATTCCTGATTTCTTTAGTTTTCTTGCGACTTCTTGATCTACTAAAGTGCCATTAGTACTCATGGCAGTATAGATGTTTAATGAGGTAGAGTGCGAGATGATATCAAATATATCATTTCTTAATAAAGGCTCGCCGCCTAAGATATAAATTACTTCAACACCTAATGATTTTAATTGATCTATAACATTGAACCACTCATGGGTTTTAAGTTCATCCTTTAAAGGCTTGCCTGCTGAGATGTAGCAATGAATGCAATTCAAGTTACATGCTCTGGTAACATATAACGTTGCTTGAGTTAATTTTCCACTGAAAATTTTACTATCAACAGATAAATGAGTTAAAGGTGTCGCTGGGCAATCCATCAAAAAGGCTAGCTCGTCAAACGTTAATCTCAGCACCGTATATGCCAAAAATCAATCTAACTTAATGGAAGGTTTAAGCCTTTACCCCATCCCCTTCTAGGGACAAGGCCTGTCGTTCGCTTTGTCAAAGGCCCGGAGGCCTGACCTTAACTACTTCCTTGTTGACTAGGGTGGGCGGCACCTGACCCCTGACGAAGGCCTCAAGATTCTGGTAAACAACGTCGGCCATCCTGGCCCTTGTCTCATAGGTAGCGCTGCCTATGTGAGGGGCCAGCACCACGTTAGGCAGCGTAGTTATGGGGTGGCTGGGGTCAAGGGGCTCCTCGGGGAACACGTCAAGGCCTGCGCCGGCTATCCAGCCCTCCTTCAGGGCCCTGTAGAGGGCGTTGAGGTCAATTATCTTGCCCCTGGCTGTGTTTACAATGAAGGCCGTTCTCTTCATAAGCTTCAGCCTGGACTCGTTAACCAGGTTCTGGGTCTCAGGGGTCAGGGGGGTGTGTATCGTAAGTATGTCGCTTTCCCTGAACAGGGTCTCAAGGTCGACGTACCTGGCCCCCATGGCCTCCATCTCAGGCACCCTCTGGACGTCATAGTATGTTATCTTCATGTCGAAGCCGAGGGCCCTCTTGGCCACCGCCCTGCCTATCCTGCCGGCGCCAAGTATGCCCAGAACCTTGCCCTTGAGGTCATAGCCCAGCATCATGGTCGGGTGCCAGGCAGCCCCTGAGCGCTTCCAGCTGCCGTCCCTCACGAACCTATCTGCCTCAACGACCCTCCTCGTCACGGCCAGTATCAAAGCCCACGTGAAGTCCGCGGTGGCGTCGGTCAGCACCTCTGGGGTGTTGGTCACGTAGACGCCGTGCCGTGTGGCGCAGTTGAGGTCGATGTTGTCAAAGCCCACCGCGTACTGAGCTATTATCCTGAGGTCTGGGAGGAGGGACTCTATGACGTCACATGTGATCTTGTCCTCAAGCAAGGTGACCAGCGCCTTAGCCCCCTTAGCGCGTGATACAAGCTCCTCCTTAGTGGGAGGTCTGTACTCGGGCCACACCTCGACCTGGAAGAGCTCCTTCATTTTTTCTGTGGCGGGGAACGGTATCTCCCTGGTCATGAAGAGCCTGGGCTTCCCGCTCAACCCTTAACCCCCTTCAAGCAAGGCCTAGAGAGTACCTCAAGTTCTCTATAAACCTTAACCTCTTCGGTATCGGCGGGTGGGTGGCGAACACCTCCTCTGTGGCGCTCGTCTTCTCCCTCTTGACCGACTCCACTATCGAGTCTATGTCTATGCTCCTGTACCTTCCGAGGTCAGGCGACCTCCTCCACGGTCCCCATCTGTGGCCAGGCTCGTAGAGGAAGCCCCCGTGGATCTCGACGAGGGGAGCCACTATAAAGAGCATCTTGAGCATAGAGGAAGAGGTGGAGTTGACCTGTTGGACCAGGTACCTCTCACCCTTCATAGCTACGTAGAGCCTTGCGAGGGCCCTCTGTATGGACCTCGGTGACGTCACCATGGCGGCGTTCGCGTCAGCGTAGTACTCCCTGAGCCTGTTGAAGTTGCCCACGAGGAACCTGAAGACCACGCCGGCCGCCATCAGGACGGCCCCTATGAGCATGAGTATGACGCCGCCGTTGGCCCCTCCCCTCCTCTCCTCGTAAGCGCCGCCGAAGAAGCCTGACCACACGAGCATCTGGCCGAGGTAGTAGACAGCCAAGGGTATGACGCTCAGGGCCAGCAGCCACGAGACGTCCCTGTGCTTCAGGTGCCCCACCTCGTGACCTAGCACCGCCTTAACCTCTTCATCAGGCATGAGGCTAAGCAGCCCCCTGGTGACAGCCACGTAGCTGCCCGAGAGCGGCGAGCCGTAAGAGAAGGCGTTAGGCACGTCTACCTCGGCTATCCTAAGCTTAGGGGGCTTTATGCCGCTGCTCCTGGCGACCTCCTTGAGCATCTCCTCGTACCTCTTCTCCTCTGGCGTCCTGGGGGGCCTTGCCCTGTAGACCAGGTTTATGAAGAGGGGCGAGAGGAGCCACTGGAAGAGTATCAGGATGACAGTGAGTATGACCGCCGCCATAACGACCCCAGCGCCGCCGATGGGGTAGCCCATCAGGTAACCTATGAGCCAGGCCGTGCCGACGAAGATCCCAAAGCCCGCCAGTATGATAGCTATGGCCGTCAGGGCCATCGACGTCCTGAGGTGTGCTAGGCTCCTGGGCTCAGGACCCACTAGCCTGGGGGCCATAAGAGCGATGACTGCCGTGACGCCACCGACCACTATGGAGCTCACTATCCAGAGCCACCAGTAGGCGGCCATGAACAGGAAGAGGCCTCCAAGCGGGTCATAGTATATGTATGACATTGCAAGCCCTAGAGTTAATACCTCTGAGGCTTCTTAAGCGTTCCTTAGGGTCCTGTAAGCTCCTATCGCCTTCTCAAGAAGGCTTTTATAGGGGTCTGGGCTTTGTAGAAGTAGCCCATGAACTAGGGTCGAGGTGTTCGGGAATGGTCTGTGAGGGAGCACCTGAGGTCAGGATCGGTAAGAAGCCCGTCATGAACTATGTTTTGGCCGTGCTCACGACCCTGATGGAGCAGGGCGTCAACCAGGTGGTGATAAAGGCCAGGGGAAGGAACATAACCAAGGCCGTTGACACCGTTGAGATAGTCAGGAGCAGGTTCGCCAAGAACGTCGCCATAAAGGGCATCGACATAGGCAGCCATGACATAACTGTCACCGACCCGCAGACGAACCAGCAGAGGACCAGGAGGGTAAGCAGCATAGAGATCTGCCTGGCCAAGAGCTGAAGGCTCAACGAAGACCAAGCGACTTTTTAACGAACGTCAATATTATATCATAGGCCTCCTCCACGCTTAGCCTCGTCGTGTCCAGGACGAGGTCATAGCCTGAGAGGTCCCTCAGGTCAACCCCGTAGTACTCGTAGAACCTCCGCCAATGGCTTAGCTCCCTCCCTGAGGCCTCCCTCAGCGCCTCTGCGTAGGGCCTTGAGTCCCTTAGGGCGAGCCTCTGGGCCCTGACGGGCAGGGAGGCCTTAACGTAGATCGCCACGTCGGCCACCTCCCTTAGGGTCCAGCCAGCCAGGTGGCTGTCAATGACCACGCACCCCTTCTCGGCCTCCCTGAGGGCGGCCCTGTCTATCTCAAGGTCTATCGAGGGGTCCCTCTCAGCCGCCTCGTTAAGCTCCATCAGGTTCATCCCAAGCCTCTTGGCCAGCTCCCTGAACGCCTGCCCCGTGGTGAAGTACCTGAGCCCTAGGTCGTTGGCGAGCCTCCTGGCGTAAGTTGACTTGCCTGAGCCGGGCTGGCCCGAGATCACTATAATGGGTCCCTTCCCCTGGCAGGCCATTACTACCCCCTGACAGCGTTCTGCCTCCTCAAGGATTAATACCCTGGGGTCACTGCCCCTTAGTGATGGCCTATGGCAGAGGGCTCGAGAGGGAGGCTTCTTGCGATCCTGGTTATAGCCCTTGCAGCGCTGGTAGTGGCCAGTAACGCCTACTGGTACGTGGAGTACGTCCACCTCAGGAGCTCGTACATTGAAGAGCAGCAGGCCCTAGCTAATACCACAAGGGTCCTGGCCAACACTACGGCCAGGCTGGCCTACGAGGCTAAGCTCCTGAACGCGAGCGTCAAGATAATAAATGCCTACAAGAACCTGACGGCCCTCATGAACGTTACGCTCATGGCCTTGGAGGCGGGGAAGCTAGCGGCTGTAACCAACGTATCACTACAGGTCAGTAGCTCAGCCATCAGACTGGCGGGTCTTGCCACGAGCCTTATAGCCGAGGCCAATGAGACCACGGACCCGCTGGCGAGGAAGTATATGACCTCAGGCGCCATCAACGCCACCACTGCCGCCCTTGATGACCTCAAGACACTGGCGTTCCTGGGCCACTACATGAACGCCAACTCCACTTACTTCCAGTACCTTGAGGCGGCCCAGGCGAGCCTTAATGACATGACTAACCTGGCGTCTCAGCTCAGCAACGCGTCTGCGACGGTCCCAGCCAGCCGCCTGGCCTCCGACTTCACGCAGGTAGTTTCTAACGTTCTCTCAGCTGAAAGGCTTCTCCTGTACCTTGTTCGTTCTCAGAGTACTTCCTAAATATAGCGTAGCAGAGCAGAGTCTCCTCGAAGTTCTTAACTATCCTGGCCAGGTCAAGGACCTTGGCCAACACGTAGGAGAAGGCGGGGCCTGACGCCCTGACCACGTCGCCCAGCTGGTCCTCTATGTCGAGCACCATCTTAAGCTTGTAGTAGGCGTCCTCCTCCTTCTTAACGCTCGGTGGGTCAACACCTGCCGAGGTCGCGACGAGGGAGACCTCAAGGATCTGGAGGAGGAACTTTAGTCGCTCCCTCTCGCTTTCGCTCATGGAGCCTATCAGGGTGAGGACGTCCTTAGTCAGGACGTAATAGGCGTCGTTAGCCAAGGCCATGAGCCCGATGCCAGCCATGAGGAGCCTGCTCAGGTGGTCCTGGGAGAGCCCCATGTGGAAGCCCTTAGAGCCGATCCTCAGGAGCCTGAAGGCCTGGGTCCTGAGGTCCCTGTACATGCTCTTAAGCTCAGCCTCGTCCATATTGTTATTGACCACGTGCTCAGAGAGCCTAGAGATGGCCAGCGCGAGGGACCTGCCATAGTTGGCAAGCGAGGAGGCCACGTCACCTACGGGGTCCTCTATTAATAGCTCTACCTCATAGGGGCTTGACAGGCTGACGCCTATATGTTCCTCATCAACTGCCCTCGCGGCCTCTGAGAGCTTCTCAAGGAGGTCCTGCCTCATGGGCCTGTTAGAGTAAAACGACACCTTGTCGACGCCTGAGAGGTAGGCGCAGAACAGGGCCCTGCCCAGGTGCCTGCACAGGTTTATGTGCCTAAGGGAGAACGACGCTGAGAGAACTCTGTCACTAGCCCCTGGCACCACTACAAGCCTGTCGCCGTCCTCAACCACTGTTACAAGGCTTCCAGCCCTGAGGCCGTGTGAGCGGGCCCACTCACGGGGAAGAGTTATGATAAGGGATGAGCTGCCGAGCCTCTGAACTTTGCGAGGGAGCGCACGGCCCCCTAGCGGGGCCTCACGCGAGGACTCCACGCGCCTTTCCCTCTTTTAATAAAGAGGGGTCCTTTAAATTCCTAGTACCCCTTAATAATGGCTATCACCTAACAACATACATACTTAGCATATACGCAACAGACCCGGAGGACCGGCAGGCTTATTAACCCAAGGGCTACAAGACACCTTGCCTGTGAAGCCGTTGAGCGCGGCGGAGGCTCACGACGTCTCCTTTGTGGAGGTTCAGTACGTAGACCTAGCTGGATTTCTTAGATCCGTGATCATACCGTTCGAGACCTACAAGAGTATGTCGCCAGGGATAGTAGCGGCCTTTGACGGCAGCAGCGTCGAGGGCTTTGAGCCCATCAACAGGAGCGACCTGCTGTTAGCACCTGACGTCCAGACCTTCGCGAGGCTTCCTTGGAGGCCCGAGAGGGCTAGGGTCCTGTCAAGGATATACTGGCCTGACGGGAGAAGGTATGAGAAGGACCCAAGGTTTATAGCAGAGGAGGTCAGCAAGTTCCTGCTGGACAAGGGCTACAGGCCCCTTGTTGGCGCTGAGGTGGAGTTCTTCCTGTTCAGGTCAGTAAAGGTAGATGTTGACAACCCTCTCAGGGGGCTCGGCTACTATGTGAAGTCCCCTGAGCAGCCCTGGGACTCAGAGCTTGTGTCGCTCAGGACCAAGAAGGCATACCACCTGGCCGAGCCCTCGGACACGCTTGAGGTGGTCAGGGAGAAGATCCTCAGTTACTTCTCGCAGGTAGGCTACGGCTTCAACGCGACCCACCACGAGGTGGCAGTCGGCCAGTCAGAGGTCAGCGTGAGGGCCGGCGACCCCCTGTTCGTCTCCGACGAAATAATCACGTTTAAGCAGGTCGCCAGGAAGGCGGCCCTTGAGCACGGCCTAGTGGCAGTATTCATGCCTAAGCCCATCTACGGCGACAACGGCAGCGGCCTTCACTTCCACCTCAGCCTGTGGGACCCGAAGGCCAACTTAAACCTCTTCGTTGACGAGGAGGGCAGGCCCACCCAGCTGGCCAGGTACTTCATAGGCGGCATCCTTGAGCACGGAAGGAGCCTCGCGGCGCTGGTGGCTCCGACCGTTAACAGCTACAGGAGGCTCGTGCCGGGCTACGAGGCGCCGGTCTACCTCGTGTGGGGCCACTCAAACAGGAGCGCCGCGATCAGGATACCGGCGACGGGCGGCGACAGGGGCCTGGCGAGGGTAGAGTTCAGGAGCCCCGACCCGCTCTGCAACCCCTACCTGGCGATATCGGCCACCCTGCTGGCAGGCTACGACGGCATCGTTAGGAAGATAGACCCAGGCGACCCGTTCGAGGGTAACGTCTACGAGCTCAAGGACGAGGAGAAGCTGCCGACTCTCCCCAAGAGCCTTGATGAGGCCCTTGAGGAGCTGGAGTCTGACAACGAGTACCTCAGGCCCGTCTTCAGCAAGGAACTATTGCACTCGTATTTAGAGGTGAAGAGGGCCGAGGCAGATACGGCAAGGATGTACCCGTCCCCAATAGAGTTTTACATGTACATGAACCTTTAAGCCAGTTTTTAGACAACAAACAACGTCTATCTGTTTTGTTATATCTTTGTCTAAATAAACGAATTAAGCCGGCTCGACGTGAATTATGTTGGTTGGGCAGCTCTGGGCCGCGGCCTCAACGCAGTCCTTCATGTCGTCTGGGACCAGGCCGTGGTTTATGTCGTTGGGGTCGTTCCTCCACTTCGATATTATTTGGCTCTTGCCATCAGTGTCGCTCATCTCAAACACGTCGCCGCACAGGCTGACGCAGACCATGTCAGCTATGCAGTTATCCCTTGGGTCTATGCTCACCTTGAGGGTCATACACTACTCACCTGCGTCAGGCAGGCCCGACCAGTAGAAAAGCGTTGCTCGTTAGCCTCCTTAAAAGCGCTTACTAACCTATGCCTTTTGAGCTGAAGGCAGGCGATATATAATAAGCCCTGCTGGAAGGCTAACAGTGGTGCCGCGTTTGCCCTTAGCTGCCTATGAGGAGGAGATCCTAGGATACAACTTCATAGAGTACGGGGAGCTGGGTAGGCCCAGGCTCCTCGTCCTAGGCCTGCCCGACGCTGGCCTCGTGGGCCCGATAGCCTCAGGCCACCTGGTCAGGTCGCTCGGGATGCAGGACGTAGTGGGCGTCGAGAGCTACGGCTACCTCCCGCCAGCAGCCCTGATCCTCGGGGGCTCCGTGAAGTACCCCCTCAGGATCTACGTTAAGGGGGAGCTGGCGGTCCTCGTGACTGAGATAATGCCGGTGCCCACAGGCATAGTGCCCCTCTCAATAGCCATAGTCGAGTTCGCCAGGAAGAGAGGGGTCCAGTACCTAGTAGGGCTGAGCGGCGTCGGTAACCCCATGAGAGCTGAGTCCCAGCCCCAGCTGTACTGGATAGCCACGACGCCTGAGGCCGAGAAGCTGGCCTCAGCCCTTGAGGGGGTCGCCAAGAGGTTCCCTGACGGCCTCATAGTGGGGCCCTACGCGACGATCCTGAAGGAGTCCGTGAAGAGGGGCGTCAACACTGTCCTCCTGCTGAGCGACTCCTTCGTTGACATACCTGACCCTGAGGCGGCCGCCGTCGTGGTAGATGGCCTGTCAAGGATAGCGGGCCTGAAGGTCGACACCACTCAGCTCCTTCAGGAGGCCGAGACCCTAAGGCTTAGGCTGCAGGGGATGGCGCGGGAGGCTAAGGACGCCCTGGCCAAGATGGGCAAGGGCTATGAGTACAGGGCGCCCCTGATATACAGCTGAGGTGAGGCCCTTGTCCTATGACGACATTTTTGAGAGGATGAGGAGAAGGGCGCTGAGAATAGTCAGGGACGTGATGTCCGAGTTCGACGAGATGGAGGCCTGGCTGAGGTCGATGATGGATGAGCTGGAGGAGACCATCAGGCCTGAGGACCTCCTTGACGAGAGGCTGAACGAGCTTAGGAGAGGCGCCCTGAAGCCCCTGGCCTCAATTTATGACGCCGGGTCCGAGCTGGTCATAACCATCGACCTCCCGGGCTCTGACGCCAGGACCATTGACATTAAGGTGTTCCCTAACTCAGTTAGGGTGGAGGCGAGCGTGAGGTCCGAGCTGGTGAGGAGGGCCTTCGGCGAGACCTACTGGGCCAGGAACATAAGTAAGTACGAGGGCGAGTACGCGCTGCCCGCCACGGTTGACCCCTCGACCGCCAGGGTTAGCGTCAGGTCTGGCATGGTGGTGATAAGGGTCAAGAAGGCTGCCCGCTAGAGCTGCCGCCCTCGCTGCCCTCCACGGCCTCCCTTAGGAGCTCCGCTACGTCCTTGACCTCAAAGCCGAAGTTCCCGGCCTCGGCCCTGAACATAGTGTTACAGTAGGGACAGGCCACGGCGACTATGCCCTTCGGCTTCCCCAGCGTGCTGGCGGCCTCCTGGGCCCTCACGGTGGCTATCCTTGTCCCCCTCTTGACTTCGTAGAACAACTGGCCCCCTCCGCCGCCGCAGCAGAAGCTCCTGGACCTGTTGCGAGGCATCTCCTTAAGCCTGAGGCCAGTGGCCTTAATCACCTCACGGGGCTCCTCATATATTCCGTTCCAGCGGCCCAGGTAACACGGGTCGTGATATGTGACCACGTACTGTAAGGTCTTTGAGGGCCTGATCTTACCCTCCTTGAGCAACCTGAAGAGGACCACCGAGTGATGCTCAACGTCAAGCCTGTCAAGGACCTTAGTGAGCTCGGCCGTCTCAGGCCTCTTGGCTAGGTAGTCCCTGTACAGCTTGTAGTTGTTCTTGAAGTTGTTGAAGCCGTGAGGACAGCTCACCAGGAGCCTCTTGAACCTGTACTTGCTCAATATCGTGAGGGACTGCTTCACGAGCTCCAGGTAGAGGGCCTCATCGCCTACTGACCTTGCTGGCTCACCACAGCAGGAGTGCTCAGGTATAACGGCCACCTTGAGCCCAGCCTTCTTCAACAGGTATATCACGGACTCCGCGACGGGCCTCATCCTGGGGTCAAAGGACGTTATGCAGCCCACCCAGTAGAGGTAGTCGTACTCCTCGCCCTCCCTTGCCACTACTTCATCGCCGAACTTCTTGGCCAGCTCGGCCAGCCACTCGTCCCTGTCAGCCGGGTTAGCGCCAAGCGGGTTGCCAACGGTCTGGACCCTGTACAGCGCGTCGAGGGCGTCCTTAGGCACGTATTCGCTCCCAACGCTCACCATGCCCCTCCTCATGTCTATGATTGTGTCAACGTGATGGATCGTCACGGGGCACTCGTAGAGGCAGGCGCCGCACGTCACGCAGCTCCACACCGCCTCAGGGTTCACCTGAAGCCTGCCCTCGCCCCACGCCTGCTGGTCCCACAGGCCTGACCACATGGCGTCCCTGAGGGTCACTATGACGTCCCTGGGGCTCAGCGCCTTGCCTGAGGCGTAGGCGGGGCAGGCGTTGGTACACCTCATGCAGCTCGTGCACGCGTCGAAGTCCATCCTCTGCTTCCATGTCGTGTCAGAGAGCTTCACCACGCCCAGCGGCCTGCCCTTCTCTATCCTCTCATCAATATCATCAACTGGCTTAACGCCCTGGGGGAGGGTGCCGCGCCTCTGGAAGGTGACGTTCATGGCTGCTGCATAGATGTGCCAAAGGTTGGTGTACGGTATAATGGCCAGGGCGGCCATTGCAATGCTCATGTGGAACAGCCAGAGCCCCCTGTAGATCTCCTGAAGAGTCGGCAGCGGCACTGTACGAGCCCAGAGGAAGACAAGGTAGCCTATTGGGTCAAACCAGGCCCTCTCCCAGAGGTACCTGTAGGCCACCGCAGCTATGCCGTCAATTAGGAAGCCCGTTACGACAATGACTATTAGCAGGGACAGCACCAAGTAGTAGTAGGGGTCCTGCGGGAGGTTGGGCGTAAGCCTCAGCTTCCTCCTCACAATAGCTGTTGAGGCCCCGACCAGGACCAGCAGGCCAGCCAGGTTGTTAAGGAGCTTGTAGGCGTAGTAGACGTTGCCCGTCAGGAAGACCGCGACGTGCATGTTTAAGGCCCTAAGTATAGTGGCCAGGAAGAGCCAGCCTATGCCATAGAATATCATGGCGTGCATGACGCCTGGGAACCTCTGCCTCAGGACCTTCCACTGGAGGAGGGCGAACTTCGTGAAGTTGTAGAGCGCCTCCTTGACAGAGTAGCCTGGAGGCCAACACATGATCTTCCACTTGGGCCCTCCCCAGGTCCACCTCCTGTAGCCCTCGTAGGCCACGTAGAGCAGCCAGAGGAACACCGCAAGGCCTAGCGCGTACACAATGAACTCATAGCCCTGGACCCAGGCGAAGTTGTAGATGCCAACAACGTACCCCAAGGCTGACGCCAGAGGCGTAAACGCCTTGCATCACTATTTAAGCCTTGAACTTAAGCCTTGAAAAGGTCCTGACGCCTTTGCTCCTTAGGTAGTCCCCGAAGGCACCCAAGATAAGCTCGCTAGCCTCGCGACTGGGCTTAGGACGCTATAATAGGGCCGCCCCTAACAGTGATAGGGGGTCTTAGACTGCCTCAGGGGAAGGGCGGCGGCGCTAAGAGGCAAGTTGACCTGGAGGCCTTCATAAAGAACCTTGAGAACGAGCTGAAGGCCCAGGGCAAGGAAGAGCAGAGGGCCCCCTCTCCCCCGCAGCAGAAAAGGAAGTCAAGTATACTTGACTTCATGAGCGCCGAGGCCCAGGGCAAGGGCCCGTCTGAGGCCCCTAGCGCCAAAGCCGCTAACGTGGCTCGGTCCGAGGGGGCTCAGAAGGCAACGCCAGCGCTGGCCCAGACGCCCCCGAAGGCCGAGGAGAGGCCAGAGCAGAAGGGCGTTGAGAAGAGGCCAGCTGAGCTCGAGTGGCTAAGACCCTCGTCAGAGTTCTACCTGGAGTCGCCCCAGCAGAGGCCTGAGCCGAGCAACTGGTGGTCCACGCAGGAGGACGGCTACGTGGACTCCGCAAGGGGTTACCTGCTTGAGGTGAGATATGAGGGCGAGGTAGGGAAGGCCGTCGCCCTCCTCTATGATTCACAACAGGGCAGGGTCGTCAAGTGGGTCGACAGGACAGGGCACAAGCCCTACTTCCTGACCAACATGCCCGTTGAGCAGGAGGACGGGAAGCCCGTCGTCGACCTGACCAAGTATAAGTCGTTCAGCAACCTCGCCGTGGTGACTAAGAGGGACCCCCTGACGAATAAGGACGTAAGGCTGACCAAGGTAGTGGTTGATGACCCCCTGGCCGTGAGGACCCTAAGGAAGGTCGTGGCTGACAGGGGCTACAAGGTGTGGGAGGCTGACATCAAGTACTTCCTTAACTACATCTATGACAACCTGCTGATACCGGGCATGCCTTACGAGGTCTCCACTTCATGGTCTCCCCTGAACTGGAGGAGGGGGGAGGACCTGGAGAAGACCATAAGGGAGTCCTTCCCTGACGACCTGAAGGACCTAGCTTTAGACTGGGTCCCCATATTCGAGGAGCCTTCACCCAAGGTGCCCAAGGTAGCCCTTGACATAGAGGTCTTCACGCCTGGCGAGGGGCACTTCCCCGACCCCTCTAAGGCTGACATGCCTGTCATGAGCGTGTCCCTGGTTGACGACACTGGCAGGAGGCAGGTCCTCCTCCTGGCGAGGGACGGCGCCGAGTTCGGCGGGGAGGAGCCGCCTAACGCTGAGATAGAGCTCTTCGACAGCGAGAGGGCAATGCTCCTGGAAGCCCTTAGGAGGGTCAGCCGCTACGCCGTTATCTTCACCTTTAACGGCGACAACTTCGACCTACCCTATATATACAATAGGCTGCTCAACCTGGGCCTCTCGCCTGACGATCTGCCTATGACGTTCCTTCAGGACTATGTCACCTTCAGGAGGGCCCTTCACGTTGACCTTCACAAGCTGTTCGACATCAAGGCGCTGCAGACCTACGCCTTTGGCAACAAGTACAGGGAGAAGAGCCTTGACGCGGTGGCTGAGGCCCTCCTGGGCCAGACTAAGTACAAGCTGACGAAGTTCATCGATTACGTCAGCCTTGAGGAGCTGGCCTCCTACAACCTTCAGGACGCAGTGCTTACCATGGGCCTCGTAACGTTCAATAATGAGCTCACGTGGAACCTCCTCGTACTCCTGATGAGAATAAGCAAGACAGGGCTCGAGGAGGTCTCCAGGTCACAGGTCTCAGCCTGGATCAGGGGCACCCTCTACTGGGAGCACAGGAGGAGGGGGCTCCTTATACCTAGCAGCGATGACATAGAGGCCATAGGCTCACAGTCGCCAAGGAGCATGGCCATAATAAAGGACAAGAAGTACAGAGGGGCTATCGTGCTTCAGCCTCCCCAGGGTGTCTTCTTTAACGTAGTAGTCCTTGACTTCGCTAGCCTGTACCCATCCGTCATAAGGAACTGGAACCTGAGCTACGAGACAGTCAACAATCCCTACTGCAGTAAATTTGTCGAGGCGCCAGAGGTCGGGCACAGAATCTGTATGGAGAGGAAGGGAATATCAAGCCAGCTTGTCGGCTTGCTGAGGGACTTCAGGGTCAAGGTATACAAGCGTAAGGCTAAGGACAGGAGCCTCACAGAGCAGGAAAGGATATGGTATGACACCGTTCAGGCCGCCATGAAGGTCTACATAAACGCTAGCTACGGCGTCTTCGGTAACGAGAGCTTCGCCTTCTACAGCCTCCCTGTGGCCGAGAGCGTGACCGCCATAGGCAGGGCCATCCTGTTGGACACGCTCAAGAAGGCCTCCGAGCTGAACCTACACATCCTATATGGTGACACCGACAGCCTCTTCATCTGGGATCCGCCTAAGGAGGCCCTTGAGGAGCTTGTAAGGTACGTCCAGGAAGCCCACGGCCTCGACCTTGAGGTCGATAAGGTCTTCAGGCTCGTCCTGTTCAGCGGCCTCAAGAAGAACTATGTCGGGTTTGAGGGCGATAACTTCGTAATAAAGGGCATGCTGGCAAAGAAGAGCAGCACGCCAGAGTTCATAAAGTTCGAGACCTCTGAGGTCATGAAGATACTGGCCGCCACCAGGGGCCCAGAGGACCTCGAGAAGACCCTTGAGGCCCTGAGGGACAAGGTGCAGGAGATCTACAATAAGCTCAGGAGGAGGGAGTACACGCTTGACCAGCTCGCCATCAGCGTTATGCTGAGTAAGGACCCGAGCGAGTACAAGAAGAACACGCCCCAGCACGTGAAGGCGGCGCTGCTGCTCATCAAGGACGGCACGCCTGTGAGCAAGGGTGACATAGTGTCCTTCGTTAAGACCAAGGACAGGCTGGGCGTAAAGCCTGTCAGGCTCGCGAGGCTCTCCGACGTCGACACGAGCAAGTACCTCGAGTACGTTAGGTCAGCCTTCGAGCAGTTCCTCCTGGCCTTCGGCGTCAAGTGGGACGAGCTGGCTGGCGTCAAGAAGATCGTCTGAGTGTTAAGCCGTTGTCCTGAGGCCTTTGAGCCTTAGTGCTGGCCTTTAAGGTTATTTAAAAATATACTGTAACAGCTGACGTTGCACACTCCTCTAATACGCTACCCTGGCACTGCCTAGGGGGCTTACGTGACGCCTAGGGAGCTCAATCCCGAAGTCTACAGGCTCGTCCTGAGGAAGACTACTAGAGGGCCGCTCGTCCAGTTCAGAGGGCCAGGCCTTCAGGGCAGGGAGGCCACGCTGATCAGGGTAAGCGGCAGAAGGGCTGAGGAGCTGTTCAGCTCAATAGCTGCCTCCCTAAGGGCTGAAGGGCTTGCTGAGGACGAGGTTGCTACAGCCAATTACGTCTCGTACAGGCTAACGCCTGAGGTCGGGGCTGCCGTGGGAGGCCTCCTCATAATGGCTAGGAGGAGCAAGGACCCAGCGGCGTGGGCCTCTCGCCTCGCAGAGCTCGTTAAGGGGGATGGCTATGTAGGCTCTCGTGAAGTCCTCGCGGCCATGTTTGACCTAAGCCTACAGCTCAGCAGGCTCATGCCGCCCTCTCCAAGGGAGAGGATGCAGCTCAACCCAAGGGTCCTGGACGCCCTCAGCGCCGGGATGAAGGTGATCGCCAGGATGCTGTGGAACCTTAGGGCCTCGCCTGGCGAGCGTGATGAAGCGCTCAGCTCTTAAGGGCCCGCACGGCCTCTAACGTGGGATGAAGAGCGACTTCGGCCTGACTAAAGGATGAGGAGCCGTGTGAGGCCTGACCGTCATCCTAAGCGTGATCAACCTTTAATTGGCTGGACCAGGGTCCTCTGTCAGGTGACCATATTGGGCGAGGCCGCGCCGAGGAGGCTCGTCATCGAGGACCCTGAGTCCATGTGGCTTGAGTACGATAAACAGAGCGACACGCTCTACATAGGCTTCGGCCAGGAGGAGGCCGAGGAGAGCGTCCTCCTCAGCAACGGCGTGATACTGAACTACAGCGGCGATAAGCTGGTGAGTATAGTCATACAGGGGCTCAGCGAGAGGATCGGCCTCTGAGGCCTGAAACCTGTATGAGGAGCTCCTGTAGACCGCTGACTGTCTCCTTCACGTGCTTCAGGTCATCACCTACCGCCACCAGTCGCCCAGCCTTCGTAATAGCCTCCTGCTCTATCCTCTGGCCAGCCATAACATAGTAGCCTATAAGGGCCTCAAGGTCCTCGTTCCTCTCGAGGCAACAGGTGACGACCATGAGGTAGTCCTTTCCGGCCTTCAGAAGGCCCTCCCTCACGCTGTGAAGGCCGTCTAGGAGCTCCCTCAGGCCTTTAGAGGTCTCCCCCCTCTGATCCTCAGGCAGCGAGAGGGCCTGGTTTACGGTCTCCGTCACCCTCTGGACAAGCTGCCTGTGCTCATCAAGCACCTGAGCGACCCTGTCAACGCTGTACTCAAGAACAGCCCTCGCCGAGGCGCAGTCTAAGCTGCAAGGCCCCCTCAGCGTGGCGCCCTCACCACTACAGTGCTCTTGTCGGCTATGCCGAGGGTCCTCATCTGGTCGGGGTTGGCGTAGACGTTTGTGTCGTCAGAGCTGTTCTCATCTATGACAACGATCATGATTAGCCTTTTCCTCCCGCCCCCTACCGAGACCTCAACCTTATCCTTGATACCTAGCTCGCTTGCCAGCTTCTTTGAGAGCAGCATGGAGCCCTCCTGTACGTCGGGGCTGTAGTTTAGCCTGACCCTCTTCTCCGTGACCCTCAGCTCCCTCGAGTAGACGGCCGAGGCCGGCGGGATGAACGACAGCATCTTGCTGACGTCTACCCTCTCGCCTTGCTCGCTCAACCTGCTCGCCCTCCCTTTAGACGGGCACGCCCAGCGACTTTATGTCCGCCTGATTATAAATGAATTTCCTCAGCGCCCCAGGAGCTTCCTCGAGCTTCAGCCTCACCTGCTCCCAGGTGTCCCTGTCCCTCATAGTCACAGTGCCGTCCTCAAGGGTCCTGTAGTCAACTGTAAAGGCTGCAGGCACGCCCAGCTCGTCTACCCTTGCATACCTCTTGCCTATGCTGCCAGCGTCGTCATATATCACGGTGAAGCCCTCCGAGACCAGCAGGTCCCTGAGCCTCAGCGCCTCCCTTGAGAGCCTCTCATCCCCCTCCGCCAGCGGGAAGACGGCAGCGTCAACGGGCGCCAGGTGCCTCGGAAGCGACAACACCACGCGGCCCTCCTTCTCCCTGTAGGACCTCTCGAGAACCACATAGAGGATCCTGTCCGTCCCAAACGAGGGCTCTACAACGTGAGGTATGAACTTCCTGCCTGAAACCTTCTCCTCAGTCTCAGTGACCTTCACCGCGACAGCAGGCACCTCAACGCCAGCCACGGTCACAGACCCCTTAGAGTTGATCTGCCTCTCCACCTCCTCTGGGTCCATGGAGCTGAGGGCCGCCATGAGCTCTGGGGCCCTCTCCTTGAACGTCCTCCCCAGGAAGGACTTGTCAACTATCACCTTCTTCGACTTGACCACTATGGGCTCCTTGTAGGGCTCGAACACCTGGAGGTCCTGGCCGCTGAACTTCATGTGCCTTGAGAGGTCGTAGTCGCCCCTGTAGGCGAAGCCCGCCACCTCAACCCACCCCCACCTCGAAGTCCTAACCATGAGGTCGAAGACCTGCGTCGCGTAGTGAGCCTTCTCGTGAGGGCCCTTCTCCTCAAAGAAGGGCTCGTCCCGAGGTATGCCCAAATATGAGAGGAACTCTAGCCCTAAGACCATCCAGTAGGCCATACAGGGATGTATGACCAGGCCCCTCGATATGGCCTCTGAGACCGTGACCTCCATAGGCCCCTTGCCAGCCACCCTGTCCTCATATTTCCTCAGCCTCAGCCTTCTGTCCATCACCTTCTCCAGGTTAGGGCACTCCTGAGACTTTGGGTCAAAGAAGAACTCGACCTCCATTATCGTGAAGTCCCTGAGCCTTATCATTCCCTGCCTGGGGCTTATCTCATTCCTTGCGACCCTCCCGACCTGGGCTATCCCTAGTGGCAGCCTTCCCCTCAGGCTCTCGAAAGTCCTCTTGAAGGAGGTGAACATCCCCTGGGCTAGCTCGGGCCTCAGGTAGCCCACGCTTCCCTCGTAAGGGCCTATCTGCGTCTTGAACAGGAGGTTGAAGGTCGTGACGTCGCTCAGCTCGCCGCCGCAGACAGGGCACCTGATGTTGTTCTCCCTTATCTTGGCCGTCAGCTCCTGGGGGCTCATGCCCTCAGCGTTTATCTTGAGGACCTCCTCCACTAGGTGGTCGGCCCTGTAGATACGGCCGCACTTCTTGCACCTAACTATTGGGTCCGTGAAGCTCTCCACATGCCCGCTGGCCTCGAAGACCATAGAGGGCGCTATCACAGGGGTCTCTATCTCTACGACGTAGTCGTGGTGCTGAAAGACGAAGAACCTCCTCCAGGCCTCTATTATCTTCTTCTTCAAGGCGAAGCCGTAAGGACCTATATCGTAGAACCCTGCCAGGCCACCGTAGATCTCGTAACTTGGCCAGAAGAAGCCCCTACGCCTCGCCAGGTCTATGACCTTGTCATAGATGTCCTCCTGTGACACCTAGGTTCCCAGGGGCGCACAATGAGTTGAGGCTTTAACCTATGCTGCGCGGCCTCAGGAGGTGCAGCCAATGGGTCTTGGGGCCCTCTACATAACGCAGGCCTCCAGGCGCTTCGCTGGCATTGAGGGGAGTGAGAAGTCCAGGTACAGGATCCTTGGAGTGCCCTTCGACTCGAGCACCTCGTACAGGCCGGGGACCCGCTTCGGCCCTGACGCCATAAGGCAGGCCGCGGCGGCGCTGGAGAGCAACAGCTACTTCATAAAGGACGTGTACCTGGAGGACGCAGCCCCCTTTGACGAGGGGGACGTCGTTGTGTCAATAGGGGACGTTAGCGAGACCCTCGCGAGGGTTGAGAGGGCCGTTGAGGAAGTCGCGGCCCGGGGCGTGCCAATACTCCTCGGAGGAGAGCACACGATAGCGCTTGGCGCCCTAAGGGCCCTCTCAAGGGCCAGGCCGTGCCTTGTAGTCTTCGACGCTCACCTCGACCTCAGGGACGAGTACCTGGGCCTCAGGCTAGGGCACGCGACCTTCATGAGGAGGCTGCTTGAGACCTCCCCTCCCCCTAAGGTGATCTACGTTGGCGCTAGGGCCTTCTCAAGGGAGGAGATAGAGGCCATCAGGAGGTCATCAATTACAGTCAGGTGGGCACAGGACTTCGTCTCGCTGGGCCCTGTGAACGTGGCCTCTGGAATAGTGTCAGAGCTAAGTCGGTGCGAGAGCCTCTACGTAAGCGTTGACATGGACGTGTTCGACCCTGCCTACGCGCCAGGGGTTGGGAACCCCGAGCCCCTCGGCCTCACGCCTATGGACGTCCTGACGGTCATAAACAGGGTCGTCGACGAGAGGCTGGTCGGGGCTGATGTCGTGGAGGTCTCGCCACCATATGACGTAGGGGGGTCGACCAGCGCCCTCGCCGCCAAAGTCGTGCTAGAGATCGTGCTTAAGCACTACGCGACTGCTAGCAGAAAGTAAGGCTAGACAGCGTAAACGCGACGGGGCGCTATTAACGTCGAGGGGGCCCTTATCTTGATGAATATCCTGTAGCCGCACCTGGGGCACATCATCGTGTGGTACTGCTCAAGCTCGCTCTTGCTTATCTTGTAGCCGCAGTTCAAACACATGTAGTAGACCTCCCTCGGCTTGATACCATAAGGCGTCGTTTCCTCATAGGCTACCGCGACCCCCTCCTGCTGCTCCTCAGACATCTCCTCCTGAGGCCTCTCCTCCTCTGACATCGTGAGCCCCGCTTAGCCCTGCAGCAAACGTTTATATCCTTAGAAGCAGTCGTAGACCCCGTACGGGTGGGGTGGCAGAGAAAGCACATGTCTAAGGAGCTTGAGTGTGGAGGCCTTCCTCCTGAGATCTGTGAACAGCTCAACGCCGAGCAACAGGTCATAAAGATAAGGCTTGAGGTGAGGAAGTTCAGCAAGCAGGTGACCGTCATAGAGGGCATTGACGCCAAGCAGTTTAACCTAAAGGAGATAGCCTCTAAGCTCAAGAGTGAGCTGGCGGCCGGCGGCACCTATAAGGATGGCAGAATAGAGATACAGGGTGACCACAGGAAGAAGGTCAAGAAGCTCCTCGTTAAGATGGGCTTCCCTGAGGAGAACATAATGATCATAGAATGACCTTTTTATAGGCCCGATCTCGCCACTTAGCCTTAAATTTTTAGTTCTGGCTACCGTATCCAGATGGTGCGGTTGAGGCCCATAGCTGTTTACGTCGGCGGCTCGACCTTAACGTCCCTGAGGCCTGGCGTCAGCATCGCAGGGCCCTCGCCTGAGGGCACACTCTACACGCCCACGCTCGACCTGGAGTACCTGGCCCTTGGCATGCCCAGGACTCTTAACATCGTACCGGTGAGCCCAGAGGGCCTCCCGACCCCCGCTGTACTCACGAGGGCCGTACTTCAACTAGTTGACGTCCCTTACCTCATAGTTGACGCAGGCACCTACTACGGAATTAAGGCCCCTCACGTGAAGCTTCCCTCAGCGAGGCCTGGCAACGATATCGCTGAGCAGGACGCCCTGCCCCCAGGCACCGCAGCCGCCCTCTTCTCCGAGGGGGAGTCCCTGGGGGCTATGGTGGCCCGAGGACATGACCTGATCCTGATAGGCGAGAGTATACCTGGCGGCACCACTGTGGCGGCAGCCGTCATGACGGCGTTAGGCTTTGAGGGCGTTAGGCTTGTCAGCAGCGCCTCCCCAGATAACCCGAAGGTCATCAAGAGGCAGATAGTCCTCAGGGCCCTCTCGAGAGCCAAGGGCGTCAGTGACCCCCTCAGGCTCGTCGACATAGTAGGAGACCCTGTCCATGTGGCCATGGCAGGCATAGCCTCAGGGGCTCTCAGCAGGGGCGCCCAGGTAATGTTGGCAGGCGGCACCCAGATGGGGGCCGTCCTGTCAATAATGAGGTCCCTTGGCAGGCTTGACCCCAGCAGAGTCGCCGTGGCCACGACCAGGTGGATAGCTGAGGACAGATCGGCTGACATAAGGGCCATAGCTAAAGATGTAGGTCTGGGCGTCCGGCTCCTCGTGGCTGACCTTGACTTCTCCGACTCGCCATACAGGGGGCTGGCCATGTATGAGGAGGACTTCGTCAAGGAGGGGGTTGGCGCCGGCGGAACCGCGGTTCTAGCGAACATGATGGGGGTCGGCTACGACGTCATGAAGAGGGCAATCTATGAGGAGTACGGGAGGCTGCTGAGCCTTGGTGGAGCTAAGCCTCTCTGACAGAGCGCTGGTCGTAGAGTTCGAGACGCCAAGGCACATAGCCACAACCGCCCACCTAAAGGGGCTCGTGGTCTCCTCAAGGGTTGCCGTCTACCAAGTTGACGAAGGCGTTGACCTCTCGAAGCCCGAGGAGCTAAAGGACTCCGTCAGAGCCGAGCTAGGCCTCGACCCCGAGGACCCCGTCATGTTGACGGCCGCCAACGTGAGGGAGTACCGCCTCGCCCAAGATGGGGAGTACGGAGCTGTTGCTACCGTGGGGCTCACCAACCCGGCCTGTCCCAAAATGGGCGCCCGCTACCAGCCTCTCAGAGCTTCAACAATTAACGTCGTGGCCTGGGTCCCGGACGCGCTGACCGTGCAGGGCCTCCTTGACCTATTCAGGACAGTCTCGGAGGCTAAGGCTGCGGCAGCCGCTGACCTCCTGCTCAGGTGCAACGGAAGGGCCACAGGCACCGTGAGCGACGCGGTGGCCGTGGCCGCCTTCTATGACGCAAAGGGCTACATGTGGGCGGGCCCCTCCACCAGCGTTGGCGGGAAGGCGGCGTCACTTGTCTACAGGGTCGTTACAAGCACCCAGAGGAGGCCCGAGGACGTCTTACGCTCGGTCCTCGGGCTCACGCTTGATGAGCTGACCTCTGACGCTATGGTCCTCTACAAGAGAGCCCCTGTACCTGGAGTGCCAGACGAGGAGGTCGGGAGGCTCGTGATGGCCACGCTGAGGGACCTCCTGTCCGATCCCAACGTCTGGGCCTTCCTCGTTGCGGCGAGGGAACTTGATATAGTTGGGTCAGCGGGCCTCATCCCTGGCCTCAGCGCGGAGGAGTTCGAGCAGGATACTAAGAAGGTCATAGCCGACGAGCTCCTGGCGACAGCGCTAAGCCTCTACATAAACGGCTTCAAGGCCCTGACAGCCACTTACTGGGCTGACTCCATGAAGGAGAAGCTCGACCTATCGCTTGCGAATCTGCCCATGTTCGAGGACGACGTGGCCGCCTCCCTCGTCTCGTCAGCCCTCTCCAGGGTCTATGACGTGTTGCTGAGAGGGAGGACTCCGTGAGCGGCCCCCGCTTTGAGGTGGCGCTGGTCATGGCTGGAGGCAAGGGGACGAGGCTCTGGGGGCCCTCAAAGCCCTTCGTAGAGGTCTGCGGCCTTCCTCTCCTTGAACACGTCGCTAGGCCAGCCTCCAAGGTCTCAAGGAGGGTCCTCATAACTTTAAGTCAAGAAGGACTAACCTGGGCCCGCTCGCTCGGCCTGCCCCCTAACGCCTCGCTAGTAGTGACCAACGGGGCAGGCTACGAGGCCGATATAGGCCTGATGCTGGAGACTATAAGGGTCAGACCATTAATAACGTTGCCCGGAGACCTCGTGGGCCTCACGTCAGACATGCTGCTATGGCTAGCCGAGAGGTCCATGGAGCTCGAGGAACCAGTAGTGTCCGTTATTGACAGGGGGAGGTACGTCGGCATCTCGGTCTTCAAGGACAGCCGGCCTGGACCATGGGTAGACGTTAACGTTGAGTGGGATCTGGTGAACGTTAACACGCCTGAGGACTACGGTGAGGCGCTTGCCAGGTGTAGGCCTGCTTAGTAGGACTCACGGAGGCGCCCCTACTGGCCTCCTTGACTTCAGCTCGCCCTCTAACCCGTTGGGCCCGCCAGCCGACCTCATAAGTTATGTGTTGGGCTGTGCAGCTGAGGGCGTCTACTCCTCGTACCCCACGTGGCTTTACAGGGACCTCTACGAGTCACTCTCGTCATTCCTCGGCTTCGATCAGGAGCAGCTGGTGCCCCTTAACGGGGCCGCTGAGGCGCTGAGCCTAGCGCCCCTCGTCCTCCAGGCCAGGTCCCTTGTCGTAGTTGAGCCCAACTTTGGCGACCATGAGGCCATGGCGAGGGTACTTGGAATTGACCTCAGGAGGGCGCTGCTCACGCGCGAGGGGAGCTCGTTCACGCTCGACGTCGATGATGTTATTAAGGAGGCCTCTCAGGCCCTAAAGCCCCTCGTTGTCGTAATATCAAGGCCTAACAACCCAACAGGCTATCTAGCCCCGATCAGCGTAATAGATGACCTCTCCTCAAGGCTACCTCGGGACTCCATATTAATAGTTGACGAGGCCTTTATTGACCTCTCGCCGGGCCCTGCGCTGAGGCCAAGGGAGGACCTAGTTATACTGAGGTCGCTCACGAAGGCCTTCTCGACGCCAGGGCTCAGGCTAGGCGTCCTGGCCACCGCCAACCTGAGGCTGCTCGAGAAGTTCGTCAGCGCCCTTCAGGCCTGGCCCGTTGACTCGATCACGGCCTGCGCCTTCTCCAGGTTCCTGAGGGATGAGAGGGCCAGGAGGCACGTTGAGGAGGGGGCCAGGCTGGTCCAGTCGGAGAGGCCAAGGCTCTCTAGGGGGCTGAGGAAAGCCGGGGCAGAGGCATACGAGGGCGAGGCACCGTTCGTGATGATAAGACATGACGCTGTTCAGAACCCCCTCTTCCAGCAGGAGCTCGTTAAGAGGGGAATTTACGTTAGGGACTGCTCCTCGTTCTACGGCCTCGGCCCCTTGTTCTCAAGGGTCTCGGTGAGGACGCCGCCTGAGAACGACAGGCTCGTGAGGGCTGTAAGCGAGGTGTTGGCCTACGGGCCTAGGTGACCTCATATCCTTACTGACCACCATCCCTAGCAGGGGCTCTAAACCTGGAGCGGCCCTGTCATTTTACGCCGTCCCGGCAGTGGGGCTCCTCGAAGGCGCCATAGTCGCAGCCGTAGGCTTCCCGCTCAGGCAGAGGCCCCTCCTGGCGGCGGCCGTCATGTTGATAGCGCACGTCCTGTTAACGGGCGCCATGCACCTCGACGGGTCCTCGGACTACGGTGATGTACTAGGCTCAAGGGCTAGGGGCGAGGAGGCGCTAAGGGTATTGAAGGACCCGAGGAGGGGGGCCTTTGGCGTTGTGACGGCCGCGGTGCTAATAGTCGCCAGGTTCTCGGCCTTCTACTACCTCGCTGGTCACCCAGTCCTCGTGGTGGCCTCATATGTCACAGGCCTGGAGTCAGCGTACATTACGTCCTCCATAGGTTACGAGGAGCCCTACGACGGCATGGCGAGGCTGATAACTGCTGAGGCCAAGAGGCCCAGGAAACTGCTGCTGAACTTGACTATCACAGCCCTCTGCCTGGCCCCCCTGGCCCTGCTGAACGTGGTCTCGTTGCTCGGGCTCGTGGGCCTGGCCGCAGCGTTCGTGATAGCCCATGACGCAAATAGGAGGCTGGGCTTCGTGAACGGTGACGTGTTGGGCTTCTCAATAGAGGCCTCTGAGGTCACGTCGCTGCTGGTGATGGCTGGTTGGGCCTAGGCCTCGCCTTCCTTTACCCTGGCCCCCTCTACCTTTTGGCAGCCCTTGCCGTGGCCGTGACGATGGATGCCGTCTACCCCTACCACAGCGGCCTCCTGTTAAGAGTTCACCCGGTGCACACCTCCTTCGTACTAGCCATGAGGCTCTACAGGCCAAGGGCGTCAAGGGCCTGGGGCGCCGTCCTCTGGCTGACCGTGATGGCCCTTCACATAACAGTGTACGCTGCCGCCCTCCTGGCGGCCTGGCTCGCAGGGCCCATAGCGTGGATTGTGGTGGCCGGCTACGTCATAAAGACCTCGATATCCATAAGGCTCCTCCTGGACACTGTTGAGAACGTGTGGAGGTCGTTAGCCACAGGTAGGCTGACAGAGGCCAGGGCCTGGGCCCAGGGCCTCGTCAGGAGGGACTTGTCAGGAGAGGACGCAGGGCACGTCGCGTCAGCGGCTGTGGAGTCGCTTGCTGAGAGCCTCGTGGACGGGCTAGTCTCGCCGCTGTTCTGGCTGGCGCTCCTTGGTCCCATAGGGGCCCTGGCGCAGAGGGTCGCCAACACCCTTGACGGCGCCGTGGGCTTCAGGGACCCTGACCACGCCGACGTGGGGTTTGTGAGCGCCAGGGCTGACACCGCTATCAACTTCGTGCCAGCTAGGCTGACGGCGCTCCTCATAGCGCTCTCGGCCCCCATAGCCGGCGGAGGCGTTAGGTATAGCCTGAGGGCGTGGCTTAGGTGTAGAAGGCTGACGGAGAGCGTCAACGCCGGTCACCCAATGTCGGCCATGGCCGGGGCGCTGGGGGTCTTGCTCGAGAAGAGGGGCTCCTACACCCTCTGCCCCGAGGCCGGAAGATTGCCAGGGGCCGAGGACGTTAAGAGGTCGCTCATGGTGTCAACAATAACTATCGCCCTGGCGGCCGTGATAATGTCGGCTCTCATACTTGTTTTAAGCTAGTGTGAGCGCCCAGCCAGGGCCGCTATGGAGCCCGACGCATGCCTTAGCCTAGCCCTTGACCTAATGAGAGCCGTTGGTGATGAGCTTAGGTCAAGGGGCTGCGATACAATACTCTTCAGCGGCGGCATAGACACCAGCTTCGTCGCGCTGTCCGCGGTCAAGGCAGGCCTCAGGCCCAGGCTGATAACTGTGCTCTTCCCTGGCTCAAGGGATGAAGCCTATGTAGACCTGGTTGCCAGCAGGCTGGGCCTGGAGCTAGTCAAGGTGAGGCCAACCATCGAGGAGGCGATGAGGTGCGCTGACGAGGCACTGACAGCCATAGAGACCATAGACCCCATAGAGGTTATCTCGGCCTCAGCCGTGTGTCTAGGCCTAGCCAAGGCGAGGGGGCTGGGCTCCAAGTGCGTGGCCACGGGCGACGGCGGTGACGAGCTCTTCATTGGCTATGACTTCCTCCTTGACGCTGACCCCGGGAGGCTGAGCGAGTGGCTCGAGAAAGTTATCAGGGGGGCTTTCTTCAACTCCGTCCCCATGGGATCGCGCCTTGAAGTCAGAGTGTATCTGCCCCTCTACTCACAGCGGGCCAAGGAGATAGCCCTCAGGGCAAGCCCAGGCTGCACGGTCAGGCCCGTAAGGGGAAGGCCCTTCGGCAAGTACCTCTTGAGGCTGGCCCTAGAGGCGCACGGCCTGGTCGAAGTGGCCTGGAGGCCCAAGGACCCGATAACCAGGGGCAGCGGCGTTGAGCTCCTCCTGGACTCCATGAGGAGGCTCATAACTACAGAGGAGGCGGTGTCGCTGGCCAGGGCCACATCAATAGCCGTCCCGTCCTACCCTCACGCATACCTGCTGAAGAGAAGGTTAACCCTTGGGCTTTCCCTGCCGCCCAGGCATAAGGAGGGCTCGTCGTGCCCTGTCTGCGGGAGGCAGCTTCATGAAGACCACTGCCCGTTCTGCGGGGCTTACGTAGGCAAAGGCGCTGTCTCGGTCTACAGCGACGAGCTGTACAGGGTCACTGGCCCCCTGCGAGCTCCCTGAGCCTCGCAAGGGTGTACCTGGCGTTCTCAAGCATCCAGTGGTCGTTATTGAAGAACACGTAGACCTCCCTCGGCGACAGGCCCAGCACCATCTTAATGATGTCATCAAGCTCCTCCCTGCTGTACTCGTGGGCGTACCAGGCGCTGGTGCCGTGCATCCTAAGGTAGACCGTGTCCCTGCTCCTGAACAAGTAGGTCCCCATGGGGGAGCTGATGGAGACGAAGACGAGGCCCAGGTCCGAGACCTCCTTGACCTTGTCCTCAGCGAACCAGGAGGGGTGCCTGAACTCGACAGCGAACCTGGGGCCCTCGCCAGCAAGCCTCGAAAGGGCCTGAAGCCTTGAAATGTCGTCATCAGTCGCCGCGAAGTTAGGAGGCATCTGAAAGAGGTAGAAGTCGATGAGGGGCTCCATGGGCCTGAAGAGCGCCCTGAACTTCCCCCAGACCTCCAGCGCCCTCTCGTTGAGCCTGTGTACGTGGGTCACAGACCTGTGGACCTTGATTGCCCACCTCAGGCTGGCGCCCGTCCTGGACCAGCCCTTGACCTGGCTTGGGAACGGGAACCTGTAGAAGGAGGCGTTTAGCTCAACGGCGTTCAGGCCGCTGTTCTCGACGTACCACCTGAGGTCCCCTCCCTCGTTCCAGTCGTAGAGCCAGCCTGAGGTCCCTACCAGGGCCTTCAAGGACCAAGACTTATTCAGGTGAGAGAGGCCTTAAAGGTAGGGAGGGTTGGAGGGCCAGGACAACGTTGGCGGTAGGCTGAGGGAGCTCAGCCCCCTAGGGCTCTACATACTCTTTCACCTCAGGAGGGCCAACGTCGACTACGCGGGCTCGATATCAAGGGTCGCCGAGGTGCCTATTGAGAGGGTCCTTGAGGAGCTTGACAGGCTCGAGGCCAAAGGTCTTATACAGAGGCGCATCGGGGGTTCCTCGATAAAGCGTAGCGAGGCCAGGTTCAAGCTGTCTGACGAGGTCCATAAGCACCACATTTACTATGAGCTGAGCAGGGAGGGCGAGGAGCTGGCCAGGGAGCTGACGAGGAACCCTGCGAAGCTCTCGGAATACTTTGACTGGCTGGTGGGTCACAGGAACGTCCTCAGGCTCCTTCTCTTCCTCTTCGAGGCCGAGAACGAGCACGCAGGGACCCTAGCCAAGGTAGTTGAGGACACGCCCTGCAACACTGTTGACCTACTGGACAGGCTTGAGTCCCTGGGGTTAGTAGCCAAAGTGAAGGAGAAGGTGATCAAGTCCTCCCACAGGAGGGCCAAGCCAAAGCCGGAGACCAGGACGCACCACGTGTACTACAGGGTCAGCGAGCTGACGAAGATGCTGATAAGGTACAGCGGCCTCAGGAGAACCTCATAGGGGGCCCACGCTAGGCCTCCCCTGCCTGATCCCTTGGCCGGCGAGGGGTCTGAGGGCGTCAAGGCCGCCCTTCAGGAGCTTGGCCAGGTTCTCGGCGTGCGCCCTGGCCCTGTTGACTGCTATCTCCTTGAGCTCCCTCGGGTCCGAGGCCTCGTCCTCGTGCACCGTTACGTCAACTATGACCTTGCCCGTCAGGACGGACAACGTTATGAGCCCGACGCTCATGGCCAGGTAGCTCAGCTTGTCGACCTCTGCGGGCCCCACCCAGCCAAGCGTTATCAGCCCCTCGCAGCCCATGTCAATGAGCCTCCTGGCGGCCCCGGGGATGTCCTTGATGCCAGGCACCGTGTACCTCAAGACCCTGTACTCTGGCAAGAGGTCCCTCAGGACGCCCTCAGCCACTGAGCCCATGTCGACCCTTGAGAAGGTTGTGTCAATCACTCCAACACACTTCGTTTCCCCTGCAGGCCTCAATTATCTCATCCCCGCTTACGAGGGGTACCCCCCAGCCCTTCGACAGCTCCCTGGCCTTTTCAAGGCTTAGGGACCTCCCGTAGTCGAGCATCTCGGCAAAGACGACAGCAGGCTCAAGGCCCGCCAGCGAGGCCAGGGCCATGCTGAGCTCTGTGTGGCCCCTCCTGGCCTTGAGCCCCCTCGAGGCCAGTATTGGCACGTGGCCAGGCGCCTGGAACTCCTCCCTGAACTTCCTCCTGGCTCCCTCCCTGTCCCCGCTCAAGTAAATGGAGACCACATTGTAGAGCTCCCTCGCGGTCTTGGCCCTGTCCTCGTCGCTTATCCCGGTTCTCACAGACATGTGATTAACCCATATTGTGAAGGCCGGCCTGTCACCATAGCCGAGCCTCCTCATGGCGAGGGGCCTGAGCTCGGGCACGCTCGCTATCAGCTCGTCACCCCAGACCAGGCCAAGGCCGCTGGCTATGGACCACCTGGTCGCGAAGCATATGAGGCCGCCTGCCCTCGTCCTCAGGGTATATATGACGTCGGGGGTCACTGAGGAAGCGTGGTAGATTAGGTCTACCTCTGACTCCCTCGAGCCCGAGTCATATATGAGCACAGGCCTCCGGTTCCTCAGGCTCTCAATGGCCTCCTCTATTGGCACGCTCTGCCACCGCGGCGAGGGCCAGAGCTGCCGCAGAAATTATTAACGGAACGTACCTGATCACGTCAGGACCCATCGTTAACCTATGTTGCTGGGTCAATATTGTCAGAGAAGGAAGGGTAGTCTCTGTGGTCTGGTTGCTGACCTCCCCCAGTATGACCGCAAGGGTCCAGTTCCCCCCGCTGAGCTCAAAGGTCGTCCAGGAGTACTGATTGAAGTAGGTTAGGTATGAGAACATCGTGCTGTTGCCCTGAATCAACAGGTCCTCACCGCAGGGGGCAGGTGATGACTTTATGAGCACAGAAAGCCCCGGGACGCCCTGAACTCCGTTCATTCCCTCCCAGAGCCCCGTAAGGTTAGGGGCCTGGGTCGCGTTAACGCAGACCTCAACCGAGGCCGTATAGCCCCCCTCAAAGGGTGTATACCATACCCTCCTGAGCTCACCGCCTACGTTGCTGGAGGCCAGCGTTATTATCATAGGGCCCTCCTCATAGACCCTGAACGCCCACTCGCCCTGCGTCGCGTTGAAGGTCGCTACCTTCTGGCTAACAGGGTACATTACTACTACGGGGCCCCCAGGAAGGTAAACTACAGTGCCGTTAACTACGTGTACAGTCGTACCTTGCGCCAGCAGGGTCAGCGTCAGCAGCAGGGCGGCTAGGTACACTAGGGGGCACCTGCTGATTGGTTCGTGAGCAGCCTTACTAGGTAGGCAGCCCCAGGGGTCACGGTGCTCTCAACAATGGCAGCAACTATTAGCAGCGCAAGTGAGAGGATGAGGAGTTGAAAAGCCCTGTAATACATGGTGCCCACGCCCCTCCTGACCAGTACTATTGAGGCGGCCGTCAGCGAGAACGCCGGTATCTCAATTACGCCGTGGGGGACAAGGTAGTAAAACACCACGAGCGAGTTGCCGTATATAGGTAAAGTCAGCATGCTCACGTAGCCCACGAGACCACCATTAATGATGAGGGCGAGGGGAGGAAACACCAGAACTATTAGCAGCGCGTACATGATGACGTCTTTCAGAGAATTGTTGGCGTAGATTATGACCGGCAACAGGGCGTAGAGGCTGCTGGAGTTGCTGAAGTATCCTGCCACTTCCTTTATCTGCTGGGTCTCGTTCGCCATGTAGCTGCCCAGCACTGACGACTGTAAGCTATTATAGAAGACCGCAACCAGGACAGCGGACACCCCGAAGACCACTATAAGCAGGTACCACGTGAGCCTTAAGCTCCTGTTCGAGGCGATCTCTAGGACCGCGTCGTCAAGCAGTCCCAACTCTCTCGGCCCTCACTAAGGCTATGCAGGGCCGGGGGGCCTTTTCAGCTATCTTCAGGAGCACCTCAGGGTCCACCTCTACTGCCTTCCCCTCCTCGCACGCCCTAAGGCACTCCTCAACGGACCTGCAGGGGACCGGCCCTGACCTGAGCCTCCAGCCCTTAGTCAACTCTCCCAATACCATCAAGGCCTATTTACCTAAAAAGCCTCTGTCCCACTCAGGGAGGCCCTACGTCCAGCAGGAGCGCCAAGTACAGGGCTGAGGCCCTCGTAGGCGTCTGGAACGAGCTGATATCGGCGTGGGAGTCAGGCGAGAAGGTCAGCAGGGAGAGGGCCGTTGAAGTGTTGAGGAGCGAGTACTTAAAGCTGTCAATATCGCCGATAAAGGGCACGGCTGAGCCCGCAGACCTCTATGATAAGGAGCTGACGAGCCTCTACATAGTGGGCAAGTACGGCATGGGCCTGGACGAGCAGTACCCGGAGCTCTTTGAGGCCGTGTTCCAGCTCGAGATGAAGTTGGAGAGAGCCATTGATGTGCTGCTCAACGACGAGCCGGCCAGGGCCAGGGACAAGGCGCTCGCCATGCTGGGCGACGTTGACGGCAACACCGTCGCCAGGATTATGAGGCTAGCCATGACCAAGTTCTACCTGGGCTTCGCAGGGGAAGACGTGGTTAAGAGGCTGGGCGACGCGATAGGCGCTGCCTTCCCTGAGAGGGCTGAGGACGTTAACAGGTTCCTGAAGTTCTACTCGGCGTTCAGGCTGGCGCTGGCTATAGAGCAGGGCGAGGTGAAGGACAGGGTGACTAAGGAGGCCCTCAAGCACGCGACAGCGCTTCAGCTTGGGAGGGGCAAGGTAACCATGCCCAGCGACGAGTACGTAGCCAAGATAGCCTCAGAGGTGTTTAAGGTTCCAAAGAAAGTCCTGAGGCAAGTGCTATCACTTAAGGAGAACAGGGGGCCCTCTACCTAATTCCGAAGGCCTGCCTCACGAGCTCCCTGACTATCGTGAGCCTCTGGATCTCGTTGGTTCCCTCGTATATGGTCGTTATCACTGCGTCCCTCAGGTACCTCTCGAGGCCCGTCTCAAAGTCTACCCCGTAGCCCCCATGTATCTGGATCGCCTGCCTCGATATCCACTCAGCGCTCTCCGTGGCGAAAGTCTTGGCGAGGCTGGCCGCAGTCGTGAACTCAGGCCTGCGGGCGTCAGCCAGCGAGGCGGCCCAGTACGTCAGGAGCCTCGAGGCCTCGAGCCTTATGTACATGTCAGCCAGCTTCTCTATTATCATCTCGAACTCTATGAGCCTCTGGCCGAAGAGCTCGCGCTGCAGGGCGTAGTTCAGGGCCTTCTCGAACGCTGCCTGGGCTATACCGACGGCCTGGGCGGCTATGCCTATCCTGGTGTAGTCGTAGGTCGTAACTACGACCTTGAACCCCTCGTTCTCCTTCCCAACGACGTTCTCAGCGGGCACCTTAACGTTGTCCAGGATCACCTCGTATGGCTGCTCGCCCCTCATGCCTATGACCCTGAACTGCTGCCCCACCTTGACGCCAGGCCAGTCCCTCTCGACGACGAAGGCCGTTATGCCCCACCACCTCTTGTTGGGCTGCGGGGGGCTAGTCCTTGCAGACACAATGAAGTAGTCGGCCTCGCCGGCCCCACTTATAAAGACCTTCCTGGCGTTTATCACGTAGTGGTCGTTCACCTTCTCGGCGCGGCTCTGGATCCCAGCTACGTCGCTGCCGCCGCTCGGCTCCGTGTTAGCGTGAGCGCCCCTCTTCTCGCCCCTGGCTATGGGGGTCACGTACTTCTTCTTCAGGTCCTCACTGCCGAACAGCAGGATGGGTACAGCGAAGAGGTGGTTCACGCCAATGGTGACCGCAAGGGACGGGACAGCCCTAGCTATCTCCTCCATTGCCATAGCTGTCATCAGCTGTCCTCCGCCCTGGCCTCCATATTCCTCAGGTATGCCTACGCCTGTCAGGCCCTGCTCAACGAGGCCCTTCATAATCTCAGGCGGGATCCTGTTAGTCTCCTCTATCTCCCTCCAGCGAGGCATGACGTTCTTCTCGACGAACTCCCTTACTGCCTTCCTGAAGAGCTCGTGCTCAGGCGTGATCTCTATCTTGAAGTCCTCTACGCTCTTGAAGGGGAAGACCA
This sequence comes from uncultured Acidilobus sp. JCHS, assembly GCA_000495735.1. Classification (NCBI taxonomy): domain Archaea; kingdom Thermoproteati; phylum Thermoproteota; class Thermoprotei; order Acidilobales; family Acidilobaceae; genus Acidilobus; species uncultured Acidilobus sp. JCHS. Next base: position 127,826 of record AYMD01000001.1, on the reverse strand, counting down.
CGGCTCTCGCCAGGAGCTGAAGGGCTATGGAGGGTAAATGTGTCTTTAGACCCAAACATAATAGTAGGTCCTTGATCAAAGCTTAACTAGGGGCCTGCGGAGGGTCCCAACGAAGGCCCTTCCATCAATGTGCCTTAATCCTTAGGAAGGGAACCCTCCCGAGGGTTTCATCGTATATGAACCTCCACGCCGGCCTGCCTAAGCCCTCCGTCACGTAGCTTGACCACAGCCCCACTATGATGCCTCCGATTATGTCGCTGAGCCAGTGTACCTGGAGGAGCAGCCTTGACACCATGACTGCGCCTGCATATATCAACACCAAGTATGAGACCTTCTTTCGCCTGCTTTGGGGGAAGACCGACAGAACGTAGTATGACAAAACGGTTACCCTGACCGTGTGGCCTGAGGGGAAGGCGAAGTAGTCTGAGTTGATGAGGTTGCCGAGGAGCCCAAAGTAGGCTGAAGGCTCGTGAGGCCTTGGGGCCGCCACGTAGGCCTTGATCAGCGCCGTCAATATCATTGAGAGTATCAGCGCCACTATGAAGGAGGCCACGGGTTCGGAGATGCCTCTGTCTAAAGAGGCGTCCATAACATAGATGATCAAGGCCAGGAGCGCGAAGGCCTCAAGGCTCGCGCTCCCTGACAACACCTCCATAGCTGGCGTCCTTGCGTATGGAAGCGCGTTGAGCACGTAGACGTTCACCCCCTGCAGGCCGTCAACATACCTCAGGACCTCAAGGGTTATGACCAGGGCCAAGAGCACAGTTAAGGCTATGAATAACGTGAGACCTCTTGTCTGCTTAGATGACGCCGCCAACCTGTACCAGGCCTGATCCTAGGATGGCCAGCGCTGCCCCTAAAGACTGTGACGCTGTGAGCGACCTGTGGAGAAGGAGGAGCGTGAAGGCTACAGCGGCGACGGGCGTCAACATTAAGAGGGCACCGGCCCTAACGCCTCCCAGCTCTGTCACAGCTATGAACCAGAGGAGCCAGCCGAGGCCCTGTACAACTATAGCCATGTAGAGGCCTATGGCAACAGAGAAAGGCGTGACTATGAACCTCATCCCCAGGGGCCACAGGGCTAACACAAACGGTGTGGCTGAGAGCGTCATGAACGCCGTCTCCCCTGGCACGTCTCCCCTGGCCAGGTACTTTTCATAGTAAACGGTTCCAATGGCCCATACAAGTCCTGCGGCCAGCCCTATGGCCATCCCTGTGAGATATGAGGGTTTCAGGCCCTCGAGCGCCATGACAACTACCCCCGCGGCCCCCACCGCGACGCCTGCGTACTGAAGCACCGTAACCCTCCTGCCTAGCGCGAAGGGCGTCATGAGGGCTGTAAAGAGGGGCTGCGTGTAGATGAGCACGGCCGCTATTGACGGGTTAGGGACCATTATTACCGCTAGGTTCAGGAGCGAGACCACGCCAGCTATATTGATGACGCCACCTATGAGCTCCCTCCAGCCCACCTGAAAGCGCCTATAGACGGCTGCTAGGAACGCCCCTCCGATGGCCGCCCTGAGCGCTGTTAGGGCCACTGGTGATATGAACCTCTCGGCTATGTATATGAGTGGGTAGGCCGAGCCCCATATGAGCACGGTCGCCGTTACCGCGGCGTAGCCCCTGTAAGAGCCTGACATAGAGCCTGCCTTGCACTGCAGCCCGGTGATACCTTTTAAGCCGAGCCCTTAGTTGATCCCGCGGTAAGCGGCCCTTGAAGGTGCTGGTGATAAGGGCAGAGAGGGGGAAGGTGGTCAGGGACGAGGTCGTCGAGGGGGAGCTAAAGGACGTAGTAAAGGGCAAGGCCCTTGAGGCCCTGAACGAGTGGAACCCTGAGACCAGCGACTTCATAGTCCTGAAGGATGAAAGGGAGCTTGAGCTGCCCCTGCCCCTCAAGCCTGAGCTCGTTGACGCCCTGAGGTCCATTGGGTCCCTGAGCAGAACCAAGGACAAGGCCATTGCGAGGTTCCCCATTTACACCATCAGCTTCGAAAATAAGATGGTGAGCGAGGACAAGTACGTAGAGTACAAGGTCTACCTTCTTGCACCCTATATCAACGAGGACCTTAAGACGGAGCTGGAGGCTGAGGCCCAGGACATAACCATAGAGAAGGAGGCCCCTGAGGGCATCAGGGAGGAAGGAGAGGGCTAACAGGGCTTGACCACCTATCAGTTCTCGCTGGTGGGGCTTGGGGAAGCCATAGTAACGCTGTTCGTGGTTCTTGACCCCTTCGCTGTGGTGCCGTTCTACGTGACTACTGTTCAGCGGCTCCCTCGCGAGAGGAGGCCGGGGTTCCTGAGGACGCTTATTGAGGCGGCGGTATTCATGCTGCTGGCCTTCGTTATAGTAGGTGACTATATGCTTAAGCTCCTTGGCGTGACCCTCAACGACTTCAGGATAGCAGCTGGCGTGATACTGCTCGTCTATGCCGTGTCCAGCCTCTTCGATATAGAGATAGGGGCTCCAAGGGCTCCTGAGGAGGTAGAGAGGCAAGCCATAGTGCCGCTCGCTACGCCCCTCTTGGCTGGGCCTGGCAGCATATCAACTGCCCTGTACTTCAGGTACATTTACGGGTACCCTATAGCGTTGATAAGCATAGCCGTCAATGCCGTGATAGCCTACGTTATACTTTACCTAGGCGAGAGGCTCCTGAGGGTCCTGGGCAGGCACGGGAGCCTGCTAATTGACAAGTTCATGAGCCTCATCCTGGCTGGGTTCGCCGTGAGCCTCATCAGGACATCGATTTAGCACCTCAGCCGGGGACAGCTTCCTCACAGCTGCGCTCAGGCCTATCGACGTCCTCATCGGCAATGCCCTCTGCAACACAGGCCTCGCTCACTGCGTCGCGCTTGCAGCGCTCTTCATCGGGCCACTTATGACGCTACCGCTAACATTTATAAAATCTCCTTGTGATATTAGAAGCGGGGTCTCCTTGTACAAGAGGATCCTTGTGGGCTATGACGGCAGCGAGGGCGGCGAGAAGGCGCTCAGGAAGGCCGTTGAGCTGGCTAAGGCGTTCAGCAGCGAGCTCTGCCTCCTAACAGTGATACCTCCCAGCTCGATGGCGTTCGGCGAGATAGTAGTGCCTGACGCGGTTAACCTCTCGCTGATAATAGAGTCCTCAAGGAAGAAGCTCGCGGAGGTCGCCTCTAGGCTTGAGGGCGAGGGGCTTAAGGTCAGGTTTGACGTCCTCACCGGCGACCCAGGCGACACCATAGTCGGCTACGCTGACGTCAACGGCTGCGACCTCATAGTCCTCGGCAGGAGGAGGCTCTCAAGGCTTGAAAGGCTTGTCCTGGGCAGCGTGACCCACAAGGTGGCGGGCAAGTCCACTAAGGCTGACGTGCTAGTTGTGCCTTAGGCCCTCTTGGCAACATGACAAGCATTATTGATGATATTACTGCGAAGGCCGCGAAGGTCCACATGGTGGCCTTGAGCGGCGTCATTCCTAGGAGCCCGCTGCCCTGAAGTACGAAGCCTCCCAGCAGGGCCCCTACGGAGCCGTTTGTCCCTAGGCGCTCGCCCTCATCAGCTCATGTTTGTCCGTTGCGCCTAGGGGCTTCCACCTCGCCCACAGAGCCCCAGCGGCGCCTGTGGGTATCATGGGCGGCCGTCGGGCCCAACGGCACGGGGCCCCCATCTACAGGGGGCTGAGGGGCCTCATCGCCCTCGCCCTTGGGGCAGCGCCCCCATCAGGTGAGGGGTCATCAGTGGGATCTGTCACAGACTAATATAAAAGGTTTTCTATCAATATGAAAAGGTTCAGCCAAGTTATAAGGCCTTAAGCCTTGAAGCCTCGGACTGATGCCTAGAAGTTATAAAGATCTGCATCAAGTACAGAAACGCGAGGGGGCAGCTTTGTCCCTCACTGCAGCCGTCCTGGCAGGAGGAGAGGGCACAAGGTTTAGGCCTTACACGGACCTCATACCGAAGCCCATGATACCTCTAGGCCCTGACGAGAGGCCCGTGGCCGACCTGGTAGTTAACCTGCTCATAAAGGGCGGGGTAACCCATGTCGTGTTCCTGGTAGGCTATAAGTGGAGGTATATCAGGAACTACTTTGGCTACGGCGACAGGTTCGGGATAAAGATAGACTACAGCGTCGACGATGAGACCTACAGGAACACCGGAGGCTCTCTCCTCAAGGCCTACAAGCACCACCTCCTTGACAGCGACCCCATAGTGGTCTGGTACGGCGACATCTTGGCGCCCATAAGGGCGTCAGATGTGGCAGAGGCCCACAGGAAGCTCAACGCCGACGCCCTTATAGTGCTGGCGTCGAGGTACCAGGTCCCCGTCGGCGTAGCGGAAGTTGATGGCGAAGGGAACGTGACGAAACTTAGGGAGAAGCCATGGCTTGACATGAAGGTCTCCATAGGCGTCCTCACGCTCAGGCCAGGCCTGTTAGAGGAGTTCGAGGGGGAGCTCGGGACGTCCTTCGATATAATGGGGGACCTCGTGCCAGCCATGATAAGGGCTGGCAAGAAGGTCAAGGCGTACATCTACGACGGCCCGTGGGTTGACGTGGGAAGCCTCGAGAGGTATAAGAAAATAGATGAGGACCTTCTGAGGAGGGTGACGCAGCCGGACTAGCCTCAGTACTTGTGGCCATGAACTACAACCCTGCCGTCGCCCAGCACCTCGACCAGGTCCCCGTCCTTCACTGACCTCAGCCCATCCTCGGGCACCTCCGAGACCAGGGGTATCGAGGCCAGGACGCAGCCGGCCACTATGATTGGGTCCACGCGGGACATGACTATGGCGGCCGGCGCCAGCCCGTTGGCCCTGAGCGCATATATCACGTAGCTGCCCACCGTGCTGCCCCTAGGCCTCAGCGCCACTACGACCTTGCCCGCCACGCTCCTGCCGTCCCTGAGGAGGCCTGTGTTGGGGTCAACGTCGCCGTAAAACGATAAGGCCTCTGTGAACACGGCCTCGCCCAGAGCCCTGCCTGGGACCAGCTGCCTTCCCTTCAGCTCAAGGGTCAAGCCGCCAGCCTCCTCACTATCTCCTCGAGGGGCTCGAGGCCTACCTTAAGGCCCTTGCGGCTCAGGTAGAAGTACGCCTTGTAGCTCTCCGTGACCACCTTTAGGCCTCCCCTGACGGGGCTAACCACGAGGCAAGTGTCCCTGACCAGCAGGGCCCCGTACCGTCTTAGCGTCCTCCTGGCCTCTGCTGAGAGCTTCGCCTCCTCATGCCTAGACATTGTTATGAGGAGGGTCGGCCTCCCGGGCCTCGGGGTCCTCTTCGAGAGCTCTGAGGCCAGCCTTTCTACTTGGGTGGAGCTCGCATGCGGGCATCCAAGATACACCATGTCTACGTCACCCGGCAGCGACAGCTCCTCAAGCCTCCTCTCGACCTCCCTGTAGTCTATGACCTCCTCCAGCTCAACGCTCTCAGGCGGCCTCTCAGGGGTGAGCCCTGGGACGAATACCATTGGCAGGTCCCCTGCAGCCCCCACCGCTGCGGCCAGCTCCTTGAACTCCTCGACGCCAAGCCTCGCCATGAGCATTGGAGGGTTGCGATCCCTGTGCCTTGTCACGAGCAGCTCGCCCAGGACGCCAGCCCTCGCCGAGTCTATTACGTAGCCCTTGGGGGCCTCAAGCCTGTAGGACGACCTCGGTACCCGCTCCGAGTCCACGTGCATATAATAGTAATAGGTCCTCCCAGCTATGGCGGCCATGAGGGCCAGAGGACCTCCCTCCCTGTTGGTCCTCAGGCCGAGGACGCTGTTAGCGTAGACTACAGCGCTGGACTCCCCCCACGCCACGCTGGATCCCCTGCTCAGCCCGCTGACGTCAGGAATGTAGTAGGGCGTGCACGTGAAGGTCGGCCTGGCGCCCATGAAGGCCAGGGCCCTCACTATGGCCCTCTGACCCTCCACGAGCCTATCGTCTATCTCGGCTACGCTCAAAGAGCTCGGGGCGTCAAGGTCAAAGCCTATGGGGTTAACAGTGGTTGGTACCGAGAACCTAGCCCCTGAGGACGCCAGGTCCTCCAGGAGCCTCCTCCCCGGCTCCCCTATGTTATAGTAAGAGACCCCCGAGACGTGCGCGTGCACTATGGGCTGAAGCCTCTCAGCGCCCAGCGCCTCACCTACCTTCACAACGACCTCAAGGGCCTTGGCCTTGGCCCACCCCTCCTCGCCGGCCAGTACCCTCTCCTCCTCCCTAGTCAGGTACAAGTCAGTACCACCACGTCTCCTGAAAGCTGTGCTCAGGCACCAGGTAGGTCCTGTCCTCAAAGGCCTTACATGCCTTAGCCAGTACGCACGCGCCCTCCGAACAGCCCTCCATTGAGCTGCAGCGGGGCGAGCAGCCCGCCGCGCACGAAGGCGACTCGAAGGTGCAGCACCTCCTCCCGAAGAGCCAGAGGAAGTCGTCCATGACGAATGGGTCAAGGCCTGCCTCCTGGGCAACCACCCTGTAGGCTCTCCTCACCGCGAGCCTCAGGAGCACGTCCTCCTCAGGCTCAAAGGGCAGCCACCTCGCTATCCTCGCCAGCGTCCCCCTGTCAACCTCTACTATGCCCGTCCTCAGGGCTATCCTTGTCAGGTGGTTGTCCACAGGGACGTCCTTGTTCTGGGGGTCCTGGAACCTGATAACCCCCCTCCTCTCTATGAACTTGGCCAGGAGGAAGGCCTTCTTCTCAACTGGGTCCTGGTAGGCCTTGAAGGCCTTCAGGAGGTCTATGAAGCCCCCCGAGACCCCAGTCCTGAGGTAGCCCTTGGACTCGAGGACTATATTCATCGGGTCCCCGTCGAAGAGCCTCAACAGCTTCACCCCGAGGTCCCTGAGGAGCTCGGCCCTGACTGAGGGGTCAGGGGGCCTAGCGGCACCTCCCCTCTCGTCCTTGATCGTCAGCCACTCCTCAACGTCCTTCTCGGTGACCTTGGCAAGCCTCTCTGCCTCGAAGAACCCTGGGTCGTCACTGAGCCTCTGGGCCCCGAGCCTGTAAAGGAGGTCAGCACCGTGGTACAGCTCTCCACTTATCACTGCCTCGTACTGCCTCCTTCCCCTGCTGAGCCTGTGGTCCATGGCCACCATAACGAGGAAGTACGACATGACCTGCCTCCTCGGCGCCCCGGGCGGCGGGTAATACCTGGGGTCGTCAAAGGGGTCAGGCCTGACGTCCTTAACGGCCCTTCCTATCAGCGCGCCTACGGCCCTGGCCCTCTCCTCGTTAACCTCAACCCTCAACGAGGCGCACCCTTAAGTCCTCCTAGGTGTCCCTGGAGGAGGATAATCAGCCTTGAGTGAGGGGTGGCGAGCTGAGGCGTCAAGGCTGCTGGAGCTTGCCAGGGGCCTGAAGGGCGAGGCCAGGGACGCCTTCCTGTACTTCCTTGATAACGTGAGCGTTGGCGACCTGAGGGCCATCCGTGACCTGAGCAAGAAGGGCATCAGGGACCCCGCGGGCGTCATTGAGGAGCTCATAGAGGTGGGCCTGCTCGAGAGGGGGAGGGACTGCTTTAACGTGCCTGAGCCCCTTAGGAGGCTCATAGCCGAGAGGGGAGTTGAGGCTGTCCTCAGGACCCTGGGCACGGGCTAAGGGCAGAGCTTAGGCCTGGCCACGCTCTCCACGTAGGCCCTCCTGACCCTCTCCTTCAGGGGGGCTGCCGCAGGGTGGACTACGTAGTCAGCTACCGTGCCGCAGGCCGAGTCTATGTCAGCAACCCTCATGACCTCCTCGAGCAGCCCCTCTCCCCCGCCGGCCGCGTGGGCAGCCATGGCTGCGTAGCCCTGAGAGGCCTCCTTAGTTACTGAGGAGCCGGGGAGCCTGCTGCCCTCCACGACCTCAACGTCGGGCATCGCCTCCCTAAGGGCCTCCCTCAGGCTCCTCAGGCCTGAGTACCTCCCATTGAGCACAACAGTGCCGGCCTCCCTGCCTATAGGCACCGAGGCCCTGGCCACGTCCTTTAGCACGCCCTCAAGCCAGGCCCTGTAGGCGGAGGCGCAGGGCTCCTCCCCAGCCTCATACCTGCGCTCGGCCTCCCTCAGGTCGTACGTGCCACAGACCTCGGCGAGGCCCCCCTTGTATACGTCAAACCTGCTCCAGGACGGCGCCCCTACGACCACCTCCAGGTCCAGCGAGCCAGCGGTCAGCGGGCCGAAGGAGGCGTAGGTGCCCCCTATGCCGTCGACCACCCTCCCCCTGAGCACGCTTATGGCAGAGTTGTAGCCGAAGCCGAGCTCCAGCACCACCGCGCTGACCTCGCTTGGCCTTACCCCTTTCCTCCTGGCCAGGCCGTGAACAGCTATGAGGGCTGAGGCCAGCTTGTCAGCTGTCCCCATGTCGACCTTGTTGTACTTCCTGTAGGCTGGCACAGTCCTGAGGAGTATGACGGAGGGCACGAAGACCGCCCTTACGTCGGCCTTGACCAGCTGGCTCACCACGAGCGCCAGCGCCTCGTAGACCTTGACCCCCAGCTCTCCTGAGGCCTTGGCTATCTGCTCCCGCGTGCTGAGCAGGAGGACCTCGTAGGTGAACCTGAGGGGGTCCCTGACGTCGCTTGCCCAGGTGAAGGGGACGCCGTAACCTGAGGGGGCGGCTATGACGTCAGCCCTGGAGGCCTCTATGGCCCTTACGAGCCTCTCCGGGTCCTCAGCCACCTCAGCTGCGGGGAGGCTGTCCTCATAGACCACCCTCTCGCCGTCCACAACAGCTAGGTCGAAGGTGCCAGTGCCTGGGTCTATGCCCAGGGCCCTCATATCAGCACCTGGGAGAGGAGGAGGCCAAGAGGAACTAAAGCGTAGCCCTTCGCGCCGCCCGCCCGTGAGGCCGTATACCCTCTGGGCCGGCCTCACCAAAGGTCTGCCTAAGCCCCTAGCCCCTGGGCCTCGGGCGATTGGGAGCGGCGGGCTGAACCGCTCGGGGTTTCCCCCTCGCGGCTTACACCCCCGCCCCATCAACCCCGTCTTCTACGGGAGCCCTCGTCGTCCTCCCTGGCAGAGCCAGGGAGGACGAGCGGCCGCCTATTTTCGGGGTGGGGTTCCCGCTTAGATGCCTTCAGCGGTAACCCCTTACGGCGTGGCTGCCCGGCTTGCCCGCCAGGACAGCCGGTAAACTAGAGGCCGCGGCGCCCCGTTCCTCTCGTACTGAGGGCACCTTCCCCTCAGGCGGCCAGCACCCCCCGCGGGTAGAGCCCGACCTGTCTCACGACGGTCTGAACCCAGCTCACGTTCCCCTTTAATGGGCGGGCAGCCCCACCCTTGGGGGCTGCTGCACCCCCAGGATGGGAAAAGCCGACATCGATGTAGCAAACCGCGGGGTCGATAGGAGCTCTCGCCCGCGACGACCCTGTTATCCCCGGGGTAACTTTTCCGTCGTGCCCGGCCCCCACCGAAGGGGGCACGAGCGTGCGCTAGGCCGCGGTTTCCCGTCCGGGCCCCGTGCCGTTGGGGGCCCGGTCAGGCCGGCTTTTGCCCTTGCACTCTACGGCGGGTTTCTGACCCGCCTGAGCCGACCTTTGGGCGCCCGTGTTACCTTCTCGCGGGCGTGCCGCCCCAGCCGAACCGCCCACCTACCGCTGTCCCTGGCCGAAGCCAGGTTAGACCCCCAGGCGGAAGTGGGTGGTGTTTCATTGTCGCCTCAGGGTCCCCCGAAAGGGACCCCTCACGGGCTCCCACCTACGCTACGCGCCTCCACCCGAGGGTCAACGGCAGGCTGCGGTAAAGCTCCACGGGGTCTTCTCGCCCTGCGGGGGGTTGTGGGGCTGTGCACCCACCCAGTGGGTTCGCGGGGCCCCAGGCCGGGACAGCGGGGACCTCGTTGATCCGTTCATGCGCGTCGGAACTTACCCGACAAGGCATTTGGCTACCTTAAGAGGGTCAGGGTTACCCCCGGCCTTCAGTGGCGCTTCGCCCGGTTGAACCCGGGTTTCACGTACCACCAGTGGCCAGGATTCACCCCCCGTACACACCCTTTCGGGCTAGCGGGGAGCTATGTTTTTGTTAAACAGTCAGGTCCCCCTTGTCACTGCGACCTGCGGACCCCGGTTTAGGCCGAGGACCGCAGGCACCCCTTCTCCCGAAGTTACGGGGCCAGTTTGCCGAGTTCCCTGGCCCGGGTTGACCCCCCGACGCCTTGGGCTCCTCACCCAGGGGCACCTGTGTCGGTTCTCGGTACGGGCGCGGGGGATCCTTCCCAGCCCCCTTTTCATGGGCCCCAGGGCTCGGCGGAACCCGCCAAAAGGCGGGCCATTCCCCCCTTGAGCCGCCTCTCGCCATTACGGCACTCAGCGGCCTTCGGGCAGTTAGCTGGGTCGCCCCCGAAACGGAGGCCCCCAGTCCGCCTACCCCGAGGCGTCGGGGGCTGGGCCTTGGGTTGCCCCGAAGCGTACCCCCGCGGCACGGGAATGTTAACCCGTTTCCCCTTCCCGGGCACCGGTTAAGGGCCCGGTTAGGACCGGCTGACCCCCGGCTGACGAACATTGCCGGGGAACCCTGGCCCTTCCGGCGGCGGGGATTTCCACCCCGCTTCGCTGCTACTACCGCCGGGATCTGCACTCGGAGCGGCTCCACGGGACCTCACGGCCCCGCTTCTGCGCCACCCCGACGCCCGCCTACCGCACACCCCCAGGGCGGGGGTGGCCCGGGGTCTCGGCGGCCGGCTTAGCCCCGACCAATCTTCGGGGCCCCCCGCCTCGGCGGGTGAGCTGTTACGCACTCCTTAGAGGATGGCTGCTGTTAGGCCCACCTCCCCGCTGTCTTAGGCGGGGGACGCCCTTCGATTGGCACTTAGCCGGCACTTAGGGGCCTTAACCCCGGTCTGGGTTGTTTCCCTTTCGGCTCCCAGCCTTATGCCGGGATGCCCCACTCCCGCCTTCTTCGGCGGCCGCAGGTTCGGAGTTTGACTGGGCGCCGGAGGGTTTCCCCTCCTGGTCGCCCAATCAGTAGCTCTACCCCACGGCCCGGCCTCCAGCGGGGCTGGGCTTCGACCCACTTCGGCGGGAACCAGCTATCACCGGGCTAGATTGGCCTTTCACCCCTAGGCGGGGGTCATGGGAACGAGTTGCACGTCAGAACCCCTTCGGCCCTCCACGGGGGTTAGCCCCCCGCTTCGGCCTGCCCCCGCCTAGATCGCCCGGTTTCGGGTCTCACGGCCGTGACTCCGGGCCCTTTTAGGACCCCGCCCCTCGTCGGGCTTTCGCCCGACTGCGGGCCTGTCGGTTTCCCTGAGCCTTCGGGGCTGACCCCCTTAGGCTCGCCACGGCCGTGAACTCCCCGGCCCGTGTTTCAAGACGGAAGGCGCGACCCCGGTCCGGACCCCTCGTACTCCCCGGTCGCCCGGGTTTCCTTCGGGGCCATCACCCCTTGAGGGCCGCGCCCTGTGTAGCCGTCCGGTTTCAGGCTCTTTTCACCCCCCTACCCGGGGTTCTTTTCAGCTTTCCCTCACGGTACTTAGTTCGCTATCGGTCTCGGGACGTGTTTAGCCTTGGAGGTCGGTGACCCCCGCCTTCCCACGGCAAAACCAAGCCGTGGTACTCTCCTCCGCGGCGCGGGCCCCCACGGTTTCGCCTACGGGGCTATCACCCTCTACGGCGGGCCTTTCCAGGCCTCTTCGGCTACCGTGGGTCGGCCCGCTGGGCTCGAGACCCAGCCGCGGAGGCGGCGACCCCTCATCTCCCTACGGTTATCCCGCAGGGAATTGGTTTGGGCTACCCCCCTTTCGGTCGCCCCTACTCAGGGGATCTCGATTGATTTCTCTTCCTGCCCCTACTAAGATGTTTCCGTTCGGGGCGTTCCCGTCCCTTACGGGACGCACGGGGCTGTTCGCCCCGTGCAGGAGGTCCCATTCGGGGACCCCGGGTTCAGCGGCTGCATGCGCCTACCCCGGGAGTATCGCCGCTTGCCGCGCCCTTCCTCGGCGCCCGAGCCGAGCCATCCACCGGACGGCGTGGCGCCGCAAGGGCCAGGGGATTAAGCAGGTGCCCCTGGTGAGGCCGGCCCAGATCTGGGCACAGCCCCACGGGCGGACGGCGCTCATCAGGGCCTAAGGAGGCCCTTAGCGCCCTTCGCCCACAAGCCCTGGGGCTTGTGGACTGCATCGGCGGTGGGGGCCCGTGGGCTTTCACGCGACAGCGTCGAGCCCGCCGGCGGGAGGTGATCCAGCCGCAGGTTCCCCTACGGCTACCTTGTTACGACTTCTCCCCCCTCGAGGGGGAGGGGTTCGACCCCCTCCCGAGGGAAAGGGCCTCACCCCTCCCCCTCTCGGGTGGAGCGACGGGCAGTGTGTACAAGGGGCAGGGACGTATTCACCGCGCGATGGTGACGCGCGGTTACTAGGGATTCCAGGTTCACGGGGGCGAGTTTCAGCCCCCGATCCCAACTACGGCGGGGTTTCAGGGATTGCCTCCCCCTTTCGGGGTCGGATCCCGCTGTCCCCGCCATTGTAGCCCGCGTGCAGCCCGGGGGTTTAGGGGCATGCTGACCTGCCGTGGCCCCCTCCTTCCTCCGCCTTAGCGGCGGCAGTCCCCCTAGTGTGCCCCCGCGGTCGCCCGCAGGGTCGCAACTAGGGGCGGGGGTCTCGCTCGTTGCCTGACTTAACAGGACACTTCACAGCACGAGCTGGCGACGGCCATGCACCTCCCCTCAGCGCGTCGGGCAAGGTCGTTAGCCTGGCCGTCATCCTGCTGTCGCCCCCGGTAGAGGTTCCCGGCGTTGACTCCAATTGAGCCGCAGGCTCCACCCCTTGTGTGCCCCCCCGCCAATTCCTTTAAGTTTCAGCCTTGCGGCCGTACTCCCCAGGCGGCGGGCTTAACGGCTTCCCTGCGGCACCGGGCGGGCTCTAACGCCCGCCCGACACCTGGCCCGCATCGTTTACAGCCGGGACTACCCGGGTATCTAATCCGGTTCGCTCCCCCGGCTTTCGCCCCTCACCGTCGGGCGCGTTCCAGCCGGGCGCCTTCGCCACTGGTGGTCCCCCAGGGATTATCGGATTTCGCCCCTACCCCTGGGGTACCCCCGGCCTCTCCCGCCCCCTAGCCCGGCAGTATCCCCCCGCTCCCCGGGTTGAGCCCGGGGCTTTAAGGAGGGACTTACCGGGCCGGCTACGGGCGCTTTAGGCCCAGCAAGAGTCCCGACCACTCGCGGGGCTGGTATTACCGCGGCGGCTGACACCAGACTTGCCCCCCGCTTATTCCCCCGCCTCCTTACAGCGGGGAAAAGCCCCCTTACGGGGGCACTCGGGGTGACCCCGTCACGGTTTCCCGCATTGCGGAGGTTTCGCGCCTGGTGCGCCCCGTAGGGCCTGGGCCCTTGTCTCAGGGCCCATCTGGGGGCTCCCGCTCCCACGGCCCCTACCCGTCGTCGGCTTGGCGGGCCATTACCCCGCCAACTACCATGATGAGCCGTGGCCCCATCCTCAGGCGGACCCCAGGCGATAACCCCCTGAGGTCCCTTTCGGCGAGGGACCGTTCCAGGCCCCCTCGCCTATCGGGGATTAGCCCCAGTTTCCCGGGGTTATCCCCGTCCCGAGGGCAGGTTAGCCACGTGTTACTCAGCCGTGCGCCACGCCCCGCGGCGGCGGGGCGCGCGACTCCCATGGCTTAGCCTCACCCCGATAGCAGTCGGGTCCGGCAGGATCAACCGGAGTTCAGCCGCAAGGCGGCTGAGGCGGACTCGACGCTGCCGTTGCGTGGCCCACGGGCCCCCGTCAGGCCCAAGCGTCCCTAGGGTAACGTCCCCAGGGTTTGCTTAGGCCCCCATGTGTTAAGCTTCAGGTCCCTTGCGGGACCGCGCTATATCACTTTACAGGTCCAGGGTTTATAACGCTTGCTGGTAGTCAGGGCCCCGCCTGAAAGGTAATACTCTGCACCATGGCCGAAGGTGTCCCCGCAGCCAGAGACCGGGCTTCACTCCGGGAGCTACGACTCCCCGTCAGCCCAGCGCCGCCGGGCGTTGGCCGCGGGGCGCTGATAATGTGAACGGCGAGGGCTTTAGACCTTAATGCCGAGCCTTCTCGCCAAGGACTCCCAGTCAAGCACGAAGGTTATGACGCCGGCCACAGCGCCGCCCACCGTGAAGAACAGGAGCACGTAGAGCTGAGGGACGTGAAGGGCGCCCGCGAAGAGGTCACTAACGTAAATTATGGCCAGGGTCTCGGCTATCGTCTTCACGAACTTCCCTGCTACAGCTGCGGCCGCCATGGCTAAGGCCCTCAGGCCTGACGCCCCTCCGGCCAGGTAAATGAAGTCATCAAGCGGGACCACAGGGATGACGGCAGCTATGAACGCCAACAGGTAGACCCAGCCTGACGTCGAGTACCTAGCCAAGAGCCTGACGTTCCTGTTCCTGCTCAGGGGCCTCCTGAGGCCGACCCCCAGGTAGTACATTATCATCTTAGCTAGGGCAGCGCCTAGGGCGGCCGAGAGGACAGGCGGCCAGAGGCCGAGGCCGTGCCTGGCCTCATAGGCCACTATTACTACATAGGGCGGCGCGCCAAATGGTATCATGTTAAGGATGAACGCCGAGAAGAAGCTCGGCCACAGGGCTTCAAGGGCCTCGAGGAGGCTCAAGCGCCTAACCTCGTCACCGCCTCTACCTGAACGTCCTCAACCCCCTGCACTGACCTTACCGCCTCCTCGAGCGCGTCCGTGCCCCCCTCGTAGTCCTCAGGCATCGACACCAATATCTTCAGGGCCTTGATTCCAAAGGCCAGGGGCTCCTCCCCTGAGCTCAAGACCTTGAAGTCCACGGGGAGGGCCCTCTCAATCCCCCTCAGGAGCTCCGAGAGGTTGACGTCTATCGATGACGGGATCACCGTCAGGAGGACAGCTACCCTGGCCATAGGCCCTCACCTTACGGCCCCACGAAGCCGCAGTTGGGGCACCTGTAGGGGGCGCCCTGCTTCCTGCACTTCTCGCAGCGCCATATCAGCGCCTTGCCGCAGTTGGGGCAGTAGAAGGCCACGGCCCTCTCCTTAGGGTGTATCAGCCTTCCACAGCTAGTACATATGGGCGGCTGAACGGGGTCAAGCATGTCGATCTTCCTGACCAGCACCGCTGACATTGTTCTCCCTGCGGAAGGACCGTTAGGCGGCTTTTAAGTTTAGCCTGCCGAGGAGGTCCTGCAGGGGGGAGCTGATGGCCTCCTCACCCCTCTCCCCTCCCCTCTCCAGGCCCCAGCTATGCGGCCCCTGCCGGGAAGGCGAGCCGCCACCTCGGACGGGTCAAGGGACCTCACCAGGTCAGGGCTGGGGGCCTGCTTCGCCATCGCCTCCAGGGCCTCCAGCGCTAGCTCCTCCACCTTCTCGTCGCCAGGGACCAGCCTGACGTATGAGAGAGACTGAGGCGCGACGACGCTCTCAGGCCCAACTGCAACCACTGGCAGCCCCTCCTCATCAAGGGCCACGCCGAGGTACAGCTCTAGCCTAACGGGCTGAACGTAGTTCTTCTTGCCGTAGACCATGAAGGCCCCCTTAGTCAAGTACTCGCCCGCCGGGGGCGACTTGGAGACCTGCGACCCCATGACCCAGTAGACGTTAACGTAGCCCATGCCTCCCTTCCACGCCCTGCTGTAGGCCGCCGTTAGGACGGCCGCCTCCTCTATGTCGCCCTCGGGCACGCTGCACCCAGAGGCGAAGACGACCACCGCCGGCGCCCCGTGTATATCAGCGTGAAGGAATATGTCGTCATCCCTCAGGTACTTCCTGACTATGCTCTCGTTCTGGTCAGCGTCCCTCCCGCCTATGGCCAGGAACCCTGATGACGTAACGAGCCAGTGGTACCTCTCGTACCACTCCCTCTTCCTCCTCCTGGCCCTCTCCCTGAGCTCCTGGAGCCTGAGCTCCTCCTCGAGCCTCGCCAGCCTCTCCTTGACCTCAGCCTCGGCTGAGGCAGCCCTCTGGGACTTGGCCCTCAGCTCGCCAGCCTCCCTGTAGAGCCTCTTGACGGCTTCATCAACGTCCTCATACACCTTGACCCTGACCTCAACGCCTTCCAGGTCTAGGACTAGGTCCCCTGAGGACCTGTTGAAGGACTTGACAATAGGGCTGCACTCGCCAGCCTTGCGCCTTATGCACTCTATAGCGCTCTGTGCCGCCTCGTAATGGGAGGCAAGAGCGTTGGCCTGCGCCTCGAGCTCCTCAGCCCTCCGCGCGTACTCCAGCGACTCCCTCTTGGCAGCCTCAAGGCTCCTCAGGAGCCTCTGCCTCTCCGCCTCGAGCCTTGAGGGCGCAGAGACCTCACGGGCGTGGGCCGAGAAGAGCTCGTCAAGGGCCTCGTCAAGCGTCTCGAACTCCCTCACCTCGGCCTCTGACACCGTGGGCCTGAAGGGGTCTGCCTCCACCGGACGACCTCCAGCTATCACTAGGTAGCCTCTGCCGGCCGAGGTCTCCTCCCTGATCGACCTTAGGGACTGGGAGAGCAGCTCAGCCTGTTGGGCAGTTAAGTCCTGGGGCTTCATAGTTGGGCTTAGCTGGGCCCTCCTGATGGCCTCCTCGGCCGCTTCGCCTGGGATGCCCAGGGAGAGCACAAGTGACCTGACCAGGTCTGAAGCCCTTGAGCTAACTATGTTCGAGAGAAGCCTGTCAGGAGGTAAAGAGAAGGGGTCGTCAAGTCTGAGCGGCGGGTACAGGTACTGCTGCCCCCTCCTAAGGACCCTGTCCTTAGCCTCAAAGTAGGACGTGGAGGCCTGCAGCAAACCGCTTGGCGTAACTAGCGCCGCGACCCCCCTCGGCAGGAGCTCAACTATGAGCCTGTGGCCGCTCTCAAAGACAACCTCAACGACCCTGTCGAAGCCCACCTGCTTTATGTCAGTTATCCTCTGTCCCCTCACGGTGCCCCTCAGGGCTCTTCCCAGCCCTCCCTCTGGAGGGCCTTGTGGCCTGAAGCGTGAGCTCATGTGGACCCTCACGGAAGGCTCTGCTAAGAGGTGGTCGCCGTACCTGCCCCTGACCCTCAGCGCCAGCAGGTTCCCCTCCTGGTAGACGTTATCCACCCTCTCCCCCACGAGGTAGCCCCTGGCCGCGCTCACCCAGGCGAAAACGTCAAGGGCGCTCATGGACCTCCTGGCCAACTGGCTCACGCCCTCTCCACGGCGAGGCCCTCGAAGACCCACTTGAACCTCTCGTAAACGTCGCAACGAATTATCACGTCATCGCCCTCCCTGATCACCGAGAGCCCCTCAAGGGGGTTCAAGGGGGGCTGGGGGAGCCCCCTGGGCTTCTTCGCGCCAGCGTATATCAGTTTCCCGTCGCCCTTCCTCCACCAGTAGCGGCCGTAGTACTCGTAGATTCTCCTCAGGCCTCCCGTCGTCCTGTAGACCTTGTGGACAGGCTTAAGGTAGTAGCCCCTCTTCGAGGCCTCGCTGTTGTATAGGTATATCTCCTCCTTGATCCTGTCAAGGACCTCCCTTATGGCGCTGTAGCCGCCCCTCACTCTAACAGCGCACTGGGGCTCGCTCGGCTTTTCTCGCTCATCCCCCTCAGGTCGCCACGTCGCGGGTGACTTCATAGCCCTGGTCTAGAGGTTCCAGGGAGACCTATTAAGGAGAGTCGCTTCGCCTCTGGCCTGCCCAGAGCGGATTCAGGTCAGGAACTGCTCGAGGCCTACAACGGCTCTCCTGACCCACACGGGGGCCCTGTTAAGGGGGAACGCGACGTTGTAGACTGGCACCCCGTTGACCACGGAGTACGTCTGTCCGTTGTGGGCGTGGCCGTGTATGACTATGGTGGGTCTCAGCTCCCTGACCACCTTTTCCATCTTTGAGCTGTATAGGTAAGGGTAGGCGCGGGGGTCCTCGCCCTTAAGGTTGGCCTTAGCCGCGGCATAGTGGGAGAGCAGGACGACGAACTGAGCCTCGGACCTGGCCCTCAGCAGGAGCTCCCTGACCCGCTCCACCCTCTCCTCGTAGATCTTCTCAACTCCTGGTAAGTTCTTGGCCTGCCACTTGGTGGGCCTATCAAGGGACCCTGGGGTCCCGACGACCGCGACGGAGACGCCCCCGCAGTCGTAGACCCTGTACTCATCGACTAGCCAGTCAACCTGGGGGTAGAGCGTCCTCATCCTGCCCCAGACCTCCTGGTACTCCTCATTGCCAAAGGTCGCCACCAGCCTGCCCCCTAGGCGTTCTGCGGCCTCAAAGACGGGCCTGGCGGCCTCAGCCCTCCCTCGGTCTATGACGTCCCCAGCGAAGAGGAAGAGGCAAGGCCTTCCCTTCACCTTTGACAGCGAGCCAACGAAGTCCTGCAGGTACTCAGGCGAGTGGACATCTGAGGTCGCTAGCAGTCTGGGGTCCCCCAACATTTCCTCGTCTTTAGCTGTCTTAAGGGACGTTATTTAACATTTGTCCTAAGAAAGGTAGCGGAAAACGCTGATTAGCCCTGACGGCGGCGCTTAACCGGCCCGATGATTGGCGATGGGCAGCCTGACCAGTGAGGACTTAACGACTTCTGAGGGCCGTCCATAAATATGCAGAGCCCCTCTTAAGCCTAGGAGCTGCCTTGGAGGACCCCGTTGAGCAGGCTGAGAAGCTGCTGGCTGACGTGCCTTTGTGCGACAGATGCCTCGGCAGGCTCTTCGCCATGCTGGGCCGCGGCCTAAGCAATGCCGAGAGGGGGAGGGCGCTTAAGCTCGCCGTCATGATGAGGCTTCACGCCAGGATAAGGGAGGGCGATAAGGAGGCCCTTGAGAGGTTCAGGGCTATTGCGCCTAACATAGGCCAGCCTGCTTCAAGGCTCTATGAAGAGCTGTTCGGGTCAAGGCTCGAGGTTCGTCAATGCTACCTGTGCGACGGCGTTCTGGACGCATTCATCGAGGAGGCTGCAAGGAAGGCCTTCGAGGTCCTCAAGGAGTATAACGTGAGGAAGTTCCTCATCGGGGTCAGGGTGGCCCCTAAGTACATAAACGGGGAGGAGGAGCTCAAGGCAAAGTATCAGCTGAAGTATGGGGAGTCCCTGAAGTCAGAGCTGAAGAGAGAGATAGGTAAGCTAATCCAGGCCCGCTATGGCCTTGAGCCGGAGTTCTCGAGGCCAGAGGGTGTGGCCACGATCGAGTTCCCAGAGGGCCTCGTAGAGGTTTCAATCAGACGCCTTGGGGTTAGCGCCACGTACAGGAGGTGGGACAGGTGGTCCCCTATCAGGCCCTATGAGGAGCACCCGCTCGTGCAGGGTCTCGTGAAGGCCTTCGAGGGGTCTTCGGCCTCCATTTACGGCCTGGTGAGGGACGAGACAGGGGTGAGGGTCCTTGGCCTCGGCGTCCCACTGGTAGTTGAGGTCAGCAAGCCGAAGACAAGGGGAGCGCTGAGCCGCGGCGACAGGGTCCAGGTAATAGGGTCAGAGCTTGAGGTGAACGACCTCGATGTCGAGCCCCCAGGCCAGGAGTCGCTCTCGAGGAGGGTCAGGCTGTACAGGTGCGTCATAATGTCCGAGTCGCCCCTCTCCGAGGCTGCGCTCTCCCTCGCATCATCGTCGCTGACGGGGAAGCAGGTCAGCCAGCGCGTAGGACCCCATGAGGCTACCGCGTCAGTTAGGGGCGTCTCGTGTCGTCTTGTGGCCGATCATGTGGCTGAGTGCCTCGTGGCGGCTGACGAGAGGCTTTACGTACGTGAGCTAGTGACGGGCGAGGGGACTTCGCCGAGCCTAGCGGAGGCTTTAGGCTCCAGGCTGGACTGCTTAGAGTTTGACCTCCTTGGAGTCATAGCGTCACGTTGACAATAGTTGGCGCTATTAGCTATTCGTGTCATCAAGAATTAGTTTTCAGCGTTGCTGACCCAGCGAAGGACGTGACTGAACGAAGCCCCTTCGTAGATATTGGACAGCCTTAAAAGACCAAAGCGTCCTCGGGGGGAGGAGCGGTGATCTAGACGACCCCTGTCAAGGAGGCCGTAGGGGCCCTTATAGTGAGTGTTATCCTAGCAGGCCTCATAGCTCGGGCCAGATTTAAGAACGTCCCGATATGGGCAATCATGGCCTTTGCGGCGTTCATGGGCATAGCAGCAAGCGTAGCTAACACCAATGAGATAAAGACGTACGTCGACTGGGACGTGATACTTTTCCTCATAGGCATGTTCAGCATAGCTGCCATGGCCGAGGAGTCCGGGCTGCTCGAGTACCTCTTCTCCTCGGTCATCTATAGGGCCCGCACCAAAAGGGCTGCCCTGTACCTGCTTACCATGACCTTCGGGCTCCTCGCTGCGATAGCTGTGAACGATGCTGTCGCGGCTATGGGGTCCATCATAGCCGTCCCTGTCGCCAAAGCGCTCAGCCTTGACCCGGAGCTTGTAGTTCTAGTCCTGGCCTTCTCAGTCACCATAGGCTCAACCATGACGCCTATTGGAAACCCGCAGAACATGCTCATAGCGGTCCAGTCGGGGGTCAGGGAGCCCCTCACAACGTTCCTGTTGTATCTCGCGCCCCCAACCATCGTTAACCTCGTGGTGACCGCGTACCTGCTGGACAGACTTTACGGCGTCAGGCCGGAGCCCCTCAAGGCCCCCTACAGGATGCCTGAGGAGGTCATAAGGAACAGGAGGGACGCCTACATTTCGGGTGTAGCGCTGGTCACGGTCATAGCCCTTCTGGCGGTGAACGACTACCTCGAGCTCAGGGGCAGGCCGCTGGTCAGGGATATAGGCGTGATCCCCTTCACGGTGGCGGCAGCCACTTACATAGCCTCGAGCAACCCAAGGGAGGTCATAAGGAGGGTCGACTGGAGCACCATACTCTTCTTCATAGTGATGTTCGTGGCCATGGCCGCCGTCTGGTACTCAGGCATCCTGATGCCCCTCTTTCAGGCCCTGCTGCCACGCCTCTCCGAGGGCGTCTGGTCAGCGCTTAGGATAACGGCGGCCTCGCTGGCCTACAGCCAGGTCCTGAGCAACGTGCCCTTCACGGCCCTCTTCGTGCCCTACATGCAGCGCCTGGGGTTCACGGGCAGCAACGCCCTGGCCTGGACCACGCTTGCCATGGCCACCACCATAGCTGGTAACCTGACGATCCTCGGGGCCGCCTCAAACGTGATAATCCTGGAGTCCATAGAGTCGAGGCACGGCGTCACCGTCAGCTACTGGAGGTTCATGAAGGTGGGCGCCCTTGTGACCCTGATAAACATCGCCATATACCTGGCCTACATGGTCCCGCTGTCGCTGATCCTTCACTGACGCCTGCCCCTGCATATGACCCTACGCCCTCGCTTACAGCGCGGCCCTGAGCGGTGCAGAAGCGCCCTTATGCCACGCAGGCCCCGTAGCGCTGACCCTGTGAAGGGTGACCACCTTTTGACGTCTCACCTATCATCATGACTGCTTGAGGACCTTCCAGACGTTCCTTGAGGAGAGGGTGTAGTTGACTATGAAGCCCGCCAATATGCCTATGAAGAGCGCCAGCAGCGCGTAGACCTTGAACATCCTGGCCAGAATCTCAGCCACGAAGAATATCGTGAGCCCAGCGGGGGCCACCATAACGTGGTACCTGAGGAGCCTGTGGTACCACCTGCCTGACCTCCTGTCCCTGAAGGTCCAGAGGTCGTTCAGGACGAAGTTGCTCAGTATGCTGACCTCTATGCCCCCCACGAAGGCCGCCGTGTAGTTACCCAGGAGATACATAATGAGCGCCGCCACGCCCTCGTTCACCCCGGTGCCTATGGCGCCGACCACGGCGAACTTCACGGGCCTGGAGACCGTTATCACATGCCAGAGGTACTCGACCATCGTCCCGAGGCCCAGCTTGCTCTTCCCCCTCTCCCTCCTCCTGAACACGTAAGGTATGTCAACAACCTTGGCCTGCGGGTTCCTGTAGAGGATCTCCAGCAGGGCCTTGTAGCCAGTTGGGTTAGCCCCCTCAAGGCTCACCCTGTCCTTCCTTATCAGGAAGAGACCTGACATCGGGTCGCTGGTCCTCCTTACCTCGGGCACCAGGAGCCGGGCTATCGCCGTGGCCCCCCAGCTTATCAGCCTCCTTACGGCGCTCCAGCCCTCCGTGCCTCCCCCCTTCATGTACCTGCTCGCTACAACTATGTCGGCCCCCGTCTCCTCCGCCGCCTTCAACATGGAGGGGAGCACCTCAGGGGGGTGCTGGAGGTCAGCGTCCATAACGACCGCGTACACCCCCCTCGCGGCCCTTAGGCCATCAACTATGGCTGTGCCCAGCCCCCTCCTGCCCACCCTGACCATAAGCCTCACCCTCTTGTCCCCCTTGGCCAGTTCCCTGATTACGTCAGCCGTACCGTCAGGGCTGTTATCGTCTACGAACAGGACCTCATAGTTAACCCCGTTAAGGGCCTTTGCTAGCCTTTCGTAGAGGGGGCGGACGTTATCAGCCTCGTTATAGGTAGGCACCACTACCGTCAGCCGCGGCCTCTCGTCCACGAGCCCAGCCCTCCTATGGGGTCCGCCTGAGGCTTTTAACGGGCTCCTTGAGGGTTATCTTTTATTAACATAGCTTCAATAGCCTTGGGGGCGCCCCCAGCGCGGGATGTCAGTACAGCTGAGGGACCTGAGGCTGCTAGGTAGGAGCCCGGCGCTGGTCCACGAGCTCTCCTCATCCCTCGTAATAAGTGATGTCCACCTGGGCTACGAGGACTCCATGGCCTCCCAGGGCGTGTACCTGCCAAGGCTTCAGCTGAGGAGGGCTAAGCTCATAATTGATGAGGCCTCTAAGCTAGGCCTCAGTAGAATCGTAGTGAACGGCGACCTAAAGCACGTCTTCGAGAAGCTGACCAAGGGGGAGAAGGTTGAGATAGCGGAGTTCGTAAGGTACGCCATCTCTAAGGGCTTTAAGGACATCGTTCTAGTCAGGGGGAACCACGACACCTTTGTCTCGCAGATCCTGAGGGACTTCGGCGTGGAGGTCGTTGAGGACTACCTTGACCTAGGCAACGGGGTCTTGCTAACTCATGGCCATAAGGTCGTTGAGGGGATCAGAAGCGGCGCGACCGTCGTAATAGGCCATGAGCACCCTAGCCTTGAGATTAACATGGCCGGAGCCAAGGTGAAGCTCCAGGTCCTCCTCAGAGCGCCGCTGAAGAGCGGAGGAGAGCTTGTAGTGCTGCCAGCGGTCAGCCTCTACCAGACCGGGACCTCGGTCACGCCAAGCCCTGACACGTACCTGTCCCCTATAACTAAGGAGCTGGCTGTGCTGGAGGAGGCTGTACCTGTTATAGTTGACAGGGAAATAGGAGTGGTGGAGCTTCCACCCCTGAAGGAGCTCTTCAGTAGCTGGTCACTTTAGGCCGTGACCACCGTCGGCTAGTCATCAGCGTTAGTTCCCATAAAATGGACTTCTTCAACGCGCCGAGCGAGACGAAAGGCGGATAGGAACTAGATAAGGTAGGAGATTACGTCATTCCTAAGAATAGATCCAGACCTCAGAGGGCCTTACCGATGTTAAGGGCCACGCATAGTTTGGTTCGACAATCCCTGTGAGCAAACAAAGGCGGATAGACCTTATAGGCAAACAGAGAACCTCAAAGCCCAGCTTACAAAGATTCTCTATCTAAAGATCTTCAGAGGGCTAAACTGCCCCTGATGCAGCCGTTCTCCTTAAGGATATTGTAAATGTTATTGACAGCATCAAAGACCTCGTTCTCCCTCTTCGCGCCAGTTATGACCATCTTCCCGCTGCTGAATATCAGGAGTACGACGCGCGGCTTCTCCATCCTGTATATGAGGCCTGGGAACTGCTCGGGCTCGTACATGCTGTGAGGCAACACGAAGGCCGCCTTCTCAAGATCCACTAGGACGTTTAGGTTGGCTGACGCCACAATGTTCTGTATCTGTATCTGCGGCCTCCCCTGGATCACGATACCTTTCGTCATGAACTTCTTCAGTATAGTCTTGACGGCCCACACCAGCTGCTTGACGCTCTTGGCGCCTGTCACCACCATCTTGCCGGACTTGAACACGAGGGCAGTTATCCTTGGGCTCTGGAGCCTGTAGACGAGCCCCGGGAACTGGTCAGGGTTATAGTCAACGTCTGGTATCCTGGCCTCTATCAGGTTGAGGTCAAGGGCGTTCTCAAGTATTACAGTGGCCACTATGTTCTCTATCCTCACGACAGGCCTTCCGCCTTCGGCCCCAGCCTCAGCGGGCGTTAGCTCCTCTTCCTCTTCAGGCCTTCCCTCGTCTACTGGCAAAACTTACACGCCCCTTTTAAATCCCTTAAAAAGCCAAAGGGCTAAAATTATAAGCGTTTTTGGTCGACGTCGTTGAATACCTTAAGGGCAGCGTTGAGCTCCTCTGGCCAGGTCAGGACAGGCCTCACGAGCCCTAGAGCGTAGAGAGGGGCCGCAACCCCCACGTCAGCCATCCACGCCTCACCAGCCCTTACTAGGTAGCCGTCAGGAGTCAGAAGGTCGGCTGTGGCTACTAGGAGCACCTTCTCGCCCCTTGATATCAGGGAGGCCGAGAGGTAGGCCGCGTAGAGGTCCCTGAGCCGCTCGAACGCCTTCAGGAAGCCGCTGTCGACACCAGTATAGTCCTTAGAGCTGAGGTCCTCAAGCCTGGCCTTAGCTATGAGCCTGCCGGTCTCGTTGATCAAGCTTAGGAAGGTCTTACAGACCTCTGGGTCGTCTGAGCAGTAGGCGGCCCTGAGCCTTCTCAGGGCCCTGAGTCCCTCCGTGGTCACCGCTTCATGGCTCCCAATTGCAGCCTTGTACGGGCCACCACCCGGTATTCCTGCGGACAACCACTTCACCTCCCTCCAGCTCAATTAGTCCCGCCGACCAGAGATAAAGGGCGACGGACGCTGGCAACGATAGCTCCTCCCCTTCAGCGAGGCCTATGCTGAAGCCGAGCACCTTAGTCTGCTCAAGCGGCTTCAGCGCTCGCGCCTCGAGCTCGCCCCTGAAGGGCGAGAGCTGGGGACCTGGCGAGAAGGATTCGCAGAGGGGCGTAACCATGAGCGTCCCCTTGGCGTTCAGGGTGCCCGGTATCCTGGTGAGCCTCGTGGGGTCCTCAGTTACCATCAAGTCTATGTCAACACCTAGGCTCGCAGGAAGCTCCTTGAGGTCCCTCGCCCTGAGCTTAGGGCTACTGCCCAGGGCCTCCGCTATTAGCCCTCTCCATCCTGGGTCCTCAGGTGAAGGCGGGGCAGGGCTGACGCCGCCCCTGACCTTAACAGGCAACAAGTAAGAGAGGTCGAGTCCTTCAGCCCTCACGAACTTAGCGATCTCCCTCCTCTCGTCCCTGCCAAGGGTCATGCACTCCTCGCACTTCCCCCTCACGTGGAAGCCCCTGTGGCCCGTGAAGTAAACTGAGGCCCTGCCGCCCAGAACCTTAGTCACGACCTTTGCTATGAGCTGCGCCTTCTTAAAGCCCTCAACGAGACAGTGGTCATCAATTACCTGCGAGCCGCAGAGGCCTGGGTGATCCAGGTCGAGGTCAAAGAGGAGGTCTGAGCCCAGCCAGCCCTTCTCCTCCATCGAGGGCGCCTCAGGAAGCTCATAGATGGCGACCGAGTGGTAGGCGTGCTTAGGCGTCTTTGACTTAATATACGTCCTCAGCGAGGCCTCGTCCTTGAAGGAGACGTGCCTGACGTAGCTTTCAAGTCCAAAGGGCTGGAACGCGAACTCTCTCCTAATAATGTCCCCTGGAAGCACTAATGGCGGATCTAAAGCATAGTATACCTTGAAGAGCTCCCTCAGGCTCTCCTCGCCGCGCCAGCCCCTGACCTCAACATGGGCCTCCCTGCCACCCTCACTCGACCCTTGGCGATACATAGAACGTCAGCCTGCCGCCCCCCTCAAAGTCGAACTGCACCCGAGCAGGCGCGTCCTGGGCGTACTGAAGCGTGACTTGGTCCGCGCCCCTTGCGGCCTTTAACATATCGTCAAAGTACTCCACGCTGTACGTGGCCTTGTCAGGCGAGTCGACCTTCAGGTCCAGGAGGTTCTGATGCTCAACGCTGAGCTCTATAAGGACCTTCTCAACGTCCCCGGGGCCTATGAAGTGCAGCTTGTTCTCCTCAGCTGAGAGCGTTATCGAGTCGGCCACCTCCTCAACAGCCCTAACGGCGTCTATGAAGACAGCGTTTGGAAGCTTAGCGAAGACTGTAAAGGATATCTTAGGCTCTGGCAGCCTCTCGACAGTCAACGAGATCTGCGGTATCTTGAACTGCCTCACGCCGTGCCCTTCAAAGGAGATAACCAGCGAGCTGCCCTGGGTCTCGATTCCAAGGGCCTCGTCCTTAAGCCCCCTGGCAAGTACCTTGCCTAAGGCGTCAAAGGAAGCGCCGAAGCTCTCCTCGCCGCTTACCGTGAATTCGTCAAAGGCCTCCCTGGGATAGAAGAGGTCGACCATTACCACCCTGCTCGTGTCAAGGGCCCTCAGCGACAGGCCTTCGTCGTTCGCTATGAAGACGCCCTCGTCAAGTATTTCCTTTATCGAGCCCACTATATAGGTCCAAGTCTTGGCGTTCCTGAACTTCAGCTTCAACTCCTCTCCCTCACTTAACCAGGTTTTTGCCAGACCCTTTTAGGGCCTAAAAGCGCTGAAGGCCTCTTCGCGGCCAGGGTCTTCACTGTCAAGGAGGGCTTAGGTCCTAGCCACGAGGCTGTAGCGACGGAGAAAGTCCCTGAGCGAAAGGCTAAAATGACCCAGAGCTATTGTAACCTTAATGGCAAATGCCGGGGTAGCTCAGCTGGTAGAGCGCCCGGCTGTTAACCGGGCGGTCGTGGGTTCGAATCCCACCCCCGGCGCCACCTTTCCCCTTCGCATCTAGCAGGCCACCCCCATGAATAACTTAAAAGCCCGCCTCATTTAGTAGGCCTAGGGCCTGCGCTTGAAGTTCCCGAAGACAATCAGGACCTACTGCCCTCGGTGTAAGACGCACACTGAGCACACGGTATCCCTGTACAAGGCCGGCAAGAGGAGGACCCTGGCTGAGGGCCAGAGGAGGTACCTGAGGAAGAACGAGGGCTATGGCAGCAAGAGGAAGCCTGAGCAGAAGAGGTTCGCCAAGACCACGAAGAAGCAAGTGCTCCTCTTAACCTGTACCAAGTGCGGCTACAAGAGGTTAACTCTGGGCATCAGGCTGAAGAAGTTAGAGCTTGTCGAGGCCACTAGGTGATCGCCTTGTCCGTGAGGCCAGGGGCCCCTAAGAGGAAGGTCCTGGTCCCCGAGCCAAAGAGCAGGTTCCTGCTGGTCGTATGCCCCAACTGCGGCCACAGGCAGGTAGTCTTCAGTCACGCCACGTTCCCAGTCAGGTGCCTCTCCTGCGGCGCCCTTCTCGTGAAGCCAAGAGGGGGAAAGGCCCAGATACTGGGCAAGGTCGAGGCTATACTCGGTTAAGCCCTCCCCTGTACTTTAACTCGTACCTGTACTTGACGTATTTGTCGTCAGGCGAGAACCTAGGCGGATGAGGGACCCTCAGGGCGCCTCCACAGTATGGGCACCTATCTCTTGCTAAAGTGTATCTGCCACACGCTACGCACTTCCTTAGGAGCCACTGCAAGGTTTAGCACCGGCCCCTTAAGGCTACTCCTTGAGCCTCTCCATGGAGAACTCGAGGCCAAGCCCCTTAGCCTTTTCAGTAAGCGCCCTTGACAGCTCCTCTAACTTCTCCTCAAGGGCCTTGTAATCAGCGCCCACTAATTCGATCCTATACCTAGGCGCACCTATGGCGTAGACTTTGACGCCTATGCCGGCCCCTCCTGCAGAGCCCTCTATGAACTCCAGCACAGAGCGTATCTTGTCGATACCGTCAGGGTCCAGCGTTCTCAAGGTGACCACCGCGCTGACCTTGGCCCTCTTAATCTCAACGTACTTCTTGGAGGCCTCTACGAGCGGCTTGACCCACTCCTGAGGGACGCCGGCTACGATCAAGGGGTTCTCACCCTCCATGGCGGCTAGCTCAAGGCCTGTCATAACGTCACCATACTTGTCCTCAAGCCTCCAGATAACCTCCTCATAGGCCTGCCTCTCGCTCTTCCTAAGGTCCTTAGCTATCATGAGGATTACGTTAACGGCCTTCTGAGTCCGCTTCCACCACGTCATCTTTCTCCTGCGCTCGTCATCAGTTACCCTCTTAAGGCTCACGTCGATTTGTCCCTTGATCTTATTTACCCTTATCACCTTGACAGCCACTCTCTCGTTGGCCTTTATCACCTCGTCTATGCTCCTGAAGGACCTGCTGGAGACCTCGCTCCAGGGCAGGAAGGCCCTCAGCCCACCGTACTCGTCAACGTCGAGGTAAGCGCCGTAGTCGTAGATCTCCTTAACTGTCCCAACGACGACCTCGCCTACGTCGGGCAGGGGTTTCCTGCTCAGCAGGGGCATTGGGAGTTCCCCTGCTCAGGCTTCCTTATCTAAATAAATGCCTATGCGCCTTACTAGAGACGACGTCTAGCCCTTGCCGCTGAGCCTGTCAGGACCTTGAGGATTGTCTCCACGGAGGTCCCTCATGGCTGAGCGAAGTGAAAATGCCTAGTCAGCGGAGCGCGTCCTATGACCACGTCGTGAGCGCATGGCTACCAGCGACTGACGTCAATATTTGCCCTTCAAGGCCCTCAGGATCTCAAGCCTAGAGCGTATCATGTAATAAAGACCCTCCTTCTTCAGCCCCCTCTCTAGCCTGTAGAGCCTCTCATGCGAAGTGCCCAAGGACTTAGCGGCCTTGTATGGCGGCACTCCAATATATATGGCGTAGAGGAGCATGACGAGGCTTTGCAGCGCGCCTGTCGTTGTCACGTGCGCCCTAAAGCCCGGGTCCTCAAGTATGTCCTCCAACATCGTTAGGACCGCTGGGTCCGAGGCCCACTTTAACACCTCTTCAGGAAGCTGGACCTCCTTTGGTCTGCCGAGGCCTTGAACCAGCAGCCCTCCTGGAGCCACAGAGATCGTCACTGCCCTCTTCATGGTCGCTACCTCATAGGGCTCCCTCGCCTTAACTCTAAAAAAGCTCCCGCTTCAAGGGAGCCGTAGGACTAGCGATGCCCCCGATACCGCCTTCGGCCTTGGCAAACAAGATCTTTGAGATGATTAAACGCAGAAGGCCTGACCTTAACGCCGTCGTGGAGGAGCTCTCCAGAAGCAGGGAGGGCCGCAGTGTAATAGCAGAGGCCTTTGGAATAGCCTACGAAACCTATGTGAAGACCGCAAGACTTGATGACGCCTTTGAGGCCTTTGTGGAAGCGCTAGAGTCGTTCATTGACTATGATATATAACTGTCACAACTATCACATTAACGACGTCAAATAAGAGTTCCTTTGCATTTAAGACATGCTCTAGAAATAGGCGCCCTTTGAAGGCATTAACTGACCTCTACCGCCTCAAGCTCGCCTACCTCCACTTCGTCGGCGACTAAGGTCTCCCTCCAGAGCTCCCTCTTAAGCAGTTCCCTTACCGCGACCCTTATCACCTCACTCCTGCTCGAGTACCTCTCCTCCTTAACCAGCTCATCTATGGCTCTCACATAGAGATCAGGCATCTTGACCGTGACCAGCTTCACTAACGTCACCCCTGCGCAAAGTTTATAACCCCTGGCTAATAAGGGTGAAAACCTCTGCCGTCGTTTTATTGTCGCAATCCTGGAGGGGCTTCACGATGGCGCCGCGCCTGCTGTTTTTAACCCGCAGTAACCTCAAAGCCGGGGGGTCGACATAGCTAAAGTTGTCAGGGTCAGGGCCGGCTCAAGGCTTCACGCTGGCTTCTACTACGCCGCCGGAGAGTGGTCTGTAAGGTGGGGCTCCGCGGGGTTCTATGTCGAGGAGCCGCCGCTCGAGGCCGAGCTTACGCCGTCGGAGAGGCCCTGCTACGAGGGTCCCATCGAGCTCAGGCAGTACGTCGAGGAGGCCGCCAAGGCAACTGGTGTCAACGGTTACTGCTTCAGGGTCTTGAGGGCGCCCCCTCTGCACAGCGGGTTTGGAGCCGGGACGCAGGTCTCGCTCTCCTCGTACCGCGCGTTTCAGCTGCTCCTAGGCCTGCGTCCTGACCCGGCCCCCGTAGCGGCAGAGAAGCTTGGCAGAGCTAAGGTCAGCGGGGTTGGGACTCTGCTCTTTGAGGAAGGGGGCTTCATGATGGATGCCGGCATGCCAGGCAGGCCAAGGCCTCTGCTAAGGCTTCAAGTCCCTGAGAGGTGGCGCTTCGTCATAGTTATACCAGAGGTGGAGAGGGGACTCAACGAACGCGAGGAGGAGGGCGTGATGGAGAGCCTCAAATGGGGAGCCCATGAAAGCCTTCTGTCAATGATGGCGGCCGGCGCGCTGAGGCTCGCCTCTGGCATAGCAAGGGAGGACATAGAGGACGCCCTTGAGGGCCTAAGGGGACTGCAACGGGCCACGGGCGCGTTCTTCTCCCGAGTTCAGGGAGGCCTCTATAGGGGACCCTTGGCAGCGCTGGCAGCTGAGGCGTGGAGGCACAGGGTTTTCCTGGCCCAGTCAAGCTGGGGGCCCGCCATGTACACGCTGGCAGAGGATGAGATGTCAGCAAGGGGTGACGCAGACCTTCTGCTGGAGACGATGAGGGAGGTAGGGCTGAAAGGGAAGGTTATAGTGTCCCCTCCCCGCAATAGGGGGGCTGAGGTTAACTCCCCTGAGGGCTAGCTTGGGCCGCCCCCTCGGCCTGCTTGGGGGCCTGAGCTCCCTCGGCCAGCGGCAGCTCGATTACTATCCTAAGCGCTTTGAGGCCCAAGAGCTGCTTGATATCGTTGCTTAGCAGCTGAAGCCTAGACTCGAGGTCACTTAACCTCAGTACCTCACGGGCTAGCCTCACCTCCGCCTCGCCGTCGTTAACTGCGACCTGTAGGTCGCCCTCCTTAAGGGGCATGTACCTCATGACAAGGTACTTGACCTTCTCCTCAGGGCTCTCCAGCTTCCTGACGGCCGTGAGTTCTATCTTTAACTCCTTCCCAGCCAGCGGGTGGTTGAAGTCAATATACGCGAACCTCTCTGTGACGCTCTTTATGACCCCTATCCTTCCACCTACCTCCACCTGTCTGCCGACCCTGGGCGTTATGCCGTACTTCATGAGCTGCTTTATCGGCACCCTTATCACAAGGTCGTCACGGTAGGGGCCGTAGGCCTTCTCGGGGGGCGCGGTGAACTCCTTCTTCTGGCCCACCTCCATAGACCTAAGCTCTTCGTCTATCGCTGGCAGGACCTGACTGCGGCCCACCACGATAAGGTAGGGCTCGTATCTCCTGTTGGCCTCATAGATCCCAGCGCTCTTAGCCACGTCCTCGACGTTTGTGTCATGAACTAACTCCTTGCCGCCCTCCACGACCCTTATTACGTAATTCACCAGCACGAAATCACCTTCCTGAATGGGCACCGTTAACCACCCCTTCTCAGGTACCAGCCTAGGTCCTTCACAGGTTCAACCCGGACTTCAACCCTGGTTTTAAGCCTGACCCTCCTACCTATCCCCCACCCTATGGCCTCGCCCTGAGAGTCCACAACTACTGCCAGCCCCTCTGAGAACCTTACCACGTGCTCATTGGTGACACGCTCTCCGTAGAGGAACCTCTTAGCCCCGTACAGGTCAAGTAGTATGCACCTCAGGCCAAGGCCGCAGAGCCTTGACAGCCTCTGGGCCAGGGGAAGTCCTGGAACGAACTTAGACTTGGTCAAGGACCCTACATAATATCCTCCAGCGTAAACGAACCTAAGGTCCTCAATAACCCTGATCAACGCCGTTGGCAAGTCAAAGACATCAAGGTATGCGCCGCCTGGGACCTCAAGGGCATGAGGGTTCAAGGCCACGGCCCTCGGCTTAACCCCTATCGACCTTGCGAACTCCTCGATGAGTCTCAGCTCAGCGTCACTTAAGGCCCTCAGCCTAGGCGCCTTAACCTGCATACGAAGAAGCCCTCCGTGCCGTGAACGTGAGGGAACAGCCTCCCGCATGCCGAGACCCTGTCGTCGAATCGTAGCCCTCTATACTCCTCAAAGGCCCTCCTAAAGGGGAACTCCACTATAGGCTCCGCCTTAACGTCGTCTAGTCCTGTGAGCGACTTATGGACAACGTACTCGCCCTCCTCGACTGCTGTTGAGCAGGCCGCGTATAGGACAACCCCACCGGGCCTCACCAGGCTAAGCGCTCTCCTCAGCAGGTTCACCTGCCTTTTGTGTATCTCCCTCAGGTCCCTGAGAGTAGTCTTTCTCTTCCTGGAAGGGTCCTTTCGTATTATGCCCTCGCCGCTTGAGGGAGCGTCGAGCAGAACCCTGTCAGGACTTGCAGGCACGCTGACGTTCATGGCGTCACCCTTGATTATTACGAAGTTGCTGAAGCCCAGCCTCTGTAGGTTAGAGCGAAGGGCCTTGACCCTCTCCCTCTTAGGCTCCACGGCCAGAAGCGTCGCCGAGTCCCTGGTCAGCTGAAGGACCTGGCTCGCCTTACCTCCAGGGGCCGCCGCCATATCAAGCACCAGCTCGCCTGGTCTGGCCCCAAGGAGATAGCCCACCAGCATGGAACCAGGGTCCTGCAGGTAGTAGTAGCCCTTGAGGTACTCATGGGTAGCCCCAGGACTTATGGGGGACTCCGCTATCTCGTAGCCATGAGGCAGGAAGGGCACCTTTGCGATCGCGAAGCCCATTTCGCCTAGCCTTGACGCGAGCTCACTACATGAGATCTTATAGTCGTTGCACCTGAGAACGTCCGGCATAGGGAGCTCATTGGACTCAAGCAGGTCCTCAGCCTCGTTACCCAGAAGCTCAAGGTATCTTTCAACGATATAGGGCAGGTAACCGTACCTCTCGGCCAGCCTCTCAGCCTCCTTCGTGACCCTCTCCGCAAAGATCACGTCGTCAGGGTCGGTCAAGGTCAAGTATGAGGGCCAATGCGCCAAATAAATTCCTGCTAGGGTTAAGCTGTGTGGGATCGAAGGCCGTGTCAGCTAAGTATAGGAGACTGCTATTCCCAGGCAGGTTTCAGCCGCCTCACATGGGACACGTCGCCGCCATTAAGTACGCCCTCGAGCTCGCGGAAGAGCTAGTCATAGTAATAGGGTCGGCGCAGGACAGCTTCTCCTTCAAGAACCCATTGACCGCTGGTGAGAGGTTGTACCTCCTTAATAAGGTGCTGGCCAATGAGCTGGGCTCCGACTACTGCCGCAGGGTCTACGTGGTCCCTGTCATGGATATAGAAATGAATAAGGTCTGGGTCCAGTACCTCAGGATGCTTCTTGGCGACTTCGACGGCGTGGTGTCAGGGAACCCCTTAGTCCTAAGGCTGTTCTCTGATATGGGCCTTGCTGCCATAAGGCAGCCGATGTTTAACAGGGAGGAGTGCAGCGGCACCAAGATAAGGCAGCTCGTGCTCAGCGGCTCCGACTCGTGGAAGAGCTGCATCCCCCCTTACCTGCTGCCTGAGCTGAAGAGGTTTGACTTTGAGGAGAGGATCAGACAGCTGGCCTCCGAGGGCTGAGCTAATAAAGGGAACCGGCTGTGACTTAATGGGGTGCAGCCCTTGGTAGAGATAGAGGTTATAGACGTTCCTATACCGGAGGGCTCTAACGTAATCATAGGCAAAAGCCACTTCATAAAGACTGTCGAGGACCTCCGCGAGGCCTTAGTTACCTCAGTACCTAACATAAAGTTCGGCATAGCGTTTTGCGAGGCCTCAGGCAAGAGGCTTGTCAGGAGGGATGGAAACGACCCTGAGCTTATGAAGACAGCCACTGACACCTGCCTAAGGATAGGGGCCGGCCACGTGTTCGTCGTGTACATAAGGGACGCGTACCCTATTAACGTGCTTAACGCCATTAAGCACGTCCAGGAAGTCGTCTCCGTAGAGGTAGCTACGGCGAACCCAGTGAAAGTTCTCGTGGCTGACCTGGGGGAGAGCAGGGCGTTAATAGGCGTAAGCGACGGCTATAAGCCCCTGGGAGTGGAGAGCGAGGACGACGTAAAGGAGAGGAAGGAGTTCCTGAGGAGGATTGGCTACAAGCAGTGAGAAGCCTATGTTGATAATAGCGGTCACCGGCATGCCTGGCAGCGGTAAGAGCACGGTCTCGAGGGCCCTTTCCCAGGAGCTCTCGGCGCCGCTCTTTGTCATGGGTGACCTTGTAAGGGATGAGGTGGTTCGCAGAGGGCTACCCCTCACCGCCGAGAACATAGAGCAGGTGGCGACAGAGCTCAGGTCCAGGCACGGGCGCGGGGCCGTTGGCATCCTTCTGTTGGGGAGGCTGAAGGGCATTAAGGCTGACTATATCGTAGTTGACGGCCTGAGGAGCCCGGAGGAGGTTGAGGCTCTTAGGTCCCTGGCGCCGACCTGTGTAATAGCTGTTCACGCAGCCCCCCTGATAAGGCTCAGGAGGTACCTCTCGCGCTCAAGGGAGGGCGAGAAGGGCCTTGACACGTTCTGGCTCAGGGAGCGGAAGAACCTCGAGTACGGCATCGGCGACGTTATAGCCACGGCTGACTTTGTTATAGTTAATGAGGGAGGTATAGGGGAGTTAATGACATCCGTGAAGAGAGTTGTTGAGGTGATCAGGAGTGGGGAGTGGAAGGGTCGTTGTGGAGGCTCAGCTGAGGCCCACTGAGGACGAAGCCAAGGTGATGCAGGCTATACTTAACGTCTTTGACCCTGATGAAATGGAGAAAATCGACATGGGTGACTACACGTTGATAAGGGCTTCATCGTCAAGGCTCTCATCCCTGTCAAAGCTTCACAGGCTGCTGAGAGTACAGGAGATACTGGAGGCCGCCAGGGCGTACATGCTTAAGAACGTCAAGGGGGACAGGCTCACCATACTGCTTCACAAGCAGGCGGCCCTGCGTGGCAAGGTAAGCCTTCTCACATGGGATGACGAGTCACCCCTGGGCCCGATAAAGATCACGATAGAGTTCAGCGGAGACATAAAGGACGTCATAGACTGGCTCGCCCCGCCTACAGCCAAGGGCAGGCCCCTATGGGAGAGAGGGGAGCCTGACCCCTAGGCCTTCAAGGCGAACCGCGCTAGGTCCCAGGCAAGAACTGTGTCCGGGAACACCTGGCGGGCCTCCTCCTCTAGTGCCTTGGCCTCATAGCCCTCGTACCTCGTGCTAACGTGGGTCAATATGAGCTTCCTAACGCTGGCCTCCTTGGCCACCCTGGCAGCGCCGACGCTTGTGCTGTGGCCGAACTTCGCTGCCTCCGCCTCCATAGTTGAGTCGAAGGTGGCCTCGTGTATCAGCACGTCGACCCCCCTCACAGACGCGATCACGTTCTCGCACGGCGACGTGTCCCCCGTATATGCGACCCTTAGTGGCGCAGGGACTACGACGTCCTCCCCCGTCTCCATGAGCCTCTTGGCCTCCTCTGCGCTGGAGACAGGCCTTGCCAGGCGAGGCCCTAGGACCCACTCCAGGACAAAGCCGTAGGACTCCACCGAATGACAGGTCCTGAACCACCTTAACTCAAGCCTGTCCCTCCCTTTCACTGAAATCACGTAGCTGCCCTCGTCACCAGCTATTGGCACTAAGTCCACCTGAAAGGCTTTCTCGGAGCCCTCTACCTCTATGACACTCTTCAAGTAGTCCTCAAGGTACCTAGGCGCGATTACCGTCAGCTTTGACGTTCTTCCGCTTAGGTACATGGTCTGAAGCAGGCCAGGAAGGCCATTTATGTGGTCTCCATGACCGTGAGTTATGGCTATGAATTCCACCTTGGTCGGGGAAATGCCGGCTTGTCTCAACCTGTGCTGAACCCCTTCCCCTGCGTCAAGGAGGATCACGTTACCTAGCCAGTCCCTTAGCAGGTGGGCTGCCGTGAACCTCTCAAGGCTTGGCAGTGCAGCGCCCGTCCCCAGCGTCATCAGCTCAATGAGCCTGGCCACAGGGCTCCCCAGCTAAGGACGCCCTATGGCCTTTATATGACCTTTTTAGCTACCACTATTTGCCTGCTCAGCGCAGAATGGACGAACTGGTCTATGCGGGCTACTATGCTGAAGCCCCTTCCCCTGGCAAGCTTGTACGGCCTTGTCTCCAGGGGGCCAGCATAGGCCAAGTAGCCCCCTGGCCTTAGGACCCTTAGGGCCTCCTCCAGAAAGCTGGACATGAGCTCATCATACCTTTCACTCGTCTTAGTGGAGCGCCCGTAGGGCGGGTCTGTCGCTATTGAGTAGAAGCTCTCGCCCGTCAGCGGAAGCGCTATTGAGTTCTCCTGGACGACCCCCATGGTCAGGCCTAGGTAGGAGGCGTTGGCTGAAGCGCCCTTTAACATAGCGGGATCTATGTCAAAACAGAAGACCTTTGAGGCCCCTAGCAGGCTCGCCTCAAACGCTAGCGTGCCCGTGCCGCAGAAGGGGTCAAGAAAGAGACCCCCTTTCCTAAGCCTTGACATGTTGACAAGGGCCCTGGAGAGCATAACGTCAAGCTCGCCAGACCTCCAGAACGGCCTGTTAGGCGGCGACCTAGCCCTTACGTCGCCTAAGGCCCTCCTGGCCTCCACTAGGCCCAGGAGCACCGCTCCCTCGCTCACGTAAGCCTTGACCAGGTTTGTTGACAACTGGTTGACCTTAAGCCCAGCCCTCAGGGAGCCCTTTATCAATGAAGCCTCAAGGTCTACGGCCTCCCGTGGGGTCAGGGACCCCTTTATCCTCTCGACCCTGACCTGAACCTCCTCAAGCCCGATGGACCTGAGGGCCCTCAGGCCTTCGGCGAGAGCGCCTTCGTCACCGTACTCTGCCACGGTAAGCACTAGGCCGCCCTCTTTAGTATAAGACGACCTTTCAACGGCTCTCCTAAAGGCCTCTGGATCGTTCACCTCGATAACTACCACCTGTTCAAGGCCTAGGACCTTGGAATACACGACCTCCTCGGCTTCCAGGCAGCCCTTCAGCTCCTCCTCAGGCAGTATTGGGTGATCTCCCCTTAGGTGGGCGAACACTAGCGTCAACTCCCTTCACCGCTGCACCTTTAACGCCCTCCCAGCCACCCTAACAAGGGCCGCCGTAGCTCAGCCCGGTAGACCCTGCGCGGGCCGAGAGCGCCGGCCTTGTAAGCCGGTGGTCGCGGGTTCGAATCCCGCCGGCGGCTCCAGCGGCTGAAATCAACGCTTGGAAGCCCATTGCTTAACGGCCTCGAGAGCT
The DNA here is from genome assembly GCA_000495735.1 of uncultured Acidilobus sp. JCHS. Lineage (NCBI taxonomy): Archaea > Thermoproteati > Thermoproteota > Thermoprotei > Acidilobales > Acidilobaceae > Acidilobus > uncultured Acidilobus sp. JCHS. The sequence continues at coordinate 90,883 of AYMD01000001.1, read as the reverse complement.
AAATCGCAACCAGGTTCTGTAAGGCCCGCCTTGTAATCCTTCTGAGGTGAAGTTCTAATAGTAGCACTAACACGTTAACGGCAGATATTATTGCCAGAGCCGCAAGGAGCGACCCCTCAGCCTCAACTACTTCAAGGGGGAGTAAAATCATGGCCCCTACTAATGAAATGGGGCTTGACCAAATGTTGGCGTAAAGGGCCAGGGAAGCTATGGACAGCCCCGCCACAACAGGGGCTACCTCCAGGTCAAGCTCCGAGAGGGGAGTTAGCATTAAGAATAAGGCAATGGTTAACAAGACGAGGCCTGACACTGCCCTCGTTACCTGAAGCCCTGCCGCTACCTGTATAGTCCGCGCGGAGACCCTGATGGCCTGCCTCAGGCGATCTAGCGATGTTGTAACACACGGCAATTCCTCGGACTCCACACACTTGTGAAGCCTGCCTGCTAAAGACCCCAAGTCGTCGCTTAGGTACTCACAGACCTTGGCCAGCGCGTCAGCCCCCGCGGTTATATCCTTAGACATCTCAACCAGGTCGGGAAGCTTGCTGGCTGACGCCCTAGAGGCCGCCAGCCTCAGCTCGCTAACAACTTCACACGCGGTCAGGGTGAAACCCTACCTCCCAGCCTGGGGTTTCTCTGAATAAACGCTATAGCGTTTAGGATCAACAGCCTTGCCAGACTGCCATCGACGTGGTGATAGACAACAGTGGGCCCTTCGCCTAGCGCAGAGGCGACGCGGAGCTCAAAGATTTCGTCAGCCCCTATTAGGTGAGAGATCTCGTCCCATCTCTCTACTACGTCTCTTGGCCTTACTAGCCTCTCCCTTGCCTCACTGTCATGGGCGCGCCTTATGGAGAGCCTGAACTCGTTGCCAAGCCCTGTCGGGCTGAAGCTCTCCCTGAACTCCTCAAGGGATGACAGTAGCTCTAGCGTTGTGGCGAGGGTCCACCTCCACTCACGGGACTCCACATCAAGGAAGGCCACGACCCTTCTCGAGTTGTACTCAGGCCTCCTCATGTCCTTTAGCTTTGAGATGACGGTCTTCAGGGGCAGGTTTAACTCCTCAGCCAGTTCGATCGCGGTGAAGGCCCAGTCCCTTAGGGCCTTCGCTATGCTCTTGGATAGGTCCTGAACCCAGGGCCTAGCAGACGGCATCGACAGCAGGTCCTTTGCCAATGGTGACGGCGGATCCTCTACCCGTGTTACCCTAATCCTGCCTGCCCTCAGGCGCGATAGAAATTCCGCCGCGCCGCTGATGTCAAGCTTCGCGCTAATTATATACTCCTTTACCCACCTTATGAAAAGCTCGTCAGCCTCCTTGTCAAGGTCTCCCAGCTTACCGACATCGTACCTAGCCTGCGATATCTCCTCATAGAAGGAGGGCGCGAACTCCAGGGCCTCGCTGACCAGCCGCTTTAGATCGCTGGGCTCTATAGATACGAGGAGGTCCAGCAGATCAACGTCACCAGTTGTCACACTAAAACCATAGAACGACGACCTGTACCTGACGTCCAGCCCCCTGTTCTTCATAAGAAGATAAGAGACCACTAAGGCCAAAGTCTCCGACACCCTTGAGCCGAGCGGCGCGAGCAGTACCTGCTCATCATCAACGACCTCTAGAAGCGCTGTATCGTTGTCGACCTTTAGGCCTCTGTTCACGTACCATTGTCTTATCCGTGCAAGTTCCGATAGGCCGTCGTGGCTGCAGCTCACCTTGCAGTTTTCATCACCAAATATCACCTTGTAAAATTCCAGCGCTACGGCTCTTGACCTCTCAACGCCTTCGCCGCGCCAAAGCGGTATCTCAGCTGCTCCAGAGGCCGGAGCGACCTCAAGCCTTTCATTAACCTCATCGATCCTTATGACCTGCCACGTCATGCCTGCCAGCCTAATTATATCGCCAGGACGTATGTTCCTGTAAACGAAGTAGGAGTCCATGTAGCCTACCGTTAGGTCTCCAGACCTGACTGTGAAGAAGTCCCTCTTCGGTATGGTGGAGAAGAAGTCCGCAAAGTCCCTGACCGCCCAGCCCCCTCCCTCCTTATCCCTTAGCCTCCATATCTTATAGAAAGCCCTCCCAACCCTGAGACGGCCCCCTGACTCCTCCAGGACGCCGTTCCTCTTCATGTAATCAATTAGCCCTAGGAAGCCCTCATACGATGTGTTGAACGCCTTTGCGCCCCTGAAAACCTTGTACATCTCGTCTGGCGTTGTTGACCCCTTCGCAAGCGTGTAGCCAATGACCTCCTTTGCTATCACATCGATGGGAGTCGTCTCGAGCATGTGATCATCGACTTGGCCGAGGCTGGCCATGTTGGCCTCGGCTACCGCCTCAGCGAAGTCGACAGGCCCCACCGCTATTATTGTGCCTCTCGACACGCCTCCGAGCGAGTGGTTGCTTCTGCCAGCCCTCTGAAGAAGGGTTGACGAAGAGCCTGGTGACCTTATCTGGACAACCCCTCTGATGTCACCTATGTCTATGCCCAGCTCCAGGGTCTTAGTGCACACTACGGCTACGTCAGCCCCTGCGCGAAGCTTCTGCTCGATAGCCTCCCTGACGTCTGCTGAGACGCTTGAGTGATGCACATAGACTTCCTTTAGGCCGACCGCCTGAAGCTCGTGCCCTATCTTCTCAGCCACGTACCTGCTATTGACGAAGATAAGCGTCGGGCCTGAGACGCTAGCGACTGCGCCCTTAACGACCGCAGGCCATGGGTCGTCTTCGTCGGGGACATATTCTATGGAGAACTCGAATCGCCTGAAGCCGCGCCCTTCAACAACGGCCTTCGGCCTCCTGCTGCTGCCGGACAGCACCTCCAGCGCCCTTGCCGGGTCCCCCAAAGTTGCGGAGAGACCTATCCTCTGAAAGTCGCCGGCAAGCTCCTTTATCCTCTCAAGGAGAAGCAGCAGCTGCGCTCCCCTCTTCGAAGAAAGCAGCTCGTGAAGCTCGTCAACGATGACCGCCTTTACGTTCCTGTAGTACTCTCTAAATCGCGGCGCCCAGTCAAGGTCTATCTCAAGGCTTTCGGGAGTTATCAGCAATATATGAGGGGGGTTACGCAGCCTTGCGAACCTCTCATGGGACGGCACATCGCCGTGCTTCTTGGCGACCCTGAAGCCTAGGGGTCTGCTCCAGTAGCTTATCCTCCTGTACAGGTCATTTATCAGCGCCCTCATGGGCGTCACGTAAATTATGGCGACGGGCTGAGCCGACCCTGTATAGGCGAGCTGGCTGAGGAGCGGCAGGAGCGCAGCCTCTGTCTTGCCCTCGCCTGTGGGGGCCGTTATAAGGACGTTCTTGCCCTCGAGTATGGCCCTGGCTCCGCTGACCTGCATTAGAGTTAGCCCTGCCCAGCCCCGCTCCCGTATCAGGCTCTCTATGACTGGATGTAGTCTTGGCCTTTCCATTTACGGCACCGCGCGCCTCTACAGTCGGTTTCCCTCACGCAAACCGTTCTCCTCTGCACTCCCTGCCTTAAATAGCTCTGCGCCCTAACCCCCCAGGGAAGGGCTTGGTCAAGGGCGCCAAGTACAAGTGTCTCGTATGCGGTAGGACCTTCTATGAGGGCCAGGGAATAGTAATAAGGAGAGGTGACCTGGAGCTGGCCTTCCACAGCGCTAGGTGCGCGGCCAAGTTCCTGAGGCTTTTAGTAGAGAGGGCTGAAAGCGACTGCGTCAAGAGCTCTTCCATACGCGTCTCTAAAGAGCTTGAGGAGGCGCTAAGCAAGAGGCTGGAGGCCAAGAAGAAGGTGATAGCGTGAGGAAGGTAAAGGTCAGGCTTTACTCTGTGCTGCGCGAGGAGGCAGGCTCAAATGAGATAGAGCTGGAGGTGCCCGACAACTGCAGGGCTGCCGACCTACTGTCCCTGCTCGAAGCCAGGTTGCCTAGGTCCCTGAGGGCCTTAGGCATAGGTGTGTACCTGATAGCCGACGGGAGGACCCTGAGGCCCCATGATCAGATACCGGACGACGCTGCCGTAGTCCACGTCCTGCCCCCCTCCTCTGGGGGCTCCGAGAGGGTCATTGTCAGGGTGCTGAGTGAAGAGCCAGTTGACCTAGCTGACGTAGTCAAGCTCCTGCAGGGCGATGACAGTGTGGGCGCCCTGGCCCTGTTCATAGGAGTAGTGAGGGGGCTTAACAGGGGCGAGAGGGTCGAGGAGCTCAGGTATGAGCACTCGGAGGAACTCCTTGAGGCCAAGCTCAGGGAGATAGGCGAGGAAGCCATTAAGGAGTTCAAGCTGTCGAAGGTCTTCATCGCCCACTACGTCGGGACCAGGAGGCCTGGGGAGCTAACAATGGTGGTCGGGGTCTCGGCAGAGGGAAGGGCTGAGGCTTTCCCCGCGCTGCAGTGGATCGTTGATAAGGTCAAGCACGAGGCACCCGTATGGAAGGAAGAGGTGAGGGAGAGCGGCAGGTACTTCTTAGTTGGCGACAAGGAAGTCAAGGCTGACGAGCTGTCGCCGACTTAACTTTTTAAGTGAGCGCCCCTTTGAGGAGCCTAGGTGTTGACCTGTGCCGGCCATAGAGGTTGGGAGGCTCTGCTATAAGGTAAGGGGGCATGAGGCCGGGAGGAAGTGCGTCATAGTTGACATAATCGACGAAAACTTGGTCCTAGTGACTGGGCCTAAGCAGCTCACAGGCGTCAAGAGGAGGAGGGTCAACATAAAGCATATAGCGCCTCTTGACCGCGTCATCAGCATAAGTAAAGGCGCTAGCGACGAGGAGGTGCTTAAGGCCCTTCAGGAGGCGGGCCTCCTGGACTTCATGAGAGAGAAAGTTAAGATGGAGAAGGCCTTAGCTTAGTTTAAGGGTGAGTGCTTGAGCTCTGAGCTGACCAGGAGGGGCCTTTCGTTTCTGAACTCCGTCAACGAGTTCTGCGATAACAAGGTTAAGTTAAAGGAGAAGTACATGGAGGACACAAGTGATTCCTACGGCACTATACCAACTGAAAGGCCCCTAAGCAAATACATAGCAAATGGTGTCATAAACCTTGACAAGCCCCCTGGCCCCACGAGCCATGAAGTGGTCGCGTGGGTCAAGAGGATGCTGGGCGTCAAAAAGGCCGGCCATGGGGGCACCCTAGAGCCTGGCGCCTGAAGGCCCAGGCGGGGAGACCCCAAGGTAAGCGGAGTACTTCCCATAGCCCTTGAGAATGTAACGAAGATCATAGGCGTAGTCGTACACTCCAGGAAGGCTTACGTCTGCGTCATGCAGCTGCATGGTGACGTGAGCGCTGACGAGCTGAAGGCTGTCGCCTCGGAGTTCATAGGCCCCATCTACCAGAGGCCGCCTGTGAGGAGCAACGTGAGGAGGGCGCTGAGGATTAGAAACGTCAATTCAATAGACGTCCTTGAGGTCAGGGACAGGCTTGTCCTCATGAAGGTGGAGTCAGACCCCGGCACCTACATGAGGAAGCTCTGCTGGGACATGGGCCTGGTCCTCGGCGTCGGCGCCCACATGAGGGAGCTCAGGAGGGTTAGAAGCGGCCCCTTCACTGAGGAGAAAGGTCTCGTCACCCTTCACCAGCTCTCTGAGGCCATATACAGGCTGCACGAGGAGGGTAAGGACGACCTCCTAAGGAAGGTAATACTGCCTGGCGAGGTCTCCGCGTGTGAGCTGCCGAAGCTTGTGCTTAGGGACACGGCAGTTGAAAGCGTCGTCAACGGCGCTTACCTTGCCGTGCCTGGCGTGGCCATGTTCTCAGAGGACTTAAAGAGAGGCTCAACGGTCGCTATGTTCACCCTCAAAGGCGAGCTGGTAGGGCTCGGCGAGGCGCTTATGGACGCAGCCGAGGTGGAGAAGTCTGAGAGAGGGATCGTCGCAAAGCCCACAAGGATTGTCATGCCTCACGGCGTATATCCCAGGGCCTGGAAGGGCTCAGCGGCTAAGGGTCCAGGAGGTTCTTAGCAAAACTGAAATGGGATGTGAAGTAAGCCGTAGTCTATGAAATTGTAGGGCAGCAAACATAAATAAGATCTGAAGGTCCCCTTTTCATTGAGCGCCGGGGTGCCCGAGCGGCCCAAGGGGACGGGCTGGAGACCCGTTGCTCCGCAAGGGGCGCGTGGGTTCGAATCCCACCCCCGGCGCTGCCTTAGTGTGGTGGCGCATTAGCTACAGCTCTTACTTTACCGCTCTTATATCGTTGACGCACTACGAACGCGGTGGATATTATGAATAAAGAGGTCTTGGGCGGGTTATACAAGGGGCTCGCCTACAGGATTCAGGTAAACAGGCCTGACAAGCTTAACGCCATTAACAAGGCCATGTGGGCCTCTATCAAGGGCGAGCTTGAGAACGCCTGCGCTTCGCCCGCCCCTGTAGTTCTAATAACTGGGACCGACCAGGTGTTCAGCTCCGGTGACGACATAGATGCCATGTATAGGCTTGGGTCTCCTGACGAATCCAAGGAGTTCTTCAACAAGATACTTGAAGTTATTAAGGCCATAATAGAATGCCCAAAACCCGTCGTCTGCGAAGTGAAGGGCCTTGCAGCTGGCGGCGGGGCCGAGATGCTCCTAGCCTGCGACATAGTGGTAGCCTCTGATGACGTATGGATAAGCTTTCCAGAGGTCGCCCTTGGCCTGCTCCCCCCGCTGCTTATCACCATAGGCGTTAAGGCGCTCGGCCACAGGAAGGTGAGATATCTTGCGCTGACAGGGTCCCGCCTCTCAGCCCACGAGGCAGCTAACCTAGGGCTCATTGATGAGGTAGTCCCAAGGCTAGAGATAGATAACGTTGTGGATGATCTTATAAAGACCTTGGCCTCATTCCCTAAAGAGTCCTTGACCCTGATAAAGAAGCTCTCGCTCAGCGACCTTGACTACGAGTTAGCTCAGACCTCCATTGACGAGCTGGCAAAGCTGGTAGTAAAGCCTGAGGCCAAGGAAAGGATGAGACTTTTCAAGGAAGGTAAGTACAAGCCTGCAGCGATAAGAAGTCGTAAATCCATATAACAAGTATTAAAGGTTCAGACCTTCTCAAGTACCCTAAGCAGCTCCTCCGCAGCTTCCTCGGCCTTTCCCTCCCTGTTGATAATGGTGGTTACGATAGACCCGTAAAGGGTGGCGCTGGAGAAGGCGGCCATCCTGGCCTGCTCCATAAGCAGCTTCACCCCCTCTTCGCCTCCGAAGTCTGCCCTGTACCTGGTCGTGTCCTTCTGCTGCCTCGCGGCCACCTCCCTAGGATCTGCTTCTATTAGAACTATGGCGTCGGGCTTGAGTTCGTCAACGACGTGCTTCGGAAGGCCGGGGAGAAGGCCGACAGGGGTCCTCACTACCGCGTGAGTATCTATAATAAGAAAGCCATCAGTGCCTAGCTCTCTTGATGCCTCCTCTACCATGGCCTTAGCCGCGTAGGATTGAAGCTCTAGCTGCTGCCTTAAGCTGGCGCGCCTTATCTCGTCCCTGTTCTTAAGGAGGCCCTCAGCAACGGCCTTGTTCAGCATGAAGTCGCCGAAGTTCAAGACCTTGAGCTTTATCCCGCGCTCCCTGGCCTTCTTCTCAGCTATTGACAACACCGTTGTCTTACCGACGCCAGGGACCCCTGTGACCACAACTACCTTGAAGCTGTTTCTCAGTCGCTCGGCCATGTTCACTCGCCCAGCAACCTCTTGATCAGCGGATAGGCCTCCAGGGCCCTCTCGTACGTTATCAGCGAGTAGTACTGGTAAACTATACCGACGGCCAGCAGCAGGCCTATGCCGCCACCGTAGGCCCCTAGGAAGGCTGCCGCCACGGCTATCGCACCCACTATCAGGCTACTCAAAGAGGTCAAGGGGTATATGTACTTTGAAAGAAGGCTCTCTAATACGCGCGGGTTCCTCCTCATGCCAGGGACCTCTAGCCCTCCCTTGACCAGCGCCTCTGCCTGCGAAGCCGGGTTGAGGCCCGCCACCTCGACCCATACGTAGCCGAATGCGACAGAGAGTGCGAGCCAGGAGACGGCGAAGATTATAGATCTAAGCGGGTTGAGCGCCGTCTCAACAAGTCCCGTAGGTGGCGAGAGGTAGAAGACCACATCATTATAGAGCCTGTAGGCCAGGGAGTTCAGGCCAAAGAACCTCGCTATGGGCGCCTCAAAGAGCTGAAGGTCAGCCACTAGGATCGATAGGAGCAGCACAGGTATGTTGGTCACGTAAAGGAACTGGAGCGGCACCTTAGTCCTTATCCCTCTGAGCTGAGGCGATGTAACGGGTATCTCAACCACCATGGCCTGAAGGTAGACGAGCAGCACGACAACAGCGAAAGTCGCCAAGAGGCCCGTTACGTCAGGGAACCCGTTGGCTCTCGTAAGCACTATGAATGGGTCCCTATCATAGATCAGGGCCGGCACGACCCCAAAGTCAAGGGCTATCCTGGGGACGAAGCCGAACATGTCCCACACGACCGTCTGGGCCACCATGGCCAGTATGAAGAGGCTTATAGCGCTTCCAATCCCCCAGCCCCTCTGAAGCGCCTCGTCCATTAGGATCACCAAGTAGCTGGCCAGCACCAGCTGTATGACCACGAGGGCCTTGGTCAGAGGGGACACGGCCATACCGCTGGGCCAGAACATACCGCTTAAGGTGACCACTAGGGCCTCGGCGACCGCAAATATCACCGCCAGCGTCTTCATGGCCCCCGTGAACTTTGCCTGGTCCTCAGGGTCCGTGAGGTCAATGTCTATGAGCTTAGCCCCGGCGAGCACCTCAAGTATTAGGCCGGCCGTGACTATAGGGCCTATGCCAAGCTGCATAAGCGTGCCGACGGAGCTCGCGAAAATTATATTCATCAACGTGACAGAGGTCGCCGTGGCGGCCTGTACAGGCACGCCGTATAGCGGTATATTGCTCATTACCAGGTAAATAGCGAGGATTATGCCAGTCCAGGCGAGCCTTCTGGTCAGCGACAGCTTACGCCCTGGCTTCCTTATAGTTGGCAGGTACTCTGACGCCTTTGACAGCGCGTCAAGCAGACCCAATTAGGGACCCCTTCAAGGGGTCGACGACTTACACTACTTAAAAGGTTACATGAGCCTGAAAGCTCGTGAGAAACCTTATAAGATTAGGGCCTTAGGCTTACAACGCGGTGCGGGGGTGCCCGAGCCTGGTCAAAGGGGTCGGGCTCAGGACCCGATGGCGTAGGCCTGCGTGGGTTCAAAGCCCACCCCCCGCACCATCCCCTGTGAACTTCTAACCGGTGGTGTAGCCTTTTGGACTTTCCAGATCCCTTAAGATGGATCAGGCTAGGCCAGGAGAAAGCCAAGGACGGCAGGCTTTCCGAGGAAGACCTTGCCATCCCTACTATGCCAGGACTTCTTAACCTGGCTGGCGTAAGAGAGGTGAGGGGTCCTTACAAGCTCAGGTGGACGTGCTGCGGCCTCTACGAAGTCCTAGTAAACGGCGGAGGCAACGTGGCTGAGGTGCCCAGGGAACCCGCGCTGGACTTCGCCGTAAATTATGAGAGCTATACGGCGGGCCGCGGCGCTGAGGCCCTACTTGAGGACGGACTCCCATTTAACCTGCTTGCGTGGGAGCCCCAGGTCTTCGTGGACCACAGCGAAGCTGGGCTCTGCTTTACATTGGAGAACCGTAGCCTGTGCCTCCCTAAGGCCCTCCCTTGGTCGTCTGCCCAACAGGCTTCCCGCCTGGAGCCCAAGCCGCTCGGTCAGGAGAAGCTTAAGGTTGGATTCCTTGAATTGGACCATAACGGCACCCTTGAATCGCTTGGCCGTGGCCTGAGGGCGTGGGTGGGCAAGGAGGTCTCAGCAGCGGTCTCGGAGGCCGGGGCCACCCTAATCCTGAAAGAGGATGTTGTGAACATGCGAACGGGGCTATTCGATGTGATGGTCTCTGTTCTCTACCCCCTGAGGTTCGTTAGCTTTAGGCTTAGGCCAGGAAGCTCGCTGACAACAAACGTATTGACCCTTAAGGGGCCCACAGCGGTCTCCATCGTATCTCCTAACCCCTTCAAGGCCCTGATAAAGGATGGATCCCTGACTATCGAGGCCCCTAGGGGCTCGTTATTGTATGTCGTTGAGGGAGGCGAAGTCCAGGCCTTCAGGACGCTCCTAGAGGCCATTGTAAGATGGGGCGGCAGGTCTAAGATGAGGCTCGGCTCCGTGATGCCAGGGCCCGCTGCAGTCCTGGCAGACTCCGTGAGGTCTGAAAGCGCAGGAACAGCCAACCTGAACTTACTGGTCCTGAACCCTACAGGTTATGACGGTGAGCCTGAAATCAGGCTAAACCTGCCTGTCGAAAGGGCTGAAGTTTGTTCACACCTAGGATGTCTTGAGGTTCCGGGCGACAAGAGGGGGATCTTGAGGGTTCCAGCCCCTAGCGGGTGTTACTGTTTTACAAAGCTTAAAATTAAGAGGGCCTCAAAGCCCTGAGGCCTCGCCCTCTGTCTTCAACACGAGCTCCTCTATCTTGCCCTCAGCCGCTGCAGCCACGTAGTTTATGAAGTCCTCCTCGTAGGGGACCCCTATGAACGACATGACGCCGTTGAGCGCTATGGCGGGCACGCTCATGACGCCGTACTTCTCGGCGATGTCCATGTTCTCATACGCCTCAACGGTGTCAGCCATGACCTTTGGGTTGCCCTGCTTCCACGCCTCATAGGCGAACATATTTGCCAAAAGGGCTGCGTAAGGGCAGTAGGGACAGGAAGGAGTTACGACAACCTCTATGTGCACTGCCCCCTTTAGACTTGCCAGCGACTTCTTGGTCCCCGGCTCTAGGCCGCTCTCATTCTCGCTGATCCTCATGATTGTCTCTATCAGGCCTCTCACCTCCTCGCCCGCTGGCGTACCTGTATACCTTATAACGCCACCCAACATGGCAACGGTGGGAACCCTCTCAACGTTCTGCCTCTTGAACTCCTCAAGGTCCTCAGGCCTCGACTTACTGAACACCCTAAGCTCTATCATCTTCTTGCCCTGGCGCACGGGCGAGGCGTCCGCTATGGTCTTCATCAGCTTATAGGCGTCTTCGCAGGTCTCGCACCTCGAGGGGTCATCTATAAAGACTTCTATGGTCACAGGGTTGACCATGTAGGCCAGCGTGTCCTTCAGCTCCCTTATGAAGTCCTCGTCGAACTCCACGTCAAAGTACCTTCCCATAGCCTTATCCCTGACGCCTAAACGGCGTAACAGAGTTTTTAAACGCGCGTTAAAGAGACGAGAGCTTGTGATCCTTATATAAACATGGTTTTATAAGGGCTAATGCCATTGATGCTCAGCTGGAAGTGTAAAGGCTGTGAACAACGCGAGGAAACCGCTGCAGTCGCCCTGCGAGGTTGCAGCGAGAGAGGTAATGCCATCGATAAGGGCCTCTATAGCCTATGTACTCACGACCGAGATGAGGCTTTCCAAGTATGAGGCAGCTAGGCTGCTTGGGCTTACACCAGCAGCCATATCAAATTACCTTGAAAGAAAACGAGGTGATAAATACTTTGACCAAATAGTTAAGGACCCAAGGAGCATGGCCATGGTCAAGGAGGCCGCCGGCCTTGTCCTGGCGGCATGGTTCGACGAGAGGGCTTCGCAGCAATTTCAGTACATAACGTGCGCTATATGTAGTAGCATTAACGAGGCCGCCAAAAGATATGGATGCCACTTCCTGAGATCGCTTGGCCCAGCTGAAGGTCTTAAGCATTAAAAAACCTTAGGGCCTAAACCTACAACAGGAGCTGTGAGGAGCTGGCTGCATGGACGCGAAGTTAAGGGACTTCGTAGAGAAGTCCATAGAGCTATTGAGCTCGGTGGGGGACGTTGAGATTCTAAGGTACCCAAGCGACCAGAGGGCGCGTAGCGTTGATGCCGCTCTAAGGGTCTCAGGCAAGGGCTCTATAATCGTGAAGCTATCGCGTGACACCTCTGAGGTCGGGCGGGCCGAGAGGGAAGAGCTTAAGAGGCTCTCGGCGACCATGAAGGTTAACGCCTTCGTTGTGGCAAACAGCAGGGATGGGCAGGAGCTGATAAAGGGCGTCATATACGACCTTGAGGGCCTAAAGGTGTTGACCCCCGAGACCATAGTGGACGCGGCAAGGGACTACGAGCAACCGGCCATATTTGAGGATAGGGACGGCTTTAAGATAAAGATAAGCGGTGAGGTCCTCAGGAGCCTCAGAATAGGGAAGGGCTACAGCCGTGGAGCCCTTGCTGAAAGGCTCGGCGTTTCGAGAAGGACTATCTACGACTATGAGCGTGAAGCCGTAAAGCCCACGCTTGAGATAGCTGAAAGGATAATCAGGGAGTTTGGTGAGGACGTTGTGATGCCTGTTAACATCTTTGACTCCTCCGAAGAGGTTGTGGCAAGCAAGGCCAGCTCTCAGGGGCCTCCGCTTGACAGCAGGGTAGAGGAGATAATATTTGAGAGGCTGAAGAGAAATGGGTGGAAGCTGTATCACGCGAGAAGGGCGCCCCTTGACATAGTTGTCGCAAAGGAGTCCGTTAGTGTGCTCCTCACGGTCCCCCATGTCCGCGACGACGTCCAGCAGCTCAGCGACAGGTTCAGTAACATGAGTAAGCTCGCTAGGATAGTAAGGGGCTACGCCTACCTTGTAGCTGAAAGAGAGAGGTCGTCTGAGCTGAAGAGTATAATTGACGATAGCGGGCTTGTACTTACTGTTGATGAGTTGCTAGAAGCCCTAGGCGAGCTCCATGAGAGCGGCAAGGCTTCTCGCAATAACTGGTAGGCCTGGCGTCGGAAAGACAACCCTGGCCCTCGCTCTCGCAGACAAAGCCAAGGGGATCGGCTGTAGGGTAGGGGGGTTCGTGACCCCTGAGATAAGGACCGCAGCGGGTCCTAGGTGGGGATTTAAACTAAAGGATCTCTACGACGGCGATGAGCACCTGCTGGCCTCCGTTGACTCCACGGGGGTCAGGATTGGCAAGTATAGGCTTGACCCAGACGCCGAGGACTTTCTGTTGTCAGTAATTACAAAGGCCTTGAGCCTTGCAGACCTTGTCATAATTGATGAAGTGGGCCCTATGGAGCTCTCGCTCAAGGGGTTCAGGGAGGCCATAAGGGACCTATTAACCAGGAGGCCCTTGCCTACAGCTATAACCTTCCATTACAGGCTTCGACAGTCTGACCCCCAGATCTATTACCTCATCAGCAGGGATAAAGTAATAGAATTGACGGAGCATAATAGGGACCTGATCAAGGCGAGGCTGGACGAGCTCGTGCGGTGGCTAGTTGATGAGGCTTGCAGTGATAAGGGAGGGCAGGGCCCTGCTTTACATACCTGACACCAGGCGCGCTGTAACAGAGCACGGAGGCCTGGAGCCCGCCTGGCTTGAGGTCTTCTACAACCCAGTTATGACATTTAATAGGGACCTCTCAGTACTGATGGCTGAGGCCTTTCTCAGCTCGATAGGCCTTAGCGCCTTCTTCGTTGACGCGCTCGCAGGCACTGGAGTAAGGGGGGTTAGGTACGCGCTAGAGCTGAGCAGGGTACAAGAGGGGATAGTAAATGACATAGACCTCTCGGCCTTCCGCCTGATAAATATGAACGTGAAGATAAACGCGCTCAACGGCGTCCTTAGGCCAGCTAACAGGGACGCAAACGTCCTGTTATTGTCTTTGAGGAGGGAGCTAGGCATGACGTTTAACCTAGTTGACGTGGACCCCTTCGGGAGCCCCGCGCCCTACCTAGCCTCAGCGATCTCGGCCCTTGGCAGGGGAGGTCTGCTAGGGGTTACAGCGACGGACCTCGCGGTGCTGGGCGGCTCCAAGCCCTTGGCGGCGAAAAGGAGGTACTGGGTGAATATGCCGTTGCCGCTTAGACACTACAGGGAGGTGGCAATTAGGTCGCTGCTTGGTTACATGGCCAGGGTCGCCGCGTCAATGGATAGGGCGTTGAAGCCCCTCGCCTCGTTCAGCGTAGACCACTACGTAAGGCTCTTCGTCTCGTTCGATAGGGGCGCAAGGAAGTCCGATGAGGTCCTTGAAAGGGATCTTGGCTGCCTTGACTTAATGGAGGGTGGAGTGGTTAGGCTGACAGAGCTTCATGACAACTGCTATGGCCCCCTCTGGAGAGGGCCTCTCTATGACCAAGAGCTCGTGGACAGGGCCCTTAAGCTCCTAGACAAGGTGCAAACACTTGAAAGCTTGGAGAGGCTCAGGAGGGTGCTGGGGGTCGTTAGACAAGAGCTGAGCCTGCAGAACTACTTCCACCAGAGGCTCGACTACCTGTGCTCAGCCCAAAGGCGTAACATACCTAGCCTTGAAAGCGTGAAGAAGTTGTTAACGGACCTAGGCTTCTCGTTTTCCAGGACTCATCTCTCTGACGTGGGATTCCGTACCGATGCGCCGCCTGAGGTCTTATCGCGCATCTGCGGCGAGGCACTGTCTGTTGCAGGGCCAGGACGAGGCTAGACGGCCTTAACGCCTTTAAACCTCCTTACCACAGGGCCTGAGATCATAGCAATATGACAATTAGAAGGGCTGATGCCCCGCGTTAACTGAGCCGCTTTCGTCCTAAAGCCTGAAGTCCTCAAAGGCCTGTTCAGCTAAAAGGTTGCCCAACAAGGCATCAATCAATTTTAAGTTCGCAAAAGGTAACCCAACAAGGTAAGAAGGGGTTAATGCCCACGGGCCCTGGGACCTATGGCAGAAGGCCGTTAATAGTCGTAATAGATGAAGACGACGATATAGGCTCCACTATAGGGACCTCTGTCGTTAAGGGCTATGAAAATGTTGAGAGGGCCGCCATGCTTTTTGCCGTTGAGAGACCAGAGGACGCTGATACTAACGCCATCTTCGCCGGTCTTAACCTCTACAGGCAGCTTGAAAGGGAGGGCAGGAGCCCTGAGATCATGATAGTTGGCGGCCACCCGCGCGGCGGCCTGATCGCTCAGGACCTTGTCAAAAGGCGAGTCAAGGAGGCCGCGGACGGCAACGACTACGAGCTGTACCTGGTCAGCGACGGACTTGACGAGATCTTGATGGCTGAGGTCCTGAGGGACGTGGGCCCGATAGCTGGCGTGAAGAGGGTCATAGTGGAGCAGAGCCTTGGGGTCGAAGGGGGCTACGTCCTGCTGGCCAGGTACATCAGGAAGGCCCTGAACGATCCCAGGTACTCGAGGTACTTCCTTGGCGTGCCTGGGGTGCTTCTGCTGGTCTTTGGCGTTCTCACCATATTCGGCTACTTGATCCTGTCACTGAAGATCATGGCTGCGCTGCTTGGCCTCTTCCTGGTCCTGAAAGGCTTCAACGTTGAGGACGTTGCCTGGAGGGCTGCAAGGTCAGCAGCCCTGAGGATCAAGGAGAGCAGCCCTCTGCAGCTGGTCGGCATTGGAATATTGGCCGTGACGCTTATCATAGCCCTTTACGGCATGTACTTCACGCTGAGGTCACCAATGGAGTTATCAGTTAAGGCGGGAAACATAGTGTCCTTTGACCTCACGCTGATAATCATAGGCGTCGTAATGTACGTAATGGTGTCTGAGGTCTTCTTTAAGCTGTCTCGTAGAGACTTCAGCCTCTGGAGGGAGACGGAGGCCGTGCTTGCCCTGATATTCATGGCCGTGAGCCTTTACGCCCTAGGAAACGCTATGAGCTCCCTAAGCGCCCCCCTGGTACTCACAAGCTCCTACGTGTACCAGCTTGTGATAGGGAGCGGCTTCCTGCTTTACGCCGTAGTGGGCGCAGCGTCAGCAGCCCTCCTCGAGATACTTCGCAGGGTGAGGGAGCGTGCCTGAAAGTCCCTATGACCCCTACGAGGAGGCCTACGCGCTGATTAAGGAGAAGGGGGACTGGCTCGGGGCCCTCAACGCGCTTGAGAAGAGACAAGCCGACTTCGTGCTGTTCTTAGTCTACTATGACCTAAAGAGGAGGGGCAAGAGTGTCAGGCCGGGCCCTAGGCCGGGGACCCTCCTCCTTGAGGAGAGGCCTGGGAAGATCGCCGAGATACTTGTTTTAAGCGAGGGGACGACGGTGAGACCCTTGGAGATAGCTGAGTGGAGCAGGCTCGCCGTTTCAGACTCACATGACCCTGTCGTCGCAGTAGTTGATGAGAGCGGCGGGGTCACCTATTACGAAGCCCGAACGGTTAAGGAGCTAACCTGATGGCTTGACCAGTTAGAGTAGTCTCATAGCCAGGAGCGTTGCGACCAGCGACGCAAGGCTCGGCGCGGCTGACATCCTCCTGCCCCTCTGAAGGGCTGCTGCAGGTAAGGGGGCCAGCGGGGCCATGAACAGGAGCACGTTTAAAGACCCTGCAAGTGAGCCGAGGCCGAGGAAAGCAAAGGCTGTAGATGAAGCCACGTAGGACGCCATTACCCTTATGGCTACAGCTGACACCGCGGGGACCACCGCTGAAAGCGACTCGAGAAGGATTCCCTCGACCCTCACGGAGCTCACAGCCCTCATGGCGTCATTTATAACGTCGGCGAAGCTCTCTATGGCTCCCCCAAGACCTACCCTGCCAGCCACCCTGAAGGCCTTAGCGACGGCCTCTACTACCCTTCCTCCTGCCGGCGCTGCCAGCCTCAGCTGCTCATCAAATGTCATGCCCAGCCTCGCCCTAGCCGCCGCCTCGCGAAGCTTGGCCGCGGCCAGCGACGCCTTCCTTTCAGCCACCACGTTCAAAGACTCTGAATAGACTGCCGCAATGGCCAGAACTGCTACCGCAATAGCAATACGACCCCACGCCGTGAACGCCGAGGTCAGGACAGCAGCGGTGAGCGTCAGGCCTCCTATTGACCAGCCGCCTTCAAGGTCGCCAAGCCTCGGCCTCTCAACAGCGAGCAGCAGAGCGCTGCCTACGGATATGGCTGCTGAGATGGCTGCCAGGGGGGCAAGGAGCGAGGCGCTCCCTATTACAGCTATTGGGACCAGTATGGCCGCTGAGGCCACTAGCGTTATAACGCCCTCTACGACCACCTCCCCTACCTTAACGTAGTTTGACCAGGAGGTCCTTACGAGGTCAAGCGTCCTGGAGTAAAGGGTCGCCATAAGCCTTGACCTGGGGAGCCCCAGCTCCTCCGCGTTGAGCAGCTCCATTATGATCAGCCTCAGCCTCTGGCTAGGGCTTGTGTCAGCCAGGAACCTGAGGGCAGCCCTCTCGTCGTTCCCAGAGGCCATGAGGGCCTCAAGCCTCCAGGCCTCGCGGCCCAGGAACCTGAGCTTGAGCTCCCTCGCCGCGTAGACGAGCAGGTTGGCCAGGTCCCTTGAGGAAGCCGCATAAGGTATCAGGAAGGCAAGGGCAGCCGGCAGCTCGCCCTCTGTCCCGGACGCCACCACGTATGAGTACGTCCTTGCGGCTATATATGGGGCAGCCGCTGAGAACGCCGCGCTGGCGGCCAGGACGACTGCCCAGAGGGGGTCCCTCAGTATTAAGAGGACGACAGCGGACGCCAGGGCGAGGGACGCGGAGACCGGCAGTGAGGCCCTGTCCGCGGCCCTTAGCCACCTGGCGGCTCTTCCGTAAAGCCTAGGGTCGTAGAAAGCCTTACGCCAGCTCATATAACGTCACCGTATCTCGACATGTAGAACTTGGTTAGTTCAGCCCTCAGCTCCTCAACAGACCTGCCCGCAAGGGACTCCAGGAACTTGGCCCTCTCCTTAAGCTCTGTCTTCACGTCAGCTATGCCCAGCTTGTCCGCCGCCCAGGAGAGCTGGTGGCTCCTCTCTGCTATGTCGTTGGGCGAGCTCGATGAGCCCTCCTTGAACACCGGCACCGCCTCGTACTCTATAACCTCGGCTATCTCGCGGACCCTCCTGACGGCCTTGCCGCCGAGGCCGGGCGTCCTGCCCAGCTGAACTATGGCCTTCACCGACTCGAGGAAGAGCCTGGGGAGCTTGATGGGCTCCATGGAGAGCCTCACCAGGACTCCGCTGGGAGAGTCCGAATGGATTGTCGTTAGGGCGCCATAGCCGCTGGCCGCCGCCTGAGCTAGGAGCCTGCCCTCCCTCCCCCTCACCTCGCCCACCACAACATAGTCGGCCCTCCTCCTCAGGGCGAACCTGAGCAGGTCCTCAAGGGTCACCTCCTGGACCTCCTGGCCCGGCACCCTGGGCCTCGTCACGAGGGAGTCCCAGAGGGGGCCCACGACAACGAGCTCGGGAGTGTCCTCAATAGTCACGACCTTCACGTACGGAGGCAGGAGGCTCAGGAGGCTCTGCAAGACCGTGGTCTTGCCTGAGCCCATGGAGCCGCTCACCACTATGAAGCCCTGGGCCTCCTCTATGACCCACAAGTACGCCGCCGCCACGACGTCTATGGTCTTGCTGGCGAGCAGGTCAGCTATCGTGAAGGGCTTCTGGGGGTACTTCCTTATAACAAACGTGCTGCCGAACCTGCTGACCTCTGCCATAAATGAGACCGAGACCCTGTGGCCTTCGGCCGTCAGGCCCTCGGCGTAGGGGGAGGCTATGCTGACGGCCTTGTTGGCCCTCCTGGCCAGCTCGATAGCAAGACCATCGGCCTCCTCAGGGGTCAGCGAGACGCTGGTCAACATCCACCTCGACGGGTACAGCTTATGTATGACGGCCACGTTACTTGAGAAGCCCGAGTACGAGATCTCCTCTATGTGCGGGTCTATTATGAGCGGGTAGAGCTTACCGTAGCCGCTCCTGTGCTTCCTCACCAGGTACTCCTCGGCCTCGTCCTTTGGTCTCGAGAGGCCTGTAGCTATCTCGAGAAGCCTGTCCTCCCCTACGGGCTCGGGCTCCTCGACCGAGAGCCTTGGGAGGCCGTCCCCTCCCCTGTAGATGATGTACCTAACAGGCCCTATGCTGTACTGGGTCACTATTGACCAGGTAGGAGGCGCCGCCCTGCCCTCATCAGGTCCTGCTGAGCCCTCAGAACGGGCAGGCCTTCCCTCAGGCCTGCCCCTAAGAAAAAACCTCAGGGGCAAAGGGGTTTCCCCTCAGCCAAGGGACGTCGGCTGGGTGTAGTAGGTAGCGCCGCCGGCGTTGTACGCCACGTAGACCTCGGAGTACGTGCCTGGGACTACCCTGACCATGGAGGCCTCAGAGCCTGGCTGTATCACCAACGGCTGAGTGAGGTTGATGTTGTACCTGCCCGTAGAGTTGACCAGGAAGATGCCTGTGACCTGAATGGCTGTTTGCTCATTGTTTACTATCTTCAGGTAAAGTATTGATGAGGTGGAGTTTATGGGCTCGTCCGTCCCCACCACGCTGACCGTTGAGCCCAGGCTCATGAAGGCCCCGACGCTCCTCTGGAAGTACGAGTACACGAAGAGGCCTCCAACTACGGTAGCGGCGATCAGGATGACCGCGCCCACCAGGTTGGACAGGGACCTCCTACCCCTGGCCCTCACCTCCTCTCACCAACTCAGTAAGGGCCCGCGGCGTGCTTTTCGATTTCAAGGCAGAAATGCTAATAAGCCCGAACATGACGTCAAGAGGGGGGTCTTCATGGCTAAGTACGAGCCCGTTGAGGACGTGAAGGTCTCGCCCGATGCCCCCTTGAGCGACCTGATAGAGCTTTACGGTAAGGAGTACGGGTTCATGGCGGGTCACCTGTGGAGGGCGGCCCAGGTACTGGGCGAGGGGCTTAAGGACTCAGAGCTGAGGGTCCTCTCGTTCACGGGCAACCTAATTTCAACTGGGCTCAGGGGTGTCATAACTCAGCTGATCAGAGAGAGGCTGTTCAACGTAGTCATAACGACCTGCGGGGCCCTAGACCACGATATAGCAAGAGCGACAGGCGGCAAGTACCTTAAGGGCTTCTTTGAGGCCGACGACGTAGACCTAGCGAGACATGATATACACAGGCTGGGCAACGTCTTCATAAGGGTTGAGGACTATGGGCCAAGGGTTGAGAGGTTCGTCAGGGACCTAGTAGCTAGGGCCGTTTCCGAGAGGGAGGAGTGGGGACTTTACGAGCTGCTGAAGCTCGCTGGGCAGATGATAGAGGACAAGGACAGCTTCCTGAGGGCCGCCTATGAGGCTGACGCCGACGTCTTCGTCCCAGGCTGGGCGGACGGCGCCTTTGGGACTGACCTGTTCTTCGAGAGCCAGAGGGGCCTTGGAGTGAAGATTAACTACTTTAAGGACATGAAGAGGCTGGCTGACCTCTTCTTTGGAACTAAGGGAAAGGCGACAGCGCTGATAATTGGAGGAGGTATAAGCAAGCATCACGCCATCTGGTGGAGCCAATTCAGAGGGGGCCTAGACTACGTCGTTTACGTAACTACAGCCGTGGAGTGGGACGGCTCGCTCAGCGGAGCCATGACTAGAGAGGCGATAACTTGGGGCAAGGTAAAGCCCACGGCTAAGCACGTCACAGTGTACGGGGACGCTACCATTATCTTGCCGCTTCTTGCAGCTTACCTCTTAAAGCACTAAGGTTAATATTTATATTAGAGTTGATAGGTTAGCGTCCGTCTTCATAACTCCTTAAAAATGCTTATAAGTTTATCAGTTCCTCTTAACCAGAGCCTGAGGTCTCTTATGGGCCTAGAGGTAAGGTGAAAGGGGAGGGCCATTGGCGCAGGAGCAGGAGAGCAAGCCCAGGGAGAGATTCACTGAGATCAGCGTCGCTGAGTTCTTCTCCAAGAACAAGGAGCTGGCAGGCTTCTCAAACCCCACTAGGGCGCTCTACCAGACCGTGAGGGAGCTTGTTGAGAACGCACTTGACGCCACGGACTCCCACGGGATACTCCCTGACATCAAGGTACACATAAGGGAGGTGGAGCCAGAGACAGAGGACAGGCCTGCTCGGTACGAGGTAACGGTTGAAGACAATGGCATAGGCGTGCCTAAGACCGTGATGGCTCAGGCCTTCGGCAAGGTCCTCTTCAGCAGCAAGTACGTCATCAGGCAGACCAGAGGCATGTACGGCCTAGGCGTGAAGGCCGTCACCTTGTACGCCCAGACCACGACGGGCAGGCCCGTGTTCGTCGTGAGCTCCCAGGAGAACAGCGAGTACGTCTATTACCAGAAGGTGAGGATCGACGTCAAGAGGAACGAGCCCCTGGTGGCAGAGGACGGACAATTTCTCAAGAGGAGCTCATGGCACGGCACTGTAGTCAGCGCCCTTGTTGAGGGCGATTGGCAGAGGGCTAAGCCCAAGATTATAGAGTACATAAGGAGGACCGCTGTCGTTGCGCCCTACGCAGAGATATGGCTCGTAACCCCTGAAAACGAGATCTACTTCTTCCCGAGAGCCACCAAGAAGATGCCCAAACCGCCGAGGGAGGCGAAGCCCCACCCCCATGGAGTTGACCTGGAGCAGGTGAAGGTTATGCTCGAGAGCACCAAGGCTGAGAACCTCCTTGACTTCCTGAAGGAGGAGTTCCAGGGCATAGGCGACAAGACCGCTACTGAGTTCCTCAGGTCTGTTGGCATCAGGTCAGACATGAGCCCAAAGACCCTCCTCCGCAAGGACAGGGCTAAAGAGCTCGAGGAGTTCGTAACTAAGCTCAGGACCTTCAAGGGCTTCAGGGGCCCCAGGAGCGACTACCTAAGCCCCATAGGCGAGGAGCTGATAGAGCTAGGCCTGACAAGGATGTTCAAGCCTGAGTGGGTTAAGGCCGTCACGAGGCCGGCCAGGGCCTATCAGGGGCACCCCTTCATAGTGGAGGCTGGGATAGCCTTTGGCGGCTCCATAGAGCCCCAGGAGGAGCCCATACTTCTGAGGTTCGCGAACAAGATACCCCTGCTCTATGAGGAGAGGGAGGACGTTTCATACAAGGTAGTGACCTCTGTGGACTGGTCTAGATACGGCGTCCAGGAGCCCTACCAGTTAGCGGTGCTTGTTCACGTGGCCAGCACCAAGGTGCCCTACAAGGGGGTCGGCAAGGAGAGCATAAGCGACGTACCTGAGCTCGAGTCCGAGATAAGGAACGCTGTCCTTGAGGTCGCTAGGAGCCTCAGGCTTTACATATCAAGGAAGCAGAGGGAGGAGATGGTCAAGGAGAAGCTTGTCACCATAGCGAAGTATATACCTGAGGTCGCCAGGAGCCTCGCTATCCTCTCGCTGCCGCCGGAGAAGCTTGACAAGCAGTACAGGGAGCTGGAGGCCAGGGCCCGTGAGCTACTTATAAGCAGCGTCTCATCGTCGGTTGAGATGCCTAAGATAGACGGCCGGAGGGCAGACCCTAGGGCCCTCGTGGAGGCCATAATCAAGGGCGTCGAAATTGAGGAGGTGAGGTGAGGTGCCTGAGGCCTACCAGGACAAGATAGACCTAGAGGCGAGGAAGCGCGGAATAAATGTAATGAACGGCACCTTCAGTAAGCTGTTAGAGAGCCTTGAAAGCGGCAAGGAGCTGAAGCTTGTGATACCTAAGAGGACGCTTACAAACACCATCTTTGACCCTGAAAAGGGCATATTGAAGCTTGGCGTCTCCAAGCTAGAGCGCAGGTTTCTTGACATGAACGAAGCCAGGAGGTTCATGCAGACGCTTGTCATGGCCTCCATAATCTACAGGGCCCTGATCGAAAACGAGTACCCCACGATAAGGGACCTCTACTACAGGGGCAAGCATACAATAGTCTACAGGGACCTTGAAGGAAGACATCGCGAGGAGAACACCTGGGACGAGCAGGCTGAGAGCGACGCGGTCCTGAGGGACCTTGAGGTCATGCTTGGGCTCCTCAGGGAGGACCTCATGATACTAAGCAAGGAGAAGGGCAAGGTAGTTGGCAACATGAGGATAAGGAGCGGCAACGACGTTATAGACCTGTCAAAGCTTGGCCATGGAGCCTACGCAATAGAGTCGACGCCGGATCTAATAGAGTTCCTGGACGTTGACGCTGAGTTCGTCCTAGTGGTTGAGAAGGACGCGGTCTTCCAGCAGCTCCACAGGGTCGGCTTCTGGCAGAAGTACAAGTCTATACTCGTCACAGGCGCAGGGCAGCCTGACAGGGCCACGAGGAGGTTCGTGAGGAGACTCAACGAGGAGCTGGGGCTCCCAGTGTACGTGCTTACCGACAGTGACCCCTACGGGTGGTATATATACAGCGTGTTCAAGGTGGGAAGCATACAGCTCAGCTACGAGAGCGAGAGGCTAGCGACGCCGAAGGCCAAGTTCCTCGGGGTCTCGATGAGCGACATCTTCGGCCATGGCCGTAAGAAGCCCTACCTGACTGATGAGGAGAGGAGGAACTACATAATTAAGGCGAAGGAGCTTGACATAAGGAGGGCAAAGGAGCTCATGAAATACTCATGGTTCCAGACCAACCTCTGGAAGAGGGAGATCGACATGTTCCTGGACAAGAAGGCGAAGCTTGAGATAGAGGCCCTGGCCAGTAAGGGGCTCAGGTTCCTGGCGTTCCAGTACCTCCCTGAGAAAATTCAGACGCACGACTGGATAGAGTGAGCTCTTAGCCCTGCACAGGAGCTATGTAGATAAGTATCTGCTCAGGCCCTGATGAGCTAACACTGATCTTGAGCGGGTAGTCCGTCGCGTACTCTATTGTAATGCTCTCAGCAAGGCCCACTATGGGCTTCAGTGATGAGAAGAGAGACTTCGCGCTGTAAGAGGCCTTGGTCTCGCTCTCAACGCTTATCTCCTGAAGCGGTGAGCCGGCCTTCATGATCCACGTGTACTCCTTTTCCTCGGCAGAAGACCTGACTATGAGGGAGTCCTCCCTCGCTATCAGCTCAACTATGTCGCCGACCGTCTTGACGTCAGCTATCAGCACGGCCAGGTCGTCAGCAGTCATAACTATCCTGGCCGTAGGCCTTAGGTCGATCTCCCTTATCTCAGCCTCCGAGGTCTCCATGGCTGTCACCGTGAACGACCTGCCGAATGAAGTCTTCTTGTCCTGAAGTTCTACGGAGAGGCCCGTGAAGCCGCTCTCATAATGTAATATCACAGCGTCGTTCCTCGTGGCCCTCCTCGCAACCTTGTACAGCTCGCTTGCGCTGAAGTTAAGGCCTACATCACCGTCAACCGTGTATTCGTCAAAGGCGCTGGGCTCGAACTTAAACAAGCCGAGCACGGTCTTGTCAGGGCTGAAGGCCCACAGAACCGCGCCCTCCTGCGAGGCCTTTAACGTGGCCTCATCGCTTATCTTCGCTATGGCCTGGGCGACCCTCTTGAGGTTAGTGCCCTGAGGGTAGAGCGCCCTAAATGATACCAATCGGGCTCCCCAGGCCCTCTTATATCTGAGGAGGTTTAAAATGCGGGTGAGAGTTAGTAGACGTAAGCTATCACTACGCCTCCCAGGTGCTTCTGAATGGCCTCCTTGTGGGTCATGACGCCCTGGCTGGTCGACAGTATCAGGAAGCCCAGGTCCCTGCTAGCTAGGTAGCCCCTCAGGTGCTCAGGTAGCTTGAGCAGCTCCCTGTAGGTCACTGGCGTCCTAGGCTTAACGGCCCCCACCTTGTTTATGTGGCCCAGCAGGGTGACCCTGAGCTTTCCCCACCTTCCGTCATCTATGTATTCAAAGTCCCCTATGTAGCCCTCGCGCTGAAGTACCCTCAGAACTGCAGCGGTCAGCTTAGAGGCCGGCATCAGGATGACCTCCTTATGCCCCCTGACCTCAGCGTTGTATATCGCGGAGAGGTGCGCCGCCAACAGGTCATGAACCATGCCAATCACCTCACGAGTACTTCGTGAACCCCAGCTCGGCCGCTATCTCCCTGAAGCACTGGCGACAGAGGTAGAGCCCGTACTTCTGTATGACTGCGTCCCTTGTGCCGCACCTCTGGCACCTCTGGGCCCCGCGGCCCATAGTCTTGGGCTTAGGTGGCCTTATCTTACCCATATCGCTCACCTCACACTATCGTGACCCCGAACTCCTTGTTGAGCAGCACCATGGTTTCCTCCGGGCGGACCCTGTGCCTTAAAGGTATTCTTGAGCGGGCACGCCTACGCCTCTCGACCCTGAAGCCGGGCCTTTCCACGGTCAAACACACGTCCATCCCCACTATGCCTATCTCTGGGTCGTACTTGGCGCCTGGCAACAGAATGTACTCAGGTACGCCAAAGCAGACGTTACCGTGACGATCTATGCTGGAGGCCTTTACCCTGCGGCCTACCGCCTCAAGGGCCCTCTTTAGGAATTCCATAGCCCTCTCCTTCCTTAAGGTCGCCATCACAGCTATGTTATCCCCTTTGTGAATTCCGAAGGCCCTTATGGTCTTCTTGGCCTTCCTCATGACAGGCCTCTGCCCCGTCAGCTGCTCTAGCAGGGCCTGCACCTTGGCCAGCTTCTCCCCGCCCTGCCCGAGGGCTATGTTAACGGTGACCTTGGTTATCCTTGGCCTCCTGATCGGGTTCTCATCCCACTCCTTCAACACCCTGTTGATTACCTCCTCGCTCAGGCTGACGGACAAGGTCTCACCCCGTTACAGTTATGAGAGGCCTGTTCCTGCCGACCACGTAGACGTAGCTCAGCGACGTCTCGAACTTATTGCCAGCTGGGTCCTCTAAGGCTACGATGCTCCTCTCCCAACCCCATCCCCTTGTCACTGAGACTATCTTTCCATACCTTCCCATGTTCCTTCCCCACACGACCAAGGCCAGGTTGCCTACCTTGAACTCCACATGGTCCTTGACCTGTGAGCCTGGTATCGAGAGCAGAAGGCTGTCAAGGGGTCTGTAAGGCAACTGACCGCCCTTCTTAGGATCCTCGACCCTTATCAGGACGTTTCTGCCGTCGCTGAGGTGAAGCTCGAAGTGACCGCCCTTGACCGTTGTGACCCCCTCTACCCTCACCAACTTCAAGCTAGCCTCCTCCTTAGGTATCTCTACTAGGCGTAGGGTCCCTCTGGGATCTGGGAGAACCCTGTAGTAGGTCCCTATCTTCGGTACCTCAACAACGTCCATTATTCCAACGGGCCACTTATAATTCCTGACATACTTACCGTCAACCTTCACCTCACCCTGTGCTATGATCTTCCTGGCCTCCCTGTTGCTCTCAGCGAGCTTTAGGAGGTCCCTAACAACTAGCAGGAGCGGAAGGCTGCGATCTGACGGGTGCGGGCCTGGACTTGGTTTGACCGTCCATGGCCTCTCCTTCCTCGGGATCCTCTGAACCGAAGGCGCTGCAAGGGCCTTCATATGCCTCGAGCCGCCCATCCTAGCCATTACTTACCACCATCCTGCTGAGCGCCCTGTTGCTGGGTCTGTAGGGCCTCTACCCTACCCCCACGGCGCTCTATTATTCTTCTCCGCCACTTGTCCTTCAGGTTAAGGTCGAGAATTAGGAGATTCCAGGGCCTGAACTTCACAAGGACCTCGGTGCCATCGGCCTTCTTCCTAGTTATGCCTTCGACCTTAACCCAGAGCCCCTTTAGATCAACCTCTGCCACCTTGCCGGTCTTACCCTTATGGTCCCCCTTCATTATCATGACTCTGTCCCCGACCACGACCGGTAGCGACCTAATTCCTAGCTTGTCCCTGAGCTCCCTGCTCAAGTGCGCTGAGGCCAGCTTATGTCTTAGGTGTAGGGGCGCGTTGTAAAAGGCCTTCCGCTGGACCTTAGGCTTAGGGCTCGCCAAGGCCTTCACCTCATATTATTATGGTCGCTAACTTCGCTATAGACGGCCACCTCTCGGCAGCCTCCCTTGCCACGGGTCCCCTTACTTCAGTTCCCTTAGGCGTGCCGTCCTGGTTTATGAGGACCACAGCGTTGTCATCAAACGAGACCCAGCTGCCGTCAGGCCTGCGGTAAGGTCTCTTCTGCCTTATAACAACGGCATAGCTTATCTGCTTCCTTATCTGCGGCGTGCCCTTCTTGACGGTAACTATCACGAGGTCCCCTGGGCCCGCTGCGGCAAGCCTTCTCACCCTGGTCTTGACGCCAGGTACGTCAACGATCATGGCCTCCTTAGCCCCACTGTTGTCCGCAACGTCTACATAGCTGCCTACCTGAACGCCTGTGCTGACCCCGAAGCGAGACAACACCGCGGAGAACTTCTGCCTCTTGACCATTCCTTCACACCTCCACCTTGCCAAGCAGGACAAACTTCACGGTCTTTGACAGCGGCCTGGTCTCGCCGATTACGACCTTATCTCCTACCTTTACGCTTATGCAAGGCGGGACGTGAACGTGCTTACGCGTCCTCCTCCACTCATACCTCTTGTACTTACTGTCGTAGTGAAGGTAGTCATGCCTCACAACAGCGGTCTTGTTCGCCTTCAGCTTCTCAACCACTCCCTCCAGCAGAACCCCCCTGACCCTGAGGCTCCCGTGCCAAGGACAGTTAGGATCATCACAAGTAGTCGTAGGCGGCTTCACGCCAGGTATCTGAAGCGCCTTAACCTTACTAGGCGCTGGCATTTAGTGCCCCTCGCGTCCTCAGCCCTCGTTAGCCAAAGGAGTTATAAGGCTGTCGGAACAGGGTTCAAGAGCGCCTGGCCCTGCTCTCAGGCCTATTGATTACCCTGAAGCCCTCTAGCAAGACTCTCCTTCCGTTATCAAGCTCTAGGGCTAGTAGTGCGCCCTCCTTGAGGACCTTGACCTCCCTTGGTCTTCCGTTCTTAACCGTTCTCAGCGTTATTGTGCGGGAGGTCTCCCAGGTGATTACGCCTTCTAGGCCTTCTACCGTTGGGTCAGGGTGCCTTACAACTCTAGCCCTAAGCCCTATGAGAACCCTTCTGTCAATATTTCTTTCATCTATCTTCAACTGGCTTCACTCTTAGCGGCCTGCTGAGAAGAAGCTGTCTTCTCACGCATTATTGTCAATATCCTCGCTATGTTCTTTCTAACCTCCCTTACCCTCGCGGGCGACTCAAGAGCTCCTGCCGCTGCCTTCTGTCTCAGCGTCACCAGCTCCGCCCTCTGATCTTCTAATAACTTCCTGAGCTCAGCTACTTCCTTACCCCTGAGCTCGTCAGCGCGCAGCTTATGCTTAGGCACCCTTAGCCTCACCTCCTACTGGCTCCTCCACGGCACCCGCTACCTGGGCGCTGGAGGTGATCTCCTCGAGCTCCTTTACAGCGGCTTCGGCCTCCTCCTTGGGCCTTACCTTAATGTGAGGCTCTGCGGCCTCGGGCTCTACTATGAGTACCTCAACACCTATTATTCCGAGAGGCAGCCTGGCATGGGCTATAGCTCTATCCGTGTAAAGGTCAACCGTGTGACCGGTCTTTATGACCTTACCCATGTGATACTTCTCAAACCTGGCCCTCTCCCTCGTCAGCTTACCGCTTATAACCACCTCTACCCCTGCGGCCCCCGCCTCCATAATCCTCCTCATAGTAGCCATGGCGACCCTCCTGAAATGGTAGCCCATCTCCAGCGCTCTCGCTATCCTGAAGGCCTGGACCCTCGCATTCAGCTCCATGTTGTCAGGCTGGCTGACGCTTATCTGAACGTTCTCAAGCCCGAAGACCTTCTGGAACACCGCCTGCAACTTCCTTATCGTGGCGCCCCTTCTGCCTATGATGAGGGCAGGCCTCTCAGCAAATATGTGAACCCTTGTGCCTAGGCCGCTCTGGACTATCTGGAGGCCCGCGTAGCCAGCTGTGTAGAAGTTCTGCGCTAAATACTCGTCAAGCTTGACCCTGACGAGCCCCTGCCTGAGGAAGTAATTCTTTATCCTCGACAAGGCTAACCCCTCTCCTCCACCACGACCTCCACGTGCGACCTGGTCTTCCTAATTATGTCAGCCCTCCCAAAGGCCCTTGGGTAGAGCCTCTTAAGGGTCAAGCCCTTGTGAACCCCCACATGGACTATGTAAAGCTTCTCAACGTCTAGGTTCTTGGTCTCAGCGTTGTTGGCGGCGTTCTCGAGCAGCTTTAACATGTAACTGGCGGCCTTGACTGGGTACTTGCCGATAGGCCACCCCCACCTGTCCGCGAGTCCCCTCCTGTGGGGCACCTTCTTGCTGGCGCTCCTGAACGGGACCGGCTCCTTCAGCTCTATGACGGTCCTTAGGTACTTCTCAGCGTCAAGCAGTCTCATGCCCTTTATGGCCCTCGCCACCTCCGTCATCACCTTAGGGTGAACGGGGATGTCCCACGCCATAGCCTTAGCGGCCCGAGCCTCATCAGCGGGCCTGTAAGAGTACGCCCAGTTCGGCATCTTGATCACCCTTTAGCGGCTATGTGGAGGCTGCTCTTAGAGGCCTTGAGCCCTGGCTCACCGTGATGAACTAGCTTGGTTGTGTGGCTGAACTCGCCAAGCCTATGACCTATCATCTCAGGCGTTACCCTGACGGGCACGTACTCCTTGCCGTTGTAAACCGCTATGGTAAGGCCCACCATCTCGGGAAGGATTATCATATCCCTAACGTGGGTCTTTATCATGACGTCGCTCTTGCCGGCCTTCCTCAAGGCCCTTATCTTGTTGAGGAGCTTCCTCTGCACAGGCGTAAGGCCCCTCATTAATGACCTCCTCTCCCTGGCCGGAAGCAGCTGGACAAACTCGTCAAGGGACATAGATAGCAGCTCCTCTAAGCTCTTCCCTCTGTACCTGAATCGCTTCCACTCAGGCCTCAGCTCTATTGTCGACATCTAACGGACCCTCAGCCACCGACAAAAGGCCTTTGGATACCTTTTTAAGTGTTGTGAGACCATCAGCTTCAGAAGACTGGAGGCTCGAACTGCCTTATCATAACCTGAGTCACTACATCAAGGCTCTCTAGGGCCTTACGGACGCCCTCCACGTCGGTCGACGACTGACTCATATCAACTATGAACGTGCACTCGCCCTCCTCTCTCCTGGTTATTGACGTGCACCTGTTAGCTATGATATCCACCTTTAGGTCGCTAAGCTTCGAAGTGACCTTAGCGAGGGCGCCCGGTCTGTCCTGCATAGTGACCTCGATCTGGACGACCTTGGCGTTCTCTGCCATGATAGGGCTGACTATGATCTCCTTCTTCTCAGTGTCAGCCAGCATGGCCACAAGCATCCCAGCCTCTATGCCTAGCGACTCCCTAATAGTCTGAGGTATCGTAATTCTCCCCTTCGAGTCCACCTTGACAAGCCCTGTGAGCCTGGTCGACACTTGAGTGAACACCCCCTCTTTTAAGTCACCGCATAATAACCCTTAGTTCAGAGTATTAAAAATTTCTGTGTTCAATCACAAGCTCTGGCTTGATATTTCTTCAGGCCACGGTCCGGGTGAGTCTAGGTCTCTCATCGATTGGGCTCGTTGGCTGCCCACGTCTTCATCCCGTGGCCATGTGTTATAGCCGGTTAAGGGAAATAAGCGCATAGCGGTACCCTAAGCTATAGCGTGCTCCCTGAGAAGGGGGGGCCTCTTGTCATTTGCGCGGGCCCTGGCTTCCTTTATAACTTCATCGACCTTGTCCAGGAAGTCCCTTGGCAGCTTCTTGAACAACGGGTGAACCTCGCCAAGGCGCTGGCCGGGCCTAGGGCCTTTCCTTAGCTCGTCGCCCCACGGAGTCTCGCTGACCCTACCCTCCATGCCGAGCTGACCCCATAGGTCATCGGCAACCCCCGGCATGAAAGGCGCCATTAGGTGGGCCAGGCGCTTT
Source organism: uncultured Acidilobus sp. JCHS (assembly GCA_000495735.1). NCBI lineage: Archaea > Thermoproteati > Thermoproteota > Thermoprotei > Acidilobales > Acidilobaceae > Acidilobus > uncultured Acidilobus sp. JCHS. The sequence continues at coordinate 60,533 of AYMD01000001.1, read as the reverse complement.
ACTGCGGAGGCGGCCACGTAGATGACCGTCTCCGCTTCCTCTGCCGCGCCCCTCTTAACTAGGTCCCACGGGGCCCTATCATTGAGGTACTTATTGCCGAGCCTGGCAACCTCAAGGACCTTCTCGGTGGCCTTCTTGAGCTCTATGGACTCCATGAGCCTTACGTAGTCATCGGTTAGGGAATCTATAGACTTCAGCACCTCCTCGTCCTGTGCCATAAGCCTGTGAGGCCCTGGCACAACGCCGGAGAACCTGCTCGATATGAACGACAGCACCCTGTAGGCCAGGTTCCCTATGTCATCATTTAGCTCGCTATTGACTATCCTGTAGAACTCGCTCCACTGGAAGCTAACGTCGCCGTTCTCGGGCCTCAGCCTTATCAGGACCCAGCGCCAATAGTCGGCAGGCGCTATCTCAAGGGCTTCGTCTATCCATATGCCCACCTTCCTGCTCTTGCTGAAGTGCCTGCCCTCGTAGAGCAGGTAATCAGTGGTGCTGATCCTCCACGGAAGCGCGTAGGGCTCGCCCGTGGCCAGGAGGAGGGCCGGCAGGATTATCGCGTGGAAAGGTATGTTGTCCTTTCCTATGAAGTAGGTCGTCCTGACGTCCTTGTCCTGCCACCACTCCTTCCACGCGTCAGGCCCGAGGCCCTTCCTCATGAGGTACTCCTTGGTAGCGCTGAGGTAGCCCAGGAGGGCGTCAAACCACACGTATATCGTCTTGCCCTTGGCGTCCTCGAAGGGGGCCTCGACGCCCCAGGCTATGTCCCTGGTCAGGGCCCTGGGCCTCAGGCCCTGCTTCACCCAGTCCAGGCTGTAGTTCTTCACCCTCTCGTCAAGCTCGCTGCCCTCGAGCCATTTCCTCAGGGGCTCCTGGACCTTGCCCAGGTCTATGAAGTAGTTGGTCGTCTTGACCCATATCGGGGTAGCCCCGCAGAGGACGCACCTGGGATTTATGAGCTCCTTTGGCGTTAGGAGGTGGCCGCAGTTGTCGCACTGGTCGCCGCGCGCCTGGTCATAGCCACAGTAAGGACACGTGCCTATTACGTACCTGTCCGGCAGGAATATCTTATCATTTGGGCAGAACGGCATCTCTTCCTCCGCCGGATATATGAGGCCCCTGTCCTTAAGCCTCCTGAAGAAGTCCTTGACGAACTCCTTGTGGACCTCGCTCTCCGTCCTGGAGTAGAGGCTGAAGGAGAACCGGAACTGGGAGAACAGCTCCACGTCGTAACTGTGCACCTGGTCGGTGAGCTCCTTAGGCCTCACTCCGCGGAGCCTCGCCTCAAGCTCTATTGGCGTCCCGTGCTCGTCGCTTCCAGTCACGTAGATCACGTCATTGCCCATCAGCCTGAGGAACCTGGCGTAAACGTCAGCGCTTAAGAGGTGCAGCACCGTCCCCAGGTGAGGTATGAAGTTAGAGTAGGGCCATGCGGCAGTTACTATGTACCTTGCCATGGGTTAACCCCGCTGTGCTCTGGGGCTCTGAAGGGGCTCAGGCTTATCTAGTTTTATTAAGAACGATAAGGCTTCAGAAGCCTGAGGGACCCCGGCAACTCCCTTGAGCCCAAAAATATTACGTCCTCTGTAGCCGCCAGGAGGCCGGTGACCTCGAGGACCCCTCCCTGATAGAGCGGTCCCCCTGCGTTATATTCGTAGGAGACTATAACATAGCCCTCCTCAGACCTCACGCAGGGAGGGTAGAGAAGGCCCTCTGGCTGGCCGCCAGGCACCGTGAGGACCCCCCTAAATGGGGCTAGCCTAGATGGGCTGGGGCCCCTCTCAGTGAAGGCCTTGCAGTGGGAGGCTAGCGAAGGGGGCACCCCGACCCAGCTGACCGGGGTTGGAACATCGCTAAGCAGGCCGCGCCTCCATGGAACACAAGGCCACCCCTCGAGCTTGAACCCTCCGAACTCCGTCTCGCAGCTCACAGGGACAGCCGCCGAGGTGAACAGGTCATAAGCGACCTGAGCCGCATCCCCGCCATAGACCACCAGGTCTACGTCCGAGAACTCCCTCTCTATCCCCATTGCGTAGCTGCCCGTGAGGCCAAGGCTTAACAAACCCACCTTGCCCGCCAGCGCAGTAACTGCCCTCATAAGGACGTGCTGAAGCTCGCCCCTTCCTGAGAGAACCCTCATCTCCAACGCCGTCCGTGGGGACACGTACTCAATTACATCAAAGCCCCTCGCATAAGGCATGGAGGCCCCGTAGGCCCCGTCATAGGCCAGGCTTAGGCCAGCCCTGTTCAGCGCCTCTTCAAGGCCTCCCGGGCCGTAGTGGCTGATGACCCGACAGAAGCCTATAATTCCCCTTAGCCATAGGCCGCGCTCGCACATGACGTACTTGGGTATCAGCGGGATGAGCCCAGCGGGGGCCGGGAGACCTATCTCGACCCCGAGCAGGCCGCCCCTGAGCGCAACCACGCTACCGTGACCGTACCGTGACAGGCCTGACATACCCTCCCAGGTCAGGCACTAGGTAAAGTGAGCCCATATTTTCGTCGCGCTGCAGGAGGCCCCTGACTAAGTAGACGCCGTCAGGCAGCTCCTGGTACCTCGTCCTCCAGCTCACTAGGTACACCTCCCCTACGCCTGAGGACGAGAGGACGTACCTAGCGGGGGTCATGTAAGGCTCCAGGCCCTTGAGGGAGCCCCTCAAGGTGACGAAGCCCAGCGACGTAAACCTCGAGCTGCAGGGCCTCTCCTCAGCAGCCCTCAGGATCCTCAGCGTGTATGGGACCCCTTTGTAACAGGAGTCCAGCAGCTTCAGGGGGTGAAGAAGCAGGAACTCTGAACGAGCGAAGGAGTCCTTCTCCTTAAGGTACCTTATCTCCTGATTACATTCACCTATCAGGCCGTCAGCCCTGAGGTCCTTCAGCGCGCCGTAGAGGTCTGAAGCCCTTTCGGAGTAGACGAGGAGGTCCACGTCACTTGTAGGCTCCTGCGCATTTATGGCGTAGCTGCCCGTGAGGCCAGCCCACTGGGACCCAAGCCTGTCCAGGAGCTCATGAACTTCGCCTGGCAGGCTGGCAGACCGCAGCGCCCTGACGGGGTCTATTGCCTCAACCAGGTCACGCCTGACGGTGAGCGCTGTCCTGCCTATGCAGGGCAAGTACTCTGGGACCGCTGGACCCCCTGCTGAGGCCCTGTAGGGGACTACGATTAGCCTGTCGGAGGGGTGCTCATAGCCCTTGACGACCCAGTACGAGCCGCTGACGGCGTCCCTTAGGAGCCAGCCCTCAAATGGCACCTGCTCAGCCCCCTGACCTCCTCCCCGCCCTAAAGGACGAGAGTTCCAGTGTAAATAAGCAAAATAGGGCCACTGGAACCCCCAAGCACGGTGGTACGGTTGCCGGAAGAGGAAAGGAGGAAGAAGAGAAGGAGCGTATTTGACGACATATTCGAAGAGTTCGACGAGCTCGTGAGGAGGTTCGAGAGCGAGTTCGAGGAGATGGAGGAGGAGTTCGAGGAACTGATCAGGAGCGAGGGCAAGATCCCAGAGAAGCCCTACTACTACGGGATAAGGATATACGTGGGCCCTGACGGCGTCCCTCGCATTGAGCAGTTCGGCAACATAAAGAAGACAGAGAGAGGGAAGGTCATACTTAGCGAGGAGACAGAGCCCATAGTTGACGTTATGACCCATGGCGACGAGGTCTGGGTCGTGGCCGACCTGCCAGGCGTTGATAAGGACAAGATAAAGCTCAACGCTACTGAGAAGAAGCTTTACATAAGGGCAGAGGGCGATAAGAGGAAGTACTATAAAGAGGTCGACCTACCTGTTGAGGTGGATCCCTCGACCGCTAAGGCCTCTTACCGTAACGGCGTACTCGAGGTAAGGATTAAGAAAAAGGAAGGCCAGCGGCCCCAGGGAGTTGAAGTTAAGGTAGAGTAATCTTAGCAGCACTAGCCTGTAGCGTTTTTCGGCCGGCTATTATAAAATTATTTATATATTTAAATAATAGCTGAACCATTCCTCGAAACCTCTAAGTTTATAAAGAAACCTTAAAATGCCCCGAAAACGTGCTGATGCCCGATGCAGCTTGACGCGAACAGCTGACTATGATGTTGTCATAGTAGGCCTAGGCCCCGCCGGCTCTTCGCTGGCCTACTTCCTCAGGGGCTCCGGGCTTAGGGTCGCAGGAGTTGACTTGGTGGGGCCTGAGAAGGTCTGGGGAAAGCCGTGCGGTGACGCCATAGGTAAGCACCACTTTGAGTTCACGGGCCTTCCCCTTCCGAGCGGTCCTGCGCTGAAGCAGGTAGTTGACGGCATAGACATCATAAGCCCCTACGGCGGCGTCACCCTAAGGGTCAAGGGAGAGGGCTTCATAATAGACCGTAACAAGTACGGCCTTGAGCTGATAGATGAGGCCAGGAGGTCAGGTGTTGATGTGTACCTCAGGACAAGGGTCACGGCCCCATTGCTCGAGTCGGGCAGGCTGACGGGCGTCAAGGCCATTGACGAGAAGGGGGAGCAGATAGTGTTCAAGGGGAAGGTGATAGTTGACGCCACGGGGAACAGCGGCCTGCTGAGGAAGATGTTGCCTAAGGAGTGGCCCGTCAATGAGCCCCTGGAGCCGCAGGACTCCAACGTGGCCTACAGGGAGATAAGGGCCCTGAACTACGAGATAGAGGAGCCCTCCTACCTCAAGATATACGTAAACCAGGAGGTGGCCCCTGGAGGGTACTGGTGGTTCTTCCCCGAAGGCAAGGACGCCGCCAATATAGGGCTTGGAGTTCAGGACGGCATGGGGCACCCGGCCCCTAACGTGATATTCAAGGAAAGGCTTGAACGCCTCGAGGCGGTACACAACTACAGATATGTAATAAATGCCTCGGGCTCAAGGGTCCCGACGAGAAGGCCTGCCAACACGCTCGTGTGGGACAACTTCATAGGCATAGGTGACAATGGCTACACGGTCAACCCTGTACACGGAGGCGGCATGGGCTACGCCATGGTGGCGGCCTACTTCGCGTCCAAGGTGATAGTCGACGCCTACACTAGGAACGACTTCAGCGCTAAGTCCCTGTGGCGGCTGAACCTAGACTACATAAGGTCCATAGGGCGTAGGCAGGCGTCCCTTGACATATTCAGGATATTCCTTCAGAGGCTCTCTAATGACGATATAGAGTACGGCCTCAAGCACGGGATAATGGACTCGGAGCAGGTCTATGAGACTAGCGTCTCAGGTGAGCTGAAGGCCGACCTCTCCCTGCTTGACAAGGTCTCCTTGGCTTTAAGAATGCTGGGCAGGCCGTCCCTTCTGCCCAAGCTGGCCCTCGTAGCCCAGTACATGAAGAGGGTAGCGGAGCTCTACGACGCTTACCCTGACTCCCCTTCAGGGCTCGCTGATTGGGTAAGGCTTGTTGAAGGCCTTTACTCAGACTATAAGAGGAGGCTAGGCGTTTCCTGAGCCCTGTCTCGTCACCTTTTTCCACTCCGTTTTATCTCCCTTATCCATGAGCAGGAAGCCCAGGGACGACAGCCTGAGCCTTATGTAGTCAGCTAAGTCATACATCTTTGACTTCCTCAGCTGAGACCTAACCTCAACCAGCAGGTCCACCAAGGAGTCCTCAACGCCGGTCTCGGTCGCGACAGGCGACGCCTCAAGCAGGTCATCAGCTACGGCGTAAACCCTGTTGAACTCCGTCAGAACCCTCTGAGAAAGGGCCAGCACAGCGGCTGACTCGCTTGATGCAACCTCCTTGTAATAGGTGTTCGTGAACTCCCAGACGTAGCTCACCGCCTGGCCCATGTTAAAGTCGTCAGACATGGCCTCATGCCACTTCCTCGAGAGCTCGCGGACCCTGAACAACGTCGCCAGCTCGCTCTCCTTTACATAGTGGGAGTAGGTCTCCTTTGAGAGCCTCCTTGCCAGGTCAGCCGCTATGTCGCGCAGCCTCTCAACAAGCCTCCTGGCCTGGGAGAGGCTCTGCTCTGAGTACTCTAGGACGGACCTGTAGTGGGCTGAGAGGACCCACATCCTTATGGCCTCGGGACCCCACTCCTTCAGGGCGTCCCTTAGACTGATGATATTGCCGAGGCTCTTGCTCATCTTCTCGCCCCTTATCGTTAACATGCCCGTGTGCAGCCAGTACTTGACCCACCTGTCGCCAAGTAGGCCCTCGCTCTGGGCCCTCTCGTTCTCGTGATGAGGGAATATCAGGTCTGACCCTCCGCCATGGATGTCTATCTTAGGCCCCAGGTACCTCGTGCTCATCACGCTGCACTCTATGTGCCAGCCTGGCCTGCCCCTGCCCCAGGGGCTCTCCCACCAGGGCTCCCCAGGCTTTGCGGCCTTCCACAGCGCAAAGTCGTAGGGATGCCTCTTCTCAGAGGTTATCTCCTCCCCCTGGTCCCACATCGACTTGGAAGCGTTGCCGCTGAGGTGACCGTAGTCGGGGTACCTGTCAACGTCAAAGTAGACGCTGCCGCTAGGGGCCACGTAGGCGTAGCCCTTGTCTATGAGGCCCTGCACGAACTTTATGATGTCCCCTATGTGGTCTGTGACCCTCGGGTGCACATCAACCCTGACCCTTAGCCTCTCCAGGAGTTCAAGGTAGTCCCGTGAATAGGTCTCGGAGACCTGCTTCCAGTCAATGCCCAGCTCGGAGGCCCTTTTGATTATCTTATCGTCTATGTCGGTGATGTTCTGGACGTGCGTGACAGAGAAGCCCCTGAGCCACAGGTACCTCTTAATGCCGTCAAAGGCCACAAAGGTCCTGGCGTGGCCTATGTGAACATAGTCATATACTGTGGGGCCACAGACGTACATGCCGACGGTGGGCGGAGACCATGGCCTGAAGACCTCCTTCCTCCGCCCAAGGGTGTTTGTGACCGTTATCTGCAAGCGCTCTCCCCCACGTTAAGGTGGGGCAACGTTATTTTACTCCTACTGAGGCCCTGCTCAAGCGCTCTTAAGCAGCGATATGCAGTCCTCAAGACCTTCTTTGCACCTGTCCTTAGCGACCTTTAGGACGGCGACCGCGCCCTCCCCTACCAAGACCTGTTGGCCCGCTAAGAACATTAAGCGACCCCTGAAGAGGCCCTCGTTCCTAGGGTCGAAGGCGCCCTCCTCAAACCTGACGCAGTAGAAGTCGCCAGGGTCCTTTGACTCCCCAAGAAGCTTAGCGCTGACGCAGTATAGCCTTGACTCCTGTCCTGAGTAGCAGAGCCCCCTGAAATGCCCCTTCTCCACCTCAAAGCAAGTTATTACGTCCCTAAGGAAGGAGTAGCTTGGCCTGCCCCCACAGCTCGACGCCAGCACCCTCTCAATTCTGAGGAGATACCTTACCCTACGAAATGAAAGCGCTATGAAGGCGGTCATAGCAGACATTATGGCCAGGGCCGCCAGCAGGGACGCCTCACGGTAGCTTACGTAAGTCAGTACAAGCCACACAGACGTCAAGGCCACGATTACGTCTATGATTACAGGCACTAAGAAGGCCTTAAGAAAGGTCGGAGACCATTTCAAGATCTCTGCCATTCGGCCTCGTACTTGGCTATGAGGTCATCGTGTTGGCCTGAGTCCACCTCCTTTATAACGTCCTTGGGGTCCTTCCCATTGACCGTGAGCCCTATGCTCCTCGCGGTGCCAAGCGTCGTCTTGATGGCTGATTTCAGGGTCTTAGCAGTTAACTTCGGCTTGACCATCAGGGTGACCTTAACTACGCTTTCAAGACTTATATCGCCTACCTTCTTGTGCTGAGGGTCGCCGCTGGGCTCAGAGGCCCCAGCCTCCCTGAGCAACAGAGCCGTCACGGTGGGTATGCCGACCTCGATCCTGTACTCCTTCGTAGTCATGTCAACTATGATCTTCACAGGTATTGTCATGCCCTTGAAGTCCTTAGTCCTCTCATTTATTTCGTCAACAACCTCCTTAACGTTCAGGCCAAGTGACGACAAGGTGGGCCCTAGAGGCGGACCCGGCTTAGCCTCCCCTCCCTCGATTTGAAGCGATATCACCTTCTCCTGAGGCATTGCTATCCACACGCAGGAAAAGGGACTGAGTTAAAAAAGTTGGGGCATCCCTTAAGGCCATGCTGAGAAGGCGGCGAAGGCCCTTACCACGTCCTTTATATTTAGCACACCAATGATGTCGCCCTTGTCCGTTACTATTGGTATGTGCCTGATATTGCTCTCTAGCATCTTGTTGACTACCGAGGTTAGCGGTTCGTCCTTTTTGGCAACTATGAGGTTCGTTGACATTATCCTTGACACCTCTGACTCTGGCGAAAGCCCCGTCGCTAGCGCCCTCACGATATCATGTTCTGTCACTATGCCGAGCACCTTAGAGCCGGACTTCACTAATACTACGTCAGCCTTCATGTCTAACATGAGCCTTGCTACGTCAGCTATCGTCGTAGAGGGATGTACGTAAATGGGCTCTGAGTACTCCAGGAGCTGGGAAGCCTTCATGGCCCTCCTTTCAGGTTCTGAAAGGTAGAGGCTTATATTTTTAATTCCTGGTTAGCTCACTTTATTTGGGTATTTGACCGGAGGCGTACCAAAAAGTGGAGTTCAAAGTACTTTACATTGATGCTTCTACGCGTTCTTTCAGGTTTGAAAAGATAAGCGACCCCAACATATATGGTATCATAGACCTTGGGCTAAAAGTTCATATCGACCTCGAGTCTTACGAGCATGACCCGCTGGAGCCTGGGAACCCCCTCGTCCTAGGCATAGGCCCCTTGGCGGGAGGTGCAGTAGTGGGAAGCCACAGGATAGTCGCGGTCTTCAGGAGCCCTGTCAGCATGGGGCTGCACGTAAGTGAAATGGGAGGGGCCGCGTACTCCTTCTACAGGACTGGCCTTGACGCCCTCGTCATAACTGGGAAGAGCCCCGAGCCCCTCGTAATTGAGCTCTTCGGCTCCCAGGACGGCTCTACGTCAGTTAACCTTAGTACTATTAGCGAGGCAGAGCTTAACAAGGTCTACGCCGGCTATGGGGGCCTGAGCGGCACCAAGGCCCTTACAAAGTACCTGGTAGACCTCTCGAGGGACAAGGTCCTTAAGAACAAAGGCCGCGTAGCGGTCGTGGGCCCCGGCGCCTTCAAGACGAGGTTCGCTGGCATATTCAGCTACGTCCTTGACGACAGGACCGCTAACCTAACGGAAGTATCCGACTCGGCCTCAAGAGGAGGGGGTGGATCAGTAATGGCCCAGGCACACAATGTCGCCGCGATAGTCTTCGGCGGCACCTACAGGAGGCCTAACCCAAAGCTAAGCGACGTTACGGCTTTGAACGCTATATCCCAGCAGACCTTCAAGAAGCCTTACTCGCAGGTGCTAAGCGAGAAGACCGTGAAGTACAGATTCGACCCATCCATGAAGACCGGAGGGACCTTTGGCGTCAACTACCCGCACTATAAGGACCTTGTGCCCGTCCTCAACTATAGTCAGGCCTACATGAGCAAGGGGCTCAGGCTCGAGGTGCACAACAAGGTCATGGAGAACTTCTGGGCTCCCTTCCAACAGGAGGTGTTTGATGGGGGCAAGCTGACGCCGGCCTCTAAGAACTGCGGTGAGCCATGTCCCGTGGTCTGTAAGAAGGTCTATAAGGGCGTGAAGCTCGACTACGAGCCTGCCCATGCCGTCGGGCCCATCTCTGGTATAATAACGGTCGATGATACTGCCAGGCTTGTTGACCTACTTGACAACCTAGGCCTTGACGCGATAGAGGCAGGCCACATGTTGGCCTGGCTGTTCGAGAGCGTTAACAGGGGTCTCCTGAGGCCCGACGAGATAGGCCTCGACAGCGTTCCAGTAATGGACCCAGAGGCGCTGAGCCCTGAGACCAGCAAGAGAAACGCCGAGGCTGCAAGAAAAGTGCTGGAGCTCTTAGTGTCCGACTCAGCCCCTAAGGTCCTCAGGCTGATAGCCTCCCTTGGGCTGAGAGCTGCCGCCAAGGAGCTCGACAGAATATACCCTGACAGGGTAAAGGACGTTGGCCTGAGATTCGAGGACCTGCTTGTATACGCGGCCTTCGGCGACACCGGCTACTTCACGCCTAACTATTACTGGAGCCCTGGCGTCCTTGCGCCACTTTACGTACTTGGCAAGTACTGGACGGACTACAGCCCGGCCTTCAGGGACCCTGACGACTACGCGACAACAGCTCTGAGGAGGGCCGTCTTCGAGTATGCCGTGGCGAACGCCGGCTTCTGCAGGTTCCACAGGGGGTGGGCCGAGGAGATGCTCGACGATATGTACGAGCGGCTGCTTAACGTGAAGCTTGACGTGTATACTCATGGCCTGGCTGTCTACAAGACCATCGCGGAGTACCAGAAGAAGGCCAACGCAGCCCCAGCGCCTTGGGAATCTAAGAGGGTCATTGACGCAATAGCGTCCTTAGCGGCTGAGAGCGGCCTTCAGGGCTGGGATGACGCCATGTATCGCAAGGAGAAAATCATAGAGTGGTGGAACAGGTTCTACAGGAGGCTTGACCAAGAGCTACTTAAGGTCAGCCCCCTTTGGTGACCTAAGAGCCTAGCACCCTCTTTATAGCCTCTAGGACCTTCTCAGGCGGCTCGGCCGCGCTGAAGCTTCCATAGGTGCCCTTGCCGCCACCCTGAAGGCTCAGCAGGTTGCTCAGCCTCTTGATGAGCTCGCCTACGTCCGCCCTCGAGCCTACGCCTCTCCCTGCCCCTATCTCGTATCTGTAGCCCTTCACGTCCCTTATCGCGAGCACCACCAGGGAGTCGCTGACCTCATCCGTTATCTCCCTGAGCGCCTCCCTCGCCGACTTAACGTCCCTCTCTGGGTAGACGAGCAGCGCGACCCTGACCCCGTTCAGAGGCTGTTGAGCCTTAACATGCTCTGTGGCCTGAGAGACCCACATAGACCTGTAGCTCCTGACGGCCTCCCTCAGCTCGTCCGCCTCGTCCTTCAGCTTCCTGACTTCCTGAGGCAGCTCAGAGGGGCCTGCCCTAAGCTCCTTAGCCAACGTCCTCATCTCATCTTCTACCTTAGCCATCTCCTCGTAGAGTCTAGTGCCTGCGACGAACTCGAGCCTCACCACGCCGTCCTGTATCCGCTCGACGTTGACTATCTTGATCCCCCCTATCTCGCCAGTGTTGTCAAGGTGCGTGCCGAAGCAGGCCTCAGCATCCCAGCCCTCTATCTCGACAAGCCTTATCTGTCTCTCCATTGGGACGCCCCCTTCATAAATGGCGAAGCCGTACTTGCGCTCAGCCTCGTTCCTATCCATGAACACCTTTCTCACGGGCAGCCTTGCGTCAACCGCGGCGTTGGCCAGCTTCTCGATGGCCTTCACCTCTTCATCTGTGAGCGGCCTGTGATGCGTTATATCAAGCCTAGCCTTCTCAGGGGTTTTCTCAGCGCCCGCCTGCCAGACGTGCCTTCCGAGGACCCTGCGGGCCGCCCCTAGGATAACGTGCGTGGCCGTATGATGCCTCATCAACCTATAACGCCTATCCCAGTCTATCCTGCCCTCTACCTCGCCGCAGTCCCTTGTTGAAACTGCCCTGTCAAGCTTGTGAACTATGACCCCTCCTACCTTCTCCACGTCAACAACCCTGTACTCCTCACCGCATATGTTAAGGACGCCTGTGTCGTGAAGCTGCCCTCCGCCGGTCGCGTAAAAGGCCGTGGCGTCCAACACGACGTAGTCTCCATAGGAGCCTAACAGCCTCGCCCTAAAGGACCTCAGGTACGGGTCCTTATGGAACAGCAGCTCCGTTGGCTGGAACTTCCTAGCCCACTCAATGACCTCCTGCGGCAACGAGACGCCCTCACCTATAGCCCTGACCTTGGCCGGGGCCCTGTGCCTGGCCGCTACTATCGAGTAGAAGTTGGGAGGCACCACTACGCTTATGCCGCGCCTGGAGGCAGCCTCGGCCACCACCTCTGGAGGGACCCCCATGCTGTCATAGAGCTTTATGAGGTCGTCAACGGTGAGGGGCCTTGAGAGCTCCCTCGCTATGAGCTTCTCCCCTCTGGCCAGCAGGTCCTTGTACTTCTGTTCCTCAAGGGTCACCGCTTCTAATATGTAGTCCCTGTTCTCACGAACCTGCGGGAAGTCGTCCTTCCAGAGCTCTATCTGCCTGTTAACTATCTCTACTAAGGAGTAGCTTGGACTGAGCTGCCTGAGCTGCCTGAGCGCCCTCCTTATCACAAGCCTTGCCAAATACCCTTCCCCAGAGTTGCTGGGCACGACTCCGTCAGCTAACATCATCATTATCGTCTTGCTGTGATCGAGCACGCTGTAAAGCCTTGCCTCGCGCTCCAGGACAGGCCTTATGGACTCCACGTCTGACCCTAACCAGCTGGCCACGGCCCTGTAGTAGTTCTCCACGCTCTTCAGGTCGTCAGGGTTCAGGTTGTGGACGTTCCTGAAGGACGCCCAGAGAAGTGAGTCGTCAGGTCTCGGTAACCCCAACGCGGACCTCAAGGCGTCTACGAGGCTGCCGTAGATCGCGTGGAAGGCCGTTGGCGCCTTCTGGGTGAACCACGCTATCCTCTCTACGCCATAGCCCGTGTCAACGATTCTAAGCGGCAGCTCCTCATAAGAGCCGTCAATGGATCTGTACTGCATGAACACGAGGGTGGCTAGCTCGAGCCCGCCGACAGTTACCTCAAAGGAGGGACCTGCGTTACCCCCGCCCTCCCACCAGGACTCCTTGAAGACTATCAGGTCCTCCGGTATGCCTATCTCCTTTGCGAAGAACTCCCTGGCATAAGCTACCGTCTCGTCCTTCCAGTAGACGAACTTATCGGGGTAGTTGAACGCGTGATGCGCTGCCATCTCGAACGTGGTCAGGTGCCTGCCTATGGTCAGGCCCACGTTGTCTATGTCCTCAAGCCTTATGCAGGGCTGGCTAATTACAAGAGGGTTGGCAGGAGGGGGTACCAGGCCACTTGTCACGTGCGGCTGAAACACCACTATGCTCGCTATGGTGAGGTACAGGTCCTCCCTCCACCTGGCCACGACAGGCCTTGGGGGGACCGGCTCGTGCCCTCTCTTCTTGAAGAAATCTATGAACTTAGACCTAGCCTGACTGACCGTGAGGGGCTCAGAGGACGGTATCTTGTCAAACCAGTACGCCGTGTCCGGCACGTCCTGACAAGTGTCAAAGTTTGGGTTGACCGTCCAGAAGTAGTCGCCCCCGACCTTACACTGCCTCCTCTGGTAACCTTTCTCGTTGAAGAACCTCAGCCTATACTCTGAAGGGTCGACCTTCGCCATAGTGGCCAGACCCCGTTAGCTACGGAAGAAACGCCCGAAAGCGACTTTATAAGGTACCTTCACATGCCAAAGAGGCCTGCCAGGCCCTCGCTTATTTCAGCCTCGCTTGCCTCCTTCTTCTCCTCCTTCTTCTCCTCCTTGGCCTCGGCTGCCTGCGCAGCCGGCTGAGCAGAAGGCGCTGAGGCAGGGGCTGCAGCAGGCGCAGCCGCCACTAAAGCGGCGCCCTTAAGCACCTCCTCTAGGTTCAGCTGGGACAGAGAGGCTACCAACATCTTGACCTTAGCTTCGTCAACCTGTATACCGAGGGCCTCTACGACCTTCTTTAGGTTGTCCTCAGTTATCTGGGCCCCAGCGTAGTAGAGGGCCAGGGCCGCGTGGACGTAAGCCTTGCCCTCCTGGACCATGCTGATTCCCTCCTGGCCACGGGCGAACTAGGAGTTATAAAGGTGTTGCTTCTCGCCCCTAGTCCTCGTTAGTAGAACGTTAACCCCTATAAGCTCCCACAGCCCTTATCTTTAAGGCTAGCCCTGAAGGCCACCACCAACCGCTTACCTCGTGCTTCGACAGGGCAGCAAGACCTGAAATCGCGTCTTTATCTATTAGGACCTTGACCTTACTTTATGCAAAGCCAGTCGAAAGCCTAGAAACGTCACAGACGGCCTAGAAGGGCTGCTACGAGCCGAAGAGCCCTGCAAGGCCTGCGCTGACGTCCGTTTCCTGTTGCTCTTCCTTCTTCTCTTCCTTCTTGGTCTCAGCTCCAGCGCTAGGAGAGCTTGAAGAGGAGGTCCCTGAGGTCAGTGTTGGTGCCGCTTCAAGGCCTAGCTCCCTGGCCTTGTCACCGAGGGCTGTTACAATAGCGTTCTCCTCAGCGATCGCCTGAGCTATTGACAGTGAGGCCGAGTCAGCATCAATGACAAGCCCTGCCGACCTTATGACAGCTGTTGCCTCAGAGGCCGCAGCGCCGAGAAGCAGCGAGACGACCTCGGGCACCTCGAAGTACCCTGTAGCGACGGCTAAGGACAGTGATTCCCTCTCGGCATCAAGTAGCTGTGACCTGGTTCCCTCTATGTCTAGGTGCAACATGTCGCCTGGTATTATGGTCTTGCCGTCCCAGGCGGCCACCAGCTTAAGCCCTATCTCCATGGGCTGTATTCCAAGCTGCTGCAACAGGCTTGCCAGCTCAGGCTGTATAACGTCCCCGGCCTTAGCTACGACAGTGTCGCTCTTTATGTAAATGGTGCCCTTCCTTACCTCATAGGGTATCTTGAGCTTACCGAAGACGCTGACTATAGGACCTGGCCTCAGGCCTGTGTCGCCCTCAGGGATGACTATGTCCTTAGTGGCCTTATCTCCTGGCTTAGCAGGCGCTGGCATCTTGAGTTTGTCTATCTCAAACGCCAGCAAGAAGGGATTCTCGTCAGTGAAGATCACGAGGACTCCATGCTTTAAGTACGGCTCGAGGACCTTGCGACTGAGGCCTTTCCTCTCGAGCGCCAGGTAAACCAGGTTCTTCTTAGCGACCTTGAATGCAGCCCTTCCCCTGAGCTGCTTCCTTATCAACTGTAGCTGCTTAGCCGGTAGGCCCTCTAGATCAGCGAAGAGGACGTACCTATGGCCTTCTACTAGTTTCGTCAGCTCCTCTACGGTCCTTTTCTTATCCTCGGGCGGCTCACGTCTTCCAAGCTTCCTCTGAACAGCTGCCGACACGGACCATCACCTCAGGCCAACCATAATTGGAACCCCCATCGTCGTCTTTACGTAAACCCTGTTCACCTTGGAAGCGCCTAACCTGGACTCGATCACGTTAAGGACCGCTAAGGCGTTCTCAACTACTTCATTGATGTTCATAGAGGCCGTCCCTATCCTCGTCATGATCTGAGGCTGGCCTCTCACCCTGACCCACGTAGCCCTCTTATAATTCTCTACAAGCTCCGCTAGGCTGGCCCTGGGAGGTATAGCCACTGGCACCTTACCCCTAGGCCCTAGGGCAGGGCCTAGCACGCTTCCTACCTGCCCCATGAGGTCTGCTGATACTAGTACCCAGTCGCACTGCCTTCCGATCGACTTGACCTTCTTCTTATCGCCCCTCATCGCTTGTAGGTCCTCCCTTGAGATAGTGACAACGCCAAGCTTCTTAGCCTCCAGAAGGAGGTCTCCAGCGGCCACAACGCAGATCGTAGGCTCCTTAGGCGGTTTATGGGGCAAGAACACGACCTCCCTGAACCTGCCCTCAGAGCCCTTAACGTCAAAGTCCCTAAGGGTCACCACGAGCTCCACGCTCTGGTCAAACCTTGTCCTCTTTGACGCCTCCAGGGCCCTCTTAATGGCCTCCGTCAGCGCCTCGCTGCTGGCCGGCAAGTCGGGTCCTCCTTGACGCTCCTCAGAAGGTCTCGGGGCTAAAAACTCTGTGGCCGGGGATTTAACGGCACGTGAAGCAGCTTAATAAGCTCCCTGACAGTAACGGCGTGGGGGCCCGTAGCTCAGCCAGGACGGAGCGCCGGCCCTCTAAGGCCCTCCATTTGCCGAGGGGAGCCGGTGGTCGGGGGTTCAAATCCCCCCGGGCCCGCCTCCTCGGGGGATCATTACGATACGGATACCTGAAGGAGGCTCATAGAGACGTAATTGGCTCCGCCCGTGCCCACTATGAGCTGAGTAGCCACGGGAATCCCCTTTAAGCTGATGAGCGACGCGCTGATGGAGTACCCTCCGTACGTGCCGAACAGCGACGTTGTGGGGGTTATCGTTATAATTACGCCGTTAAAGCTCTTGCCGTTGAAGTCTACAGGCGCGAACGTATATCCCACGCTGACAGTTGACGAGCTTGGCTGTCCCTGAAGCAGGCCCTTCCAATCAATACCATAGTACGAGCTGTAATAGTATAGACCGTAGAGGGGGCCAAGGCCAGGGAACGCGCCCACGCTCATGGCTCCCGTGTAGGGGTTGTAACTAACGCTGACCCCGGTCAGTATAAGGGGTATGTAGTTTGTCAGGTTTGACCCACTCAGGTTCTCATTAAGGCCGCCGAAGCTGATCAGCGCCCAGGTTATGTTGGTCGCGTTGAAGTGAAGTAGCACGGAACCTACTACTGTGCCGGAGGGGCTAGTCATAGTTATTCTTGTAGTGTTATCGCTGACGTTGACAGCCACGCTCACATAGTACGTGTCGCCTGATGGCGATACGTAGACCTTGTATTCAATGGAATGAGTCCTGTAAAGTAGGGAGCCGAGCTGCATTGGTTTGGCTAACGGCGATAGGACGGACTTATAGGAGTAGTAGAACCCTAGGCCAACAATGCCGACAGCTACCGTGGCCGCGAACAGCGCTATCACGATCAGCGCTAGTCTGCTTACCCTCAAGAGAGCCCACCTTAGAGCCATGAACGCTGTGAAACGACAGATTTTAAGCCTGAACGCGCCGAGAGGGCGAGGAGGCGTAAACATGACCATAGGCAAGATCCGCGGCACTAACGCCATGGGACACCTCGGCTGGATCACCGTTAGGTGCCGTGTCTGCGGCAGGCTGCTAGACTTAAGCGGCCAGAAGCCTGGGAGCAGGAAGTTTGAAGTCGTTTACGCATGTCCTAAGTGCGCCGCTAAGTTAGGCGCTTACTTCTGCTCAGCGGACGCGAGGTCCCTCAAGTACAGGTGTCCGTTCTGCGGCTCGGAACTAGTGCCTGTGACCCCTGTCATAACCGAGTGACCCCTACATGAGCTATGTTGAGGTAACTAAGGCTGGGACAGGCCAAATAGTTAAGGTCAGTGACACGATAAAGGGCGAGCCCGTCAACGTGGTCTTCGTGGACCTTTACTTTAGGCTTCCGAAGGCCCCAGGGCAGTGCCAGGCCAGCCTGAAGCTCCCCGAGGTCGACGTTGAGCTCTGTAATGTCAGGGCTGAAGGCTGTGAGATAATACTGCTTAAGACCTCAAAAGGGGTTGAGGCAATAGGGGGCTTAGTAATATCTAGCGCGCAGGCCATCCTGAGGCCCGAGGACGCAAAGGAGCTGTGCGAGAGGGCCCTGAGCTCAATTATCTCCAGCTAAAGGGTATAAGGCCATCCGTTTTCAGCCACCGACGGATCGAGGCCGAGAGCTTCAGCCAGCTTCCTGATGGCCTGCAAAGAGGGGTCCCTAAGGGTCTCTCTGAGCCTTCTTCTGACAGGCGGCGGGGCTCGCCTTGCGTAACGAAGGGCCGTGGCCAACAGCCTCCTGCCGTCGCTGTTGAGGACTTCGCCCTTATCAAAGTAGACCCTGTAGTTTACGAGGATCTTCTCTACGATCCTTGAGATCTCGTTAATGGCGTCAGGCCCCTCAGTGCTTGCGCCCATCCCCATCAGCCTCTAGCCTCAGCGATGCGAGGCCTCATCATGGGGGCCCTCAGGCGGTCGCTGCCTCATTGGGCTCCTCGTACTCTCCAGGGGCAGGTATATCTGGAGAGTTCCAGTCGACAGGCGCATTCCCGTACCTAATGGGCCTCTCAAGCCTTGATAAAAGCACAACCCTGCTGGGAGCGCTCTCGCTCACCACAGGGTACCCTGTGAGCTCGCTGAGCTTCCTGGCTATGGCTTTGACCTCCTCATGTCTTGGCATATTCTCAAGGCGCAGCCTGTTCCTGCTAGCGCCGACGTACATGTAGGCCTTGACCTCTATGTAATCAGGCATGCCAAGCTTAACGAGCTCAGCGAAGCCCCTCAGCGCGGCATCGTTGTCGTTGAAGTCCTTCACTATGGTTATCCTATATACTGTAGTCGACGAGAAGCTTGGGAGCAGCTGAAGGGTTTCAAGGGTTAGCTCCCATGCCCTAGGCACTAGAGGCCTGTTGAAGTAGTTGTAGGACTCCTTATCCCACGCCTCTAAGCTCACGTATATCTGCGTGGGCTCCTCTTCCAGGTTGGCCAGGACGTCGGGCCTCACCCCCCTGGTCACAAGGAACGTGGTTATGCCCCTCCTGTGGAACTCCTTTATGAGCTCGCCTAACATAGGGTACAGCGTGGCCTCACCTGTCAGACTTATGGCTACGTGCTTAGGGTTCGTGGCCTCCTGGTACATCTTCGGGTCAACGCCGGGTCTGCCCTTGTAGCCACTTACTATCCTCCTGTACTCCCTGATGGCACCCTCGACTATAGAGCGAGGGTCGTCAGCGAAGGGCATCCTGGTCTCATTCCACTGGATCCCTACGTCCTGGGGCCTCAGCCTCCAGCAGTGCAGGCAGGCGTTCCAGCACCAGTGGTTCGTGACGCTTAGCTGAATGCACCTGTGGCTCTCTATGCCATAGAACTTGCCCTTGTAGCAGAACCTCCCTTCGACCAGGGCCGCGTGGTTCCAGTAGCACTTCTTGACTGAGCTGTGCCTGCCTACTAGGTGGTAGCCCTGCTTTATCAGCCTCTGATCAAGGAGCCTGTAAACGTCCTCCTCTGCCCTTACCTCCATTCCCTTTCCACCTAGGCCTTCTGGGCCCCTGGCCTCCTTACGAGACCCTTCTCAGTTAGGTAAGTATATGCGCTATAAGCGGCTATAGCCCCAGATGCAGCCGCGTTGACTATCTGCCTGAAGCCCCTCCAAAGGCTTATCGCGTCCCCTGCAGCGAATACCCCTGGCAGGTTGGTCCTCATCCACATGTCGGTCTTTACGTACCCTAGCTCGTCAACCTCGAGGCCAAGGGACTGGTACCAGTCCTTAGGCGGCTCGAATCCTATCTCCACGAAGACGCCATCGACTGCCAGCTCACGGGTAGCGCCGTCCTTGCCCTGGACTATGACGCTTCTGACTACCTTATCGCCACGTATCTCCTTTACGACGGAGTCTAGTATGAACTCTATGTTGGGCCTCTTGAGGGCCTCCTCAACGTAGAAGGGCTTGGCCCTGAACTCCCTCCTCCTGTGAACTAGGTAGACCTTCTTTACGTAGCCAGAGAGGAGTATCGCGCCCTCTAAGGCAGCGTCGCCCCCTCCCACAACGACGGCTGCCTCTTTGCCTTTGTAAAGAGGCGCGTCACATATGCTGCAGTAGCTCACGCCGCGGCCCGTGAACTCCTTCTCTCCGGGGACGCCCAGCTTTCTCCTCCTGGCTCCTACTGCTAGTATTATGGCCTTAGTAAACACGTCAAGGCCTTTGGTCCCCGTGACCCTGTACTCAACATCGCTGGCCTTCTCGAACCCCTGGACCGTTATACCGCTGTAGACAGGAACCCCGAACAGCTTCTCAGCGTGGGTCCTGAACCTCGAAATGAGTTCCGTTGCGCTGATTTTTAACATGGCCGGATAGTCGTCAACTTCATTGGTCAAGTTCAGCTGACCCCCTATGTCCTCAGTGACCACAACCGACTTCAGCAAGAACCTGGCAGCATATACGGCTGCCGAGAGGCCTGCAGGCCCTCCTCCCACTATGACGACGTCGTAGTGCTCCCCCTTAGGCGGAACCCTGAGCTGCGGCATGGTGCCGAGCCTTAGCGACATAGCGCCTCCCCCTTCTTCTCCAGGTCAATGAGGTTAAGAGCCTATGTCTGAAGTTTGCTGCTCTAAGGGGCTATATGAGGATGCCGCCTATCATCTTCTTTGACTTTATGAACTCCATCAAGTTAAGCTGATGCCTCAGCGCGGCCTCCCGCGCTGCCTGCGGATCGCCCTTCTCTATGGCCTCATATATGCGCCAGTGCTCCTCTATCTCCTGCTCTACCCTGCTGCTTGAAGCGAAGAGGTCAACTCTCACTATGGCCAGCTTGTTCCTAAGGTCCTTCAACATGTCCCTAAGGTATTCGTTTCTACACATTTCTGCGATAACGTCATGGAACTCACTGTTCGCCTGCGCCAGCGCCAACGGGTTGCCCTTGTCAGCGCCCTTGAACTTCTCGGCGGCCTCCCTCAGCCTCCTCAAAAGCTCTGGGTCCCTGTTCTCAGCAGCTTTCTCGGCAGCTAACGCCTCAAGGACCGCCCTGACCTCAAAGATCTTGAGTATCTGCTCCTTTGTCAGAAACGATACGTGGTAGCCGTCGCTCAGCTTAACCACCAGGCCCTCCTTCTCAAGCTTGTGCAGGGCTTCCCTGACGGGCGTTCTGCTGACGTTATACATCTTGGCCAGCGCCGTCTCGCTGAGCTTGTCCTTGGGCTCAAACTTCCTACTCAGGATGTCCCTCTTAAGCATCTCATACACTATGTCAGAGTATTTAGCGGACCTCTCGCTGGACTCGGCGCTCATGTCCACGGCCCTTCAGGGCCTAAAGTTCTGCTCAGAGAAAATAAGTTTAAAGTGAGGACCCACATGCTGTCCGAGGAGTATTACGAGCTTGCCTGGAGGGCCGTGCGAAAGGGGTTCGGCGAAATAGATTATATACTCAGGCAACTTAACACAACGTCCAAGGACTTTGAGGCCGGCTGTCACCGGGTCGTATCAACAGAAGGCCTGACGGAGCATAACGTGGCCACCCTGTTCTCCTGCGTCGTAATAGCGTTGCTGACGTCTTTGAGCTCTCAGCTCACTAGCCTGCTGACGGAGCTCGTGGCGAGGCCCGACCTCTGCAGGGGGCTCGAAGGCCCTCTCAGGGAGCTCAAGGCGTTATCAGAGAGCTTTAGAAGGGACCTGCTGGAAGAGGGCGCTCAATACAAGGTCCTAGGCAGCAAGTTACTTAGGACGGCCCTTTCCCTAAGTGACATTACTGGCAGGCTGACGGAGCTAGCCAAGGACATATGCGAGACCAAATTATCATGAAAAACTTTAAACGACGCTTAAGTCAGTACAGACAGGGGGTAGGCCCGCCGTAGCTCAGCGGCAGAGCGCC
The DNA here is from genome assembly GCA_000495735.1 of uncultured Acidilobus sp. JCHS. NCBI lineage: Archaea > Thermoproteati > Thermoproteota > Thermoprotei > Acidilobales > Acidilobaceae > Acidilobus > uncultured Acidilobus sp. JCHS. Next base: position 39,556 of record AYMD01000001.1, on the reverse strand, counting down.
CGGCTGTAGTGGGACGGGGCGGCTGGAGGCCCAGCCCCTCCGGCCGATACCGGGTGGTCCGGGGTTCGATTCCCCGCGGCGGGACCACCCCCTTAACCTACATAATCCTAACCTGGTCACGGCTGAGGGGAGACCATTGAGGAAGCTAGCATCGGTGCTGCCGAACGGCGCCATAACCTTAGGTAAGAGCGTCGTCGCTGACTCCTACGATAATCGCCCCCTCAGGGCAGTAACACATGCTCACGAGGACCATACACGCTACCTCGCGCGCAGCGTCTCTTATAGCCTCTTCATAGTAGCCACGCCTATAACGCATGAGTTCCTTAAGGTCTTAGGCTTCAATATACCGAGCTCCAAGGTGCTGGCCCTGGACTATGATAAGCCCTTCCGGTTCGAGGACGACGTCGTGTTGCTGAAGCCTTCCAGGCACATAGCGGGGAGCGCCCAGGTTCTCGTTGAAACCAAGGAAGGGAGCGCCGCCTACACAGGGGACTTCAAGATGCCAGGGACCGTCCCAATAGAGGGACTTGACATACTGGTTCTCGACGCGACCTACGGCAGCCCGCACCTATCCCGCAAGGGCACGGAGTGGGACGCGTTCGCAGCGCTTATCGAAATAATCGAGAGGAACTCAAAGGACAAGGCGGTATGGGTTTACGGCTTCAACGGAAAGCTGCAGGAGGTCATGGTGGAGCTAAGGATCAGAGGGGTTAAGGAAAGGTTCCTAGCTGATGCAACGACGCTAAAGCTGGCCCAGATAGCGTCAAAGTTCTACGGCGTTGAGCTCGGGGACGTGGGCATATATACGAGGGAGGAGGCAACGCCAGGCACCGTTATATTTGTCCATAGCGCTAAGGGGGTTTCCCTTAAGAGGATGCCAGGGGTTCACATAGTGCTTACAGGCCTTGAGAGAAGAGGGGTCTCCGTGCAGGTCAGGGAAAACGTTTACAACGTGGCGTTCAGCGACCATGCGTCGTTCTGGGAGATAGTTGAATATGTAAAGGACGCCAGGCCCAAGGAAGTAATAGTTGACGGCTCCCGGGGCTTCGACCCCTCCTTCACTGCGAAGTACTTAAACAAGGTCTTAGGGATCCCGGCCAGGGTGGAGCCCCTTGGAGTTAGACCAGAGAGCCCAAGCGACAAAGGCTGACGAGGAAAAGTTGATCTCGCTGCTATCAAGCCGTATAGAGGTGGCCATGGGCCCTACCCTGATGACCGGTGGCCTGCTCATCGCTGTCGCTGCGTACCTCTCAGGGATGCCTCAGCCCCTCCCCACGGCGATCAGCATGGTTGGCCTCACGGTCGCTATGGTCGGAGGCGCCTCGGAGATCTCCTTTCTCTTGGCGGCGTCAAGGACCGCAGACATAGTCAGCGGGACTAAGGGCACGACAGGCCTGCTCAGGGTCCTCGGCGTTGCTGCCCTAATAGGCCTCTACATGGTTGTCGTGGGTATGCCGCTCGTCGGGCTATACGTCCTGAGGATTGCCGCCCGAGCCGGAGTTAAGAGAGGACAACTATTGAGCGGGCTCCTGCCCCTTTACTCACTGCTGACCCTGGGCCTCATCATTTCCGCCTCCCAGCTGGCCCTCGCTACTGCCCTCGTGGAGCTCCTCGCCGCTGGCGCCTCCGAGCAAGGCGCCCCTCAGCCTCTCGGCAGCGAGGGCCAGCAGGGGCAGCAGGATCCTAGGAGCTGACGCGACCCTCTCGTCTAGTACGACCCTCCACGAGGACCCGCACTCCTGACAGTAGGCCAGGCCGAGCCTTCCGTCCTTGTCCATGAAAATGCCGATGCTGAACGGGTTCGAGTTGCCGCAGAACGGACAGACCAAGGTCTTCCTTGAGACCCTCCAAGCATAACCGCAGAGGTGACAGACCAGGAGGTACTCCTCCCCTACCCTGACCATGGTCCTGCTTTCGCTACCGCAGAGAGGGCAGTACGCTGTCACCTCCTCAACAGTTCCGTTCTTACGTTCATAGTGAGAGGCATACGCCCTAGCTACCGCTTGAAAGACCAAGAGGGCGCTCCGCGAGCCCCTGCTGTTCACATCGCCTTCGAGGGCCTTAGTTAGGCTCTCCTCAGCCTTATCTGGGCTCACCTCGTCTTTTAGCGCTCTGCCTACCTCAACTATGTAATTAGAAAGTCGGCCTGAGTCGGAGAGCCTCGCCAACAGGTTTGAAAGGTCCAGCGACCCCAGGTCCACAGAGCTCAGGAAGGCCTCAACGTCCTTCATGATCTTAGCCTGGACGGCCTCCACGCTCTTAGCCAGCTCTACGTTGATCCTCAGGCCCAGAAGTGTTGAGTACCTCCTTAAGGCTTGCTCGAAGGCCTTCAGCTCCTCTGCCTCATCGCTCATTAAGGCTCAGCCCTTAGGTTCAGGGGAGCCCTTCTTAAGCTCCTCCTTGAGCTGGACGAGCCTCTTTACTAGGTTAGGTATTACGTCCCTGTAGTCAGCCACCACGCCATAATCGGCCTGCGAGAATATCGGCGCCGCTGGGTCCTTGTTGATAGCGACGACCACGCCAGCCTCCCTCACTCCAAACATGTGCTGGGCCGCGCCGCTTATGCCTACCGCTATGTATATGACGGCCTTTATTGACTTGCCTGTCTGACCTATCTGCCTTTCATGAGGTATCCAGCCCAGGTCCACGGCCCTCCGGCTGCCACCAACGACAGCACCTAGGACCTTCGCCAGCTCCTCAAGCTGCTTGAAGCCCTCAGGCGTCCCGAGCCCCTTGCCGCCTCCTACCACTATTTCCGCCTTCTCTATCGGGGCCTCCGTCCTAGGTATGACCTTCCTTGACACCAGCCTAGCCCTCGCCTTGGGCACGTGATCGATCTTTTCCTCAATGACCTCGCCCGTCCTGCCGGGGTCCCTTGGCGGCAGAGGGAAGACGTTAGGCCTGGCCGTCGCCATCTGGGGCCTCCTGTTAGGCGTCCTAATGTAGGCCAGGAGAACAGCCCCGAAGGGAGGCCTTATCTGGAACACGTCCCTGGTCTTCTCATCTGCGTCGAAGTCCGTGCAGTCGGCAGTTATGCCGGCCCGCAGGTGGTTAGCTATGTAGGGGGCCAGCTCCCTGCCCCTCATGGTCCCTGCCACGAACACCATTTCAGGCCTGTACTTCTTGACTAGATGGACCGCTACCTCGCCGTACACCTGCGGCGAATATTCCTTAAGCCTCTCGTCGTCAACTACTATGACCTCGTCAGCGCCGTACTCTATGAACTGCTTCGCGAGATCCCTCACGCCATAGCCTATCAGGACCCCTGTTACCTTAACCTTCAGCTTGTCAGCTATCTTCCTGGCAGGCGTCAGGAGCTGGAGGCTTGGCTCTAGGACCCCCTCTGGCCCTGTCTCACCTATCACCCAGACGCCCCTATAGTCGTCAGGGTTCCTGCACTCCCACTCGGGACAAAGGTCCTTGCAGGGGACCTGTTGAGTTGTCGAAGTCTCAGTCCCGCCCCAGCTCACTTTACATCAACCCTCCTTCAAGGCCTTGATAAGGGCCTTTGATGCCTTCTCGTCCTTAAGGAGGGCCTCTATGATCCACCTAGCAGCGTCATCACCGTCCTTTGGCGTGTACACGACCTTCTTGCGCGGTACCTCAGGTACGTCTACGGTCTTAGCCACTATTGTAGGTGAGCCCTTAAGCCCTGTGCACCTCGTGTCAAGGCCAAGCTCCTTGTTAGTCCACGTTATTAGTGCCTCGGGCCTCGTCTTGAACCTTACCTTATTATACAGGCTCACGGGTCTCGGCTTAATTGACTTCATAGCGACGCTTATGATTGCTGGGAGCTCGAGCTCCCACTCCTCAATGGCGTCCTCAAGTATTCTCTCAACGTGCAGCTTGCCGTCGTCTGCAAGCCAAGCGTCACGGACATAGTAAATGTATGGCCACTCAAGCCAGCTGGCCGTCTGGGCGCCTATGTGAGCCGTGCTGGAGTCCGTGGTCTCCTGTCCAAAGATTGCCAGGTCCACCTTGCCGATCTCCCTGTCTATCTTCCTTATGGCGTTAGCCAGGACGTAACTCGTGGCCAGCGTGTCAGCGCCGGCGTAGACCCTGTCCGTCAGGAGTATCGCCCTGTCGACGCCCATGCCGACCAGGTACTCAAGCCCCTTCACGGCCGGAGGAGGCGACATTGACACCGCTATTACCTCGCCGCCGTAGCGGTCCCTCAGCCTGAGGGCAAGCTCCACGGCCGGCAGGTCATGAGGGTTCACGATGCTCGGCACGCCCTCCCTTATGAGGGTGCCAGTCTTTGGGTCTATCCTGACTGACTGAGTGCCAGGCACCCACTTCATCCCTACTACGATCCTCACTTAGCATCACCTCACGTGAACCTGTAAATTATGCCGTGGCCGCTCTTGGGGTAGTCCCACTTTATCGCGTCCATAGGACAGATGACCCTGCAGGTCCCGCACTCCACGCACCACTCGTAGCTGAAGACCACCTTGTCGCCAACTAGTGTATAACAGCCCGCTGGGCAGAGGTAAACGCAGGGCTTGGCCTCACACTTCTCGCACTTCGTGTAATCAATCACTATGTGGGGCTCCTCGTCAACGTTCCAGACGTCGCTCTGAAGTATGTCCTCAAGCTTCATTTGCTTAGGCTCTTCCCTCTTGACCTGGGCTGCCTGTGCTGCGCTCACAGCCCCCTCACCGCCAGCCAGGCCAACGAAATGAGGCTAAATAGGTCTACGCCCTCACTTGTAAGTGCCTCGGTTATCGCTTCAAAGGGCGTCTTGACGCTATAGTCCTGCTCGTAGATGCCTGCGAGGACCTTTGTCATCAGGCCCGGAAGCTTTGAGAACAGCTCAGGGTTGTTCATCAGGGCCTCTGCCGCAGTGTGCCTTAGGAGGTCCCTATACATGAAGCTACCTTTAACCTTCTCCTCATACGCCTTCAGGTTCTCATAAGTTAGGCCGCCGTGGTCCCTCGCGTACTCTACGGCCTCGGCCGCGAGCTTGCCGCTGTAGACCGCGTAGTCGACGCCCCTATAGTTCACGCCGGTTGAAAGCAGGAAGCCAGCGGCGTCACCGACTATGAGGAGCCCTGGGTAGACAAGTCTAGGCGGCGAGAACTTGAGCCCTCCCTCTATCGTCAGGTGCGCGCCGTACTCCGATATCGTGGCGTCCTTCCAGAGCTTCCTGAAGAACGGGTGAAGCCTGAAGCCCTCCACAAGCTCAGACACGTGGTCTTCGAGGATGCCCTTTTCCACAGCCTCTATAGCATGTCTAAGGTGAAGAACTACTCCTATGCTAACGGTGTCCTTATTGGTATATATGAAGCCGCCGCCTGGCACTCCCCTTGTCACATCACCTACCACTACCCAGGCGACGCCCTCATCGCTTTCTATTCCAAAGGCCGCCTCGAGCTGGGGCGCCCCGGTCCTGAGGACCTCCTTCACGCCCAGGGCTATATGGTCCGGCCTCAGCCTCTCTACGATGCCTGCCCTCTCCAGGAGGAGCCTGTTAACGCCCTCAGCGTCTATGACAACGTCGGCCTCTATGAAGTCTGAGCCGCTTCTGACGCCCACGAACTTACCGTCCTTAACCACAAGCTCGTCAACTGTTACCTCGTTAACGAAGACGGCACCTGCCTGCTCAGCCTTCCTTGACATCCAGGAGGCCAGCTGAGGCAGGAGGGCGGTGAAGCTCTTCTTAGAGCCAGCCTTATACTCCACAGTAATCACGTTGTCGCCTGAGACCACGCTTATCCTCTCCCTTGTAACCCACCTCTGTATAGGCGCCTCCTTGTCAAGCTCTGGCCACACGTCCCTTAGAGGCTGGGCATATACCCTCCCCCCGAAGAGCTCCTTGTCGCCGAGACCCCTGCCCCTGTCCACAAGAAGCGTCCTGAAGCCCTTCTTAGCTAGGAGGTAGGCTGCCGCTGAGCCTGCGGGGCCCGCCCCCACCACTACTACGTCGAACTTCGTCGGGATCTGCGCCAAGAGCTGCACCAGGGTAAGCAAAGGGGTTCCATTTAAAGCTGATGAAGGAGCTTAAGTATAGGCGTGCCAAATCTAGGGGGTTAGAAGGGCTTAAGCGGCTGCTCAGCACCGCAGGCCTCGCACACTAGCACCCACACCTTGCCTCTCTTATCTATATGGGTGTCTATGCTGCCACAGGTGGGGCACCTGACGTAGTTCTTAACGAATATGTCAAGAAGTTGCCTGAGCACTTTGCTTGAGACCTTAACGTTGAGGACCAGCTGCCCAGACCCCTCCTCGTAGCTTCCGGCAGAGGCTAACTCCTTCATTAGGTACCTCGCAACGAGGTCAGGGTCCCTCTTAAGCCTCTGAGAGATCTCCCTGAAGTTCTTGACTATGGTCTGCGTCCCGACCCTTATGATCTGTGGCTCAGGGAGCTCAAGCACCCCAGGGCCGCTACGGGGCGGTATCTTCTCATAGACCCTCTTGAGCAGCCACTCGTAGTCCTTCAGCTTGATAGCCTCGTCGTCGCTCATGCTCCTCCTAAGGCCGGGTGACCGCAGGCCTTAATAAAGGTCGCCAAGGTTGTCAGCCCTCTGCTAAGGGTTTAAAGCCCTTATGAGCACCCTACCCGCTGGTGGGCCGGTAGCTCAGCTGGAAGAGCGCTCGGCTTGCACCCGAGAGGTCCCGGGTTCAAGTCCCGGCCGGTCCACCACCTGGAAGTCTTCCGCTGTAACCGCTTCACTTTAAAAGTTCAGGCCTAAGGCCGATCAGGGCGTAGGAGTTGCCCTGGAGCATACTGACGCTGCTGAGAACTAACCCTGACGCTCTAAGGGAGGCCATCCGCAGAAGGCAGATGGACGTAAAGATAGTTGATGAAGCCTTAGAGCTTGACCTCTACTGGAGGAAGTTACAGGCGGAAATAAACGAGCTTAGACACCAGCACAACGTGATCAGCTCAGCCATAGCTAAGGCCACAGAGGAGGAGCGCCCTAAGCTCCTAGCCCAGGCCAAGGAGCTCAGGAAGAGACTAGAGGAGGCCGAGGTCGAGCTTAAGGAGGTTGAGGCGAGGCGTGAGCAGGCGTTATGGCGCCTGCCTAACATAGTACTCGAGGACGTGCCGGTCGGCGGTGAGGAGGCGACGACCCCCATCAGGTTCTGGGGCAGGCCAAGGGTCTACAAGGAGCACCTTGATGACTTCAGGGCCCAAACCGAGAGATACGGGTTCAAGGTGGAGCACGATGTAATAGAGTGGAAGCCTGTAGGGCACGCTGACATGCTTGAGCAGGTCCTAAGGCTAGGCGACACGCTGAAGGCCTCCGAAGTCGCCGGTTCAAGGTTCTATTACCTGTTCGAGGACCTGGTCTGGCTGGACTTCGCCCTGCTCCTTTACGCGATAGACAGGCTCACGGCAAAGGGCTATCAGCTAGTGTTGCCCCCCTACATGTTGAGGTATAACGTGATAAATGGCGTCATAGACCTCGCCACGTTCCAGGACGCTATCTACAAGATAGAGGGGGAGGACCTTTACCTCATAGCGACTGCTGAACACTCCCTGGCAGCGCTTTACTATAACGAGGAGATATACGATGATGAACTGCCTAAGAAGCTCGTTGGAATAAGCCCCGCCTTCAGGAAGGAGGCAGGGGCCGCCAATAAGGACCTTAAGGGGATCTTCAGGGTGCACCAGTTCCATAAGGTGGAGCAGTTCATATTCTCAAAGCCTGAGGAGAGCAGACAGCTACACGAGGAGATAATCTCAAACGCTGAGGAGCTCTTCCAGGGCCTCGGGCTGCCCTACAGGGTTGTCAACATAGCCTCAGGCGACCTAGGCGCTTGCGCGGTCAAGAAGTACGACCTTGAGGTCTGGATGCCAGCTCAGGGCAAGTACAGGGAGATGGTCAGCGCCAGTAACTGCACGGACTGGCAGGCCTACAGGCTCAACATAAGGCTCGTGAGAAGGAAAGGCATGGAGAGAGGCGAGTACGTACATACTCTCAACAGCACTGGGATAGCCTCAACGAGAACTATAACGGCCGTCCTGGAGAACTACCAGGATCCTGATGGAACCGTCGTGATACCTAAGGTGCTGAGAAGGTACCTGGAGCCTTTTGAGAGGGCTCCAAAGGACTACATAAAGCCAAAGCCCAAGAGGTCAGCATGACATCACCTAGACGTTACCAGCTTCTCAACGTCCAGGGCCTTAAAGGCCGCGATCGTGAACGCTGCTGAGAAGCCTAGCATAATCGCGATGTATACCGCCGTCAGCGCCGCCTGCCCCAGGACAAAGCTTGTGAGCGCTGTTGAGGCCTCCGTGAACGGTATTGCCAAAAGTAACACCTTCAGGAAAGCTGGAAGGGATTGCACGTTTACGAAGAGCGCGCTGAAGTAAATGCCTAGAGCCACCATCATAACCGCGTAGGAGGAGGCCTGGGCGGCCCTTATTGAGGGGCTCCTCAGTATAATTGGGGTCACAAGCGCTGACGTCATGAACACCAGCACCGCCGCGTCGACTAGGTTCAGCAAGAGGAGGGTAGGCGTGAGCCTTAGGCCGTAGCCTGCCAACATCAGGAAGTAAATTATGACGCCACCGCTGTCAGCCAGCGCTATTACGAAGCCCATGACAGCTGCTGATGTGAGCTTCCCGAGGACAAGGATTCCCTTCGGTATCGGTGACGACAACAGGACCTCGAGGGTCTTCCTCTCCTTCTCACCGAGGAACGAGTCAGTGACGAGCACTATAGCTGGGTTCACGACAAAGAAGAGGGAGAACTCGAGCAGCCTCACAGAGAACGAGAGCTGCACCTGTTGCTGCGTGGCAGCAGCCCCGCTCGGGAGGTAGTAGCCGCTCGAGAGCTGGATGGGGTTGAGCAGCTGGGACGGGACAATGCTGACGTTAGCTAGCTTAGCTAGCTCCTCAACCCTCTCAACAACTATCTGGCCGCTGAGCTGTGAGACTATTGATGATATGAGGCTCATCGCCTCCTGGGACGCGTAGTTGCCGACCATGCTTCTCACAATCATGACGGCAACGCCGTCCAGCTTCGACAAGTTCTCATAGAACCCGTAAGGTACTATGACCTCTACGTCATAGACCCCTGAGGGAGGAGCTGACGATATAGTTATGTTCAGGTTGAGCCCCTGCTGCAGCGCGTCCTGCCTCAGCTGAGAGGAGAGCCAGTTCACTATAGGGTACGACTTATTGTCGAGGATCGCGAAGTAGACGGTAACTACCTGAGCTGATGAGAGGCCGCTGGCGATTAACGCCATGAGCGGCAGCCCGACGAGCGGTATCAAGATCATAAGTGCGAGGGCTCTCCTGTCCCTGCCGATGTCTATCAGCTCCTTCCATATGACGGTCCTTAGCGCTGAGCTACGGCTGGCCGCCACTGGACCTCACCGCCCTCACGAAGGCCTCCTCTAGGTCAGAGGCCCCGTAGACCTCCAGCAGCTCCTTCACAGTCCCTGTCGCTACGACCTTGCCGTAAGCTAGGAACGTGACCCTATCAGCGAGGTATTGGGCCTCAGCCATGTTGTGGGTCGCTATCAGGAACGTTGTGCCTATCCTGGAGAGGCCCTTTATCAGCTCCTTGACCTCATGGGCTGCAAATACGTCAAGTCCGTTCGTTGGCTCATCGAGCAGGACGAGCCTTGGCCTGTGCATCAGCGCCCTCGCTATCATGAGCCTCTTCTTCATGCCGTTGCTGTACTCGCCTGCCTTCCTTCTCAGGTCGGCGTCTGACAGGCCCGCGATCTGGAAGGCCCACGACATCATCTTGTCGGCTTCCTCAGCGTCTGACGTATGAACCTTGGCGAAGAACCTAAGGTATTCATAGCCTGTCAGCCTCTCGTAAGGCTGCGCGTCCTCAGGCACGTAGCCAACGTACCTCAGCACAGAGGGCCACATGGGGTCCTGTGGATCAACGCCGAGAACCTTGAGATCGCCTCCGTCCCTCCTCAGCAACCCCAGTATGAGCCTGAACAGGGTGGTCTTACCGGCTCCGTTATGTCCTGCCAGCACGTGCACCTCACCCTCAACAACCTCAAGGTCGACGCCCCTGAGGGCCACCGTCCTGCCGAACCTCTTAGTTAAACCCCTGGCCATGACCGCTGGCGCCTTCGCTGTTTTGTTCAGAGGAACCTCAGGGTTAGGCTGCACCCTGCTATTCACAGATAACCACCGGCTCCCTCTGCTAACAGGACGAGGGCCTCTGACAGTTAAAAGGCGATACTAAATGGACGAGATGCCTGACCTCAGGGAGTTCATAGCCAAATACGGCGAGAGAGGCTACTATATGATCAAGGCCGTACTTGACGCTTCTCTGGCAGGGGGCAAGGCCAAGCTGGGCGACTTTGACCTTAAAGGCGTTAAGGAGAGGCTGAAGTCCATGGGACTCGATTATAACCCTGTCCCCCTGCTCTACGCGCTTGAGAGGACCTATGGCGTCATAAGGACCACCTACAGAAGCACGACCCAGCACTGGTGGGAGATAACTGACAGGCGCAAGCTCCAGGAGATCCTCTCCGAGTTCGAGGGGTCGCGGGAGACCGAGGACTACGAGTTGAGGTTACTGAGGCTCCAGTTCTACAGCCTGGACCCCGACAGGGTACTGGCTCAGCTCCGCTCAAGCAGAAGGCCAAGGCAGTTAGTAGCGAGGATGGCCTTCACCACGCTGCCCATGATAGTGGAGTTTCTCAAGAAGGCGAAAGAGCTCTACCCTGAGGAGCTCGCCAAGGAGATAGACCTGGCGGAGCAGATACTGGAGCTCGCAGAGAGGGCCATAACGAGGGGCGCCCTGAATTCAAAGGCTTATCTCATCACGGAAGCCGAGGTCCAGGACAATGCCCTTGGTGGCGGCGATAGAGAGCCTCTCTAGCAGCGCCTTGAAGGCCCTGCTAAGTATCTCGGAGTTCCTGTAGCTTGCCAGGATGAGCCTCAGGTCGTCCTTAGGCCTTCCCTTCAGCTCCTCTGCGAGCCTGATCATGTTCCTCGTAGCCCTTACAGCCTCGTCAACGATAGTTATTGAGGCCGCCTGGGCAGTCCTACTGAAGGGGTTAAGGTCTATTGCGGCCACGACCTTATCGAGCCTCCTCAAGGCCTCCGTGCGGTCCCCGTCCTCAATGGCAACTAAGATGAAGTCCGCGGAGTAAATCCCATTAACGCACACCACTCCCCTGGGACTCTGAAGGTTAGGCAGGTGAGTCTTCTGACAGTCGACTCCATAGATGAGCTTAGCGCCATGGGCCTTCAGGAAGTCCTCTATCCTCTTGATCCTCTCCTCAGTTCTGTGGAAGAGGTTAACCTCAATGGGGACCCCTAGGACCTCTGAGAGCTGGACTATTTCGTCAGCAGCTAGGGCGGCATAGTTGCCGTTAACTGATATTATGGGTTTCCTGGCCACCATCATTGCCGCCACGGCGGCCCTCTCCGCCTCAACGGCAAAGTCATGGCTGCGCTCGCCCAGCAGGTAGTCAAACGCCTCGCCGCGCCCATGTGATATAAGCCCGTGGGGAACTACTATGCCCTCCCTTAAGGCTTCCACGAGCTTCTGCCTAGTAACCAGTGACCAATACCTCGGGTGCGTTGGAGGTATCTCCTCCACTTGGCTCACCTGTTTAGGGCCCGTCCCTATTGATGATATGAGGGCTTATAATTGGTTTGGCTAAGCACTTACTGTCCTCTTAGCGAGCTCCAAAGTTCACCTTCCCCTACGACTGCCTTAGGCTCAGGTGACGAGCGTCAGCGAGGGCCCTTCGCGGGAAGGCTCCAGTAAACGGGCCTTAAACCTGTAGTTTGAGGTCACGTGTCTCACAGCGTCATAGGCCTCGTCCTTTTCGACCAGCAATACCAAGAGCCTTTTCTTAACGTAATAACCTATGAGGCCAGGCGTCCTCCTAATCACTTCATCGGCGTCCTCACCAAGCAGCCACCTAGCCAGCCCGAGCGACTCCGTGAACTGCGTCACCAGTGACGTGAATCTGTCAAAGCTGAGGTCCTTGTCAAGGGCCTTTACAAGGTCCTCTGACGCCAAGTAGTAGTTTTGTCCAAGGCTTGAGAGCAGCTCCTCTGTGCTCATGAAGCCTGTCTCAAGCGCTATGACTGACACTGACGGAGGGGCTGGTGCACAGTCAACCTCGCCAAGGCCAGGGGCCCCAGGCCTCCTCCTCAGCACCACGCCTATGCCGCAGGATATGGCAAGCACATCGCCTAGCCCTGTCCTGTCCTCAACCTCAACCGCGTGGGCCGCCTGTAGAGATCTACCAATGCTAACGCCCCTTAGGGCTGAGGCCAGAAGGGCTGCGGCCACAGCGCTGGCGCCGCTTGACGCGTAGCCCGCCCCCCAGGGAAGGGCGCGGGAGGCTGACACCGTGACGCCCTCAACGCCCAGGAGCTTAAGCACCTTGCTAGCCGTGCCCGTAACTGGCCCTCCTAAGCTCGTCCCTGTGCAGATCGTAAGCCTCGGCTCTACTGCAAGACCTACCCCTACAGAACCTGTGGTCAAGCGATCCTCGGTCCACCGAGGCGAGAAGGCCGCGGTTATGTGATGCGGCGCCGAGGCGCAGAGAGGTACGTCCTTGCTCAAGGCCTCTTTCATAGATACCTTACGACCTCTGAGATGGATGGCGATGGGGGCATCTGCCTCTTATGCCTAGAGGTCTTATTCATATGCAGCATCTTGTTTATGACATCTATCGGGACCCCTGTCGCCTCTGCGGCCTCCTCAACGCCCATCTTCAGGTCTTCTAGCGCGTGAATCACTACATCCACCTGATCATAGCTTACGCCTAGCTCCCCCTCGGCCGTCTGCCCTGCCCAGAGCCTTGGGCTGCTCGGCTTGAAGGCCACCCTCTCAGGCACACCCAGCCTGACGGCCAGCCTCCTGACCTGGCTCTTGAGCAACGGGGCTATTGGCAGCAGGTCGACCCCTCCGTCGCCGTACTTCGTGAAGTAGCCCAGGAAGGCCTCACTCCTATCGCCGGTCCCTAGGACAGCCCTCCCCATCTTGTTTGCGTAGTAGTAAAGGATTGTCATCCTTACCCTGGCCCTTACGTTGCCTACAGGCACTACGTCGCTCTGCTCGTAGATGGGTATGGCTGACTTGAAGGCTTCAACTATGGGAGCTATGTCTATTATGTGCAGGGCGCCTCCAACGGCCTTAACCAAGGACTTGGCGTCCTCCACGTCCTCCTTTGGGGTCACAGTGGAGTCGTGAAGTATAAGCGCCTGGACCTTGTCAACCCCGACCGCCTTAACCGCTAGGTAGTAGGTGGTGGCTGAGTCTACGCCCCCACTCACACCTATTACAAAGCCCTTAAGCCCTGTGTCCTCAAGGAACCACCTTATGAAGTCGGTTATAGCATGGTGGGCCTTATCATAGTCTATCCTGATAACGTCATCAATTGTTACCCTCTTTGCCATGAGCCCTACGTTTCAAAGTACTTGATTAAGACTATATAAACTTATGTTGAAGGAGAACGAGGCCTAAGTAATGCTAGGGCTTCGTCTAAGAGACGCCTCGCTATAACCTCCTTCCTCTGAAGGCCCAGCTTGACATAGCTTCCTGATGATGCCCTCACTATGACCGTGTAATCGTAGACGCTGGCGAAGCCATAGGAGCCCACGTTAACTGGGTTGGCGACCACTAGGTCGGCGCCGTACTTTGAGGCCTTCTCAAGGGCTGACGCTAAGAGCTCCTCATCCCCTTTAACCACGTCGGCCGCGAAGGAGATCAGGACCTTGGGCCTTTTTACTATGCTATGAAGCGTCTTAGGGGAGGGCTCCAGCGCTATGGTGTAGCTCTCGTCGCTCTTGAGCTTCCCCTGTGATGGCTCCCGAACCCTGAAGTCAAGAGGGGCTGCAGCGCCCACCACTATATCGTAGGTCTGGCCTGACGTTAGCTCCTTGATCTTGTCCGCCATCTCCTCTGTGGTCTCAACAGGGTAAGACCTTATGAAGTGAGGGATCTCAACATTGACGTGGCCATGGACTAGGTCTACAGAGGCCCCTCTTGCAAATGCCTCTATAGCGGTCTCTACCCCCATCCTACCTGAGCTTGGGTTCGTCACGAACCTAACCCTGTCGATCCAGCTCCTTGTGGCCCCAGCTGTAACTAGTACCCTTAGCCCCTTGAGGTCAAGGCCCCTCAGCACGAAGCCCGTGAAGACCCTGGCCACTAGGTATGGGTCAGGGTACTTGGCCGCGCCCTCAGCGATCCTAGGCGGTATTATTAGGACTCCCTGCGACCTGAGCCTGGCCTCGATTTCCCCGTACTGTGGGCTCCTCTCCATGCCCTCGTGCATCGCCGGCACTACCGAGACGCGCTTGCCATAACCTAGCATCGTGATGACCGTCAGCGCGACGGGGTTGTCTACTATCCCATAGGCTATCTTAGCTAAAGTAGAGTAAGTGGCGGGCGCTACGAGAAGGCCTGAGCATTCTCTCGCTAGGCTCACGTGCTCTATCTCGCCGCCTACCTCCACGATAGCCCTGTGACCTGTAGCCCACTCGAACAGCGTTGGTGAGATAAGGCGAGAGGCCTCCTTAGTTAACAAGACCCTTACGTCAGCTCCCCTTCTCATGAGCCCTCTGGCCGTGTCGAGGGCCCTGTATATCGAGGCGCTAGCGGTAACCCCTAGCGCCACGCAGTGGCCCTTAAGCTCCGTTGACAGGGTGCCTGTTATGTCAAGTGATGGATGTCGTAAGTCCTGGTCCAACTTACGCTCAGCCCAGGGTTATACGGGCCTCGCTTTAAGTTTAATAGCGCTAACAGGCCTCTAGGTCGCCAGTAGAGGCGCAAGACTTGACCGAGGTCAGAAGCGAGCTAAGATACATAATAAGAAGGGCCACAGAGGCTGACATAGACCAAGTAATCGAGGTGAACTTACGAAGCCTCCCCGAGAACTATTGGTATGGCTTTTATCAGCACGTCTTGTCTGAATGGGGTGACCTATTCCTTGTAGCTGAGATAGGCGGCAAAATAGTAGGCTACATGATGAACAGGGTTGAGGAGACCCATGACAGGGTGTTAACGGGGCTTGAGAACGAGCTCGAGCTAGCTCACAAGCACTTAGGCCCTCTAGACGTGTTTAAGAGAGTCTTCTCGGGCTCGGCCAGGGTAGGCCACGTGATCTCGATAGCGGTGCTGCAGGAGTACAGAAGACGCGGAATAGGCTCCGCCCTCATGAGCGAGGCGCTCAAGACATTTGAGGAGAAGTACGACGTTGACTCTGTGTACCTTGAGGTGAGGGTTTCAAATCAGCCTGCCATAAACATGTATGAGAAGTTCGGCTTCGTGAAGGCTAGGATAATAAGGGGTTATTACAGGGACGGCGAGGACGCCTACGTCATGGTTAAAAGGCTTAAGCCTATCCCAGAGGAATAGACGTCCCAGATGACGTGGACCCTGACCTCCTCCTGGCCTCCTCCTCCGCCTCCTCTATAACCTTCGAGGCCTCGCCCCTTACCTCGCTAAGGGCCGTGGGACTTACCTCATCTCCCAGGGAGCCCTCGATGCCAGCCCATATATTCGTTAGGTAGGTCTGCATGGTCGCAAGCTGGCTCGTCAGCTCAGGCGGAAGGCCCCTGTAACGGGCTAAGGCCTGCCTTACCAGGTCCATTGTCAGGGCTATCGATCTCCAGTCCACGTAGCCAACCACTATTAACGTGTTGAGCCTGAGGCTTATCATCTCGAGAAGCCGCTCTACGGCGTAAAGCTGTAACAATAGCTGACCCAGCACCTCCTCCCTGCCGCGCGCTAGGCTCCTCAGCCTCCACTCCTCCCGCTCGACCTTACCCTTGGCAACGCTGACGAGCCTCAACAGCTCAAGCAGCTGAGACCTTAGCTCGCGAGGGTTTAGGTCCTGTTTCTTCCTGGGCAACCTGAACACCTGTTCTAAGCCCTTGGGAGCCCCTTTAGCCCTTAGCCAGGGGACTTTAAGGAGAGGCTAGCGCCCTTCAGCCAGCAGCTCTGTGCCAACTATAGAAGGGTTCGTCGTCAAGGCCAGGGCACGGCCGCAGGTCAACGAAGTCAAATACTTATCTAGCCCGCTGAGAGTTCGGCCTTCATCACGACTAATGGTAACCTTTCGTGACCATTGGTCGCTCGGCCTCATCACTCCTCCCCTCCCCACGCCTAGGTTAGTGAGTGTGGGCTCCCAGCCACGACGCGGGGAGCTTCACTGGGCGCCCTCCGATTTAATGTTAACATAAAGGCTTATAGAAATTGGTTAGGCATACAGCCTCAGCCTACTTAATTGCATTAAGGGGATTAGAAGTGATTAAAAATAACGAGTAGTTACGTAAAAATGTTACAGACCTCAAGGGTCGCTTCCGCAGGGCTACAGAGAGCGCTGCACGTGACTGGGTGGCCTTCACTGCGCCAAGGTCATGATGCAGGTGCTGGTTCACGGGTCCTTAGAAGTTCTTATAGCTTGTGCGGCGAACCCGGTATCGGAAGGGCCGTGAGCGAGGAGCTTGAGAAGAAGCTGCTGGTCGATAAGAGGACGCTGAAGGACGTACTCTCAGAGCTCAAGCAGTGGTCAGCCCCAGCTACCGTGCTCCTTAGCCTCTACATACCGCCTGGAAGGCCCGTAAGTGATGTGACCCAGATGCTCAGGGAGGAGCTCTCCCTAGCCGACAACATAAAGCTCAAGAGGACCAGGAACGCCGTGAAGAGGGCCATATCAGCAGCCCTGGACAGGCTCTCCATGATATCGAAGGTCCCCCAGAATGGCCTCGTCATCTTCTGCGGGGAGAACCTCGACACGGGCGACTTCAAGTGTTACATGTTCAGCCCGCCAGATAAGGTGCCCGTCTTTTACTACAGGACCGACAAGAGGTTCATAACGGAGATCCTTGAGAACATGCTCGAGGCTGAGGACTCCGTCGGCATAATAATAGTTGAGAGGGACCAGGCCACCATAGGCCTCGTCAAGGGGTCAAGGGTTGAGGTCCTGGACGAGCTAGAGGACTACATACCTGGCAAGCACATGATGGGGGGCCAGAGCCAGAGGAGATACGACAGGATAATAGAACAGATGGTTGACGATTTCCTGAAGAAGGTCGCTCAAAGGGCCAATGAGCTCTTCTTGCCAATACTTGAGTCTGGCAAGCTTAAGGCCGTGGTCGTAGCCGGGCCAGGCTATGCTAAGGCCGACTTCGTCAAGTCAGGTTACCTAGACTATAGGCTTCAAAAGCTCGTCGACCCGCACCTCATAGACGTATCCTATCAAGGTGAGGAGGGGGTTAGAGAGGTCATATCTAAGGCCCAGGACGTGGTCCAGCTCTCGCTCTACAGGGACGTCATGAACGCCTTCGAGACGTTCAAAATGCACCTGGCCAAGGGCACAGGGCTTGTAATCTATGGACCTGATGACGTAGCTAAGGCCATAGAGATGGGGGCTCTCTCGGCACTTTTGATCCATGAAAGCAGACCTGACGTGGAGGCCTGGAAGGAGAGGGCGGGAGCCTCCGGCGCGAAGGTATACATAATACCCGAGTCCCTGCCGGAGTCCGAGTGGTTCCTAAAGACTTTCGACGGGCTTGCCGGGCTGCTAAGGTATAAGGTTGACCTATGTCAGCTCACGCCAAGCTGCTAAGGATAAGGTTGACTATAATATGTCAGCTCTAGTCCTCTGAGGTTATCCTCCTGATCCTCTCCGCGCCGCCTATCTCCTCAATGAACCTGGCCACAGAAGGGGTTACCGCCTCCTTCCACCTTGGGTCGCCCTCAGCTATCATGGCCCTTATCCTCTCGCCCCTCCACTCCTCCCTGTTAAAGGTCGGCGGGGTGATGACCTTAACGCCTGCGTCGCTGAAGGCCTTGCCTATGACGGGGTTCCTCGTCAGTATAGCCTTGACCTTGGGTATGTAGGAAAGCACGTAGTAGGCGCAGCCTATGCTTACCTCTAAGGTCTCGATAGTTGCAGTAATTATCTTCTCTAAGGGGATTCCCTCGTCCCTGGCCGACAGCCTCGCCATCTCAATCCTCTCGCCAGCCGTGAACGGGTTCCTCGCAGTGTAGTTCTCTGAGGCCATGCCTATCAGGAGAACTACCTCGTCAAAGCCCTGCTCGAAGGCCCACTTGACCAGGCTGACGTGCCCTCTGTGGAAGGGCTGAAACCTGCCGTATATCAGCGCTCTGTCGGTCAAGGCCCCCTCTTTAGCTCCTTGGGAAAGGCTATTATTTGCGTTTAGACTGTACGCGAGCGAAAGTGAAGGCCTTGAGCAGGCCATGGTACGCTAAGGAGCTCGGTGAGCCTCTGTCGTGGGTAGTCGGGGTCCTAGTAACCGCCGTGACCCTTGAGGGGCTACAGGCCTTCAGCCCGACTACATATGTGCCCATTCCCAGCCCCGTCCTAGTTGGCGTCATTGTAGGGATGGTCTTACATGAGCTCATGCACAGGAATGTCGCGAGGAGGTATGGGTTGCTGTCGAGGTATGTTGTGAACGTCCTGGGAGTCATAGTTAGCTTGTTAACGCTGCCCCTGCCCTTCAAAATTATAGCGCCAGGCTACACGAGCGTTTACGTCTTTGGCCCCCCAGGCCCAAGGAAGAGGAGGGGGCTCCTCGAGTCGGTGGTCGCAGGTCCCTCGATCAACATGCTCCTCTCGTTCCTGGCCCTGGTAGCTGGCGTCATAGCTAGGGTAGGGGGAGCCTACGAGGCCTTTCTATGGCTTGTCCAGTTCGCCTGGGTTAACGCCTATCTGGCCTTCTTCAACCTGTTGCCCTTGCCGCCCCTGGATGGCTCAAAGGTGTTCAGGCTCAGCGTAGTCCTCTGGGCCGTTCTGTTCGTAGTATCGATAGCGCTCCTCGTGATAGCTTGGCTGCTCTGAGGGCGACTGAATAAGAGGTTTTTAGCTTGGCCTGCTCACTAAAGGGCTGGTGATGGATTATGGCCCTTAACGAGGCCCCTGTTGAAGGCGACGGTAAGAGGAGGTGGATAGCCAAGATAATGAAGAGCGCCAAAAGCCAGCACAAGCTGTGCCCTTACTATGACAAGAAGACCCAGGTCTGCTTCCTTAAGGTCACTATGTTCAGCCAGCAGGGCAAGTGCGACAGGGAGGGCAAGTTCGACGGCTGTCCGCTTTTCACACAGTTCCTTGAGAAGATATATGATGACTACACTTCAAAGAGGAAAGCGCTCCCAAACAGCTTTCAGGACATCGTTTGGAGCATAACCTCGCTCTGAGTCAGAAGTTCTCCAGGTCGTCCGACCCTATCTCCTCCCCCTCCCAATACTCCTCCGGCTGCTCTAGGCCTTCCTCCTCCAGAAGCTCCGTCAGGTAGAAGTATCCCTGCCTGTCCATGGTGACTAGCTCCCTCCTCAGAAGGTCGCCAAGGGCGTAACGTATCTTGTCCTCGCTTGCGAGGCCCGAAAGGTAACGATGGAAGTCCTTAACTGACATACGTCCGTTGCGGCGTAACAGGTTCAGGAGGATCTCCTTGAGCTCATCCTCATTGGGGGCCGTATAAACAATTACATCATTGTCCTCATATATCCTCGAGAGGGACTCCCTCACGGGGTCGCCATTGCCACCGGCCTCGCTCATATAATTTCACCTTATTGAGCCAGGATTACCAAAACCTAAAAGTTGAACAGGGAGAGATTCAGGGGGTTATTAGTTACACAGTGTTTTCATAAATTATTATGACAAATTTGGGTAGGCCGACGCGCGCCTAAATAGGCTTTGCCTACTGAAACTAAAGGGACGTAGACTTGAAATGGAACAAGGCGAGGGAAAGGGCCACGAAGGCCTCACTTATGAGCCAGGCGAAGGGACGCATAGACCTAGAGGAGTTCGTTGAGTGGCTCTGGGAGGACTTTGGCATAAGGGTCAGAAGGTCGTGGGACGACGTAATTAAGGCCGTGGTGGACTCCGACGAGGTCCTCCCGCAGGACCTGGCGGCCTTCATGATAAGCATGGGGGTGGAGCCTGACGAGGGGGCCTGGGATGTCGTACCTGTCGCGAGAGGCCTGCGAGGCCCTAGGGAGCCTGAGGAGAGTGATAGCAACTGAGAGGGGAGGCGCCCCGGCCTTCACCGAGTGGCACGCGCTCGAGGCCCTGAGGAGGATATCCCGTGGGGAGGCGGGGCGCCTCTCGCTGAGCTCTGACCTTGGAATAGGGGAGGCCTCGGCGAGGACGCTGCTTGATAGGCTTGAGAGAGAGGGCCTGGTGGTCAGGACCAAAAGGGGCAGGTCGTTGACGGAGAAAGGCGCTGCCGTCCTGAAGGCCTTGACCTCCATTACAACCCTGAGGCCCTGCTCGCTTCCGCAGGTTAAGGGGTTCGAGAGGTGCTTCCTTACGGTCCTACCGGTCAGGCCGCCTAGGGAGCTCACGGAGGTCTATGCCATCAGGGATGAACTGGTCGCAAGGGGGTGTAGGCTCTCCCTTATCGGCTACCTGGAAGAGGGAGTCATCGACTTTCCTGGCATGCCGTGCGAGTTGAGGTCAACCATAGTAAGCTCGATAACTGTTGATAGCCCTTACGACGAAGGCGCCTTGATAATAGTGCCCGAGGGCTGCTCACGTGAGCTCATGGGCGCTGTGATTCAGCTCGCCTATAGGGACTGCAGCTCTGTTAACTCCCCGGTTTAACAAGGTCGCTTGAGGAGGTCCGTCGGCCTAACGCTGGCCTTCATTACCTAAGGGGGTTGTGACTTGGGGCTCCTCGTCAACTGGGTCGGAAAGGTCAGTATTACGGACCCTCCTCTAGGAATTCGCCTCCAGGACAATGACAGCGCGGGGCCGGTTTGAGCAAGGCTAGCAAGGGCCAGAGTGAGGTCGACAGGGTCATAGAGAACGCGCTCAGGGGCAGAGGTGGTCCCAGGAGCAGGCTTGTCGACGCGATACTTGTGCTCCTTCTCTCAAGGCCTATGAGGTCCTCGGAGATAGGGGAGGTCCTGGGCAAGGAGGCCAAGTACATATCGAGCTACCTCTCGTACTGGAAGGACAGGGGGTACGTCGACTACGACCTGGGCCTATGGTACCTGACCCCCAAGGGTGAGGAGTACGCAAGGCAGATCGCTGAGAGGGAGACGGATGAGAGGTTTAACGAGTTCGTGACGCTGGCCCAGAGGATAGCTTCACGGTTAAGCCAGACAAGAAACAACAAGGCGAGGGCCCCGCGCGCAGACGTTGCGGACGAATCCCAGTCGTTCATTGCAGAGCTTACAGAAAGGCCAGACAAGAAACAACAAGGAAACAGGGCCTCTGTGGCCGCCTGCGTGCTGCAGTCTCTTAAGGACAGGCTCACGGACGAGGAGACGGAGGTCGTTATGGAGATGTTGTCGCATTACACTATGTACGGCGTTACTTACATGTACCTGGACCAGCTCGCGGAGAGGCTCAAGGCCGACTACGAGTGGCTCATTAGAAGGGTCAGGGATCTGCAGAGCAAGGGCATAGTTTATATCTATACGGACCCAAGGCTTGGCATAAGGGTCGGCTTTTCTAAGGTCGCTAAGGAAGTGCTGGCTACCTGTGGTCATGGTCGCTGAGCAGCAATGCTACTATTACTACGAGCCCGAATTATTGCCCGTCTAGGGAGCCCTCAGAGAACTGTTATACACTTATTAGTAATACTGTTTGTATAATGGTCAGGGTATTACGCCCTTCCGGCACCCCAGAACTGGCCTAGGGAGCCCTCAGGAGGTAGTAGTAGCGCTCGTTACAGTTTATACTGGGGAGTTAACGTAATGTCACTGCGGGCCTCACTTCTTAAAAGTTTGGCCAACGATCAAAGTTAGGGGAGCTCGTGTCTCTAAGCGAGCCTGGGAAGGCAGCTAAGGATAGGCCTGAGGAGGACGACCTTGCCGTTCTCAGGGAGAGAATTAGGTACCTTACACAGCTTAACGCGACCCTTGAGAGGGACCTAGAGTTCTACAAACAGGAGCTCAACAAGCTGCTGGAACCGCCTTACATAGAGGCCATGGTCCTCGAAGTTCTCCCTGACGGCCGCGCCGTGGTTAAGAGCTCCACAGGGCCCAACCTGGTGGTAAGGATCTCGGCTAACGTTGACGTGAGCAAGCTTCGTCCAGGCGCCTCAGTGGCCCTCAACAACAAGGGGTCCACGATAGTTGAGGTGCTGCCCTCCATCCATGACCCGCTGGTAGAGGCCATGGAGATAGAGGAGAGGCCCACCGTCACGTTCTCTGACGTCGGGGGCCTGGAGAGCCAGGTCAGGGAGCTCTACGAGGTCGTGGGCCTGCCCCTGATAAAGCCGGAGCTGTTCGCCGATATAGGCGTGGAGCCGCCAAAGGGGGTCCTCCTCTACGGGCCCCCTGGGACCGGCAAGACGCTGCTCGCCAGGGCGCTCGCAGGTGAGGTCAAGGCGACGTTCATAAGGGTCGTCGCAAGCCAGTTCGTGAACAAGTTCATCGGCGAAGGGGCCAGGATAGTCAGGGAGGTCTTCAGGCTCGCGAGGGAGAGGAGGCCCTCGATAATATTCATCGATGAGATAGACGCCATAGGGGCCAGGAGAGTTGACATAGGCACCAGCGGCGACAGGGAGGTGCAGAGGACCATGCTTCAGCTGCTGGCCGAGCTGGACGGCTTTGACCCACTCGAGGGGGTTAAGGTGGTGGCCGCCACCAACAGGATAGACCTCCTGGACCCGGCCCTCCTCAGGCCGGGCAGGTTCGACAGGCTCATAGAGGTACCCCTGCCCGACAAGAGGGGAAGGGTCGAGATACTGAGGATACACACGAGGAGCATGAAGCTTAAGGACGTCGACCTAGAGGAGGTGGCCGCACTCACTGAGGGGTTCTCGGGGGCTGAGCTAAAGGCAGTAGTCACGGAGGCCGGCTTCTTCGCCATAAGGGAGGGCATGAAGTATGTGACGCAGGAGCACTTCATAAGGGCCATCGACAAGGTAAGGAACAGGATAGAGAAGAGGAGGCAGCTCTTCGGCACACACATCTGATGGCCGTCCATTCCTCTAAAGGGCGAGGCTTTCCGTTCCCCCTTTGTAGGCTTTACTTCTTCAGCCTTGACAGGAGGTCCTCAGCTATGGCCTGAGCCAGGGGTACTGGCACGGCCTCACCGACCATGTTGTACTGGGAGTCCTTGCCTCCCAGGAAGACGTGGTAGTCGGGGAAGCCCATAAGCCTGGCCTGCTCCCTGACTGTCAGGAGCCTGTCCTCGAAGGGGTGTATGAACCTGGAGGAGCCCATGACTGTTGGAGCGGGGCGGTCAGGGGCCAGCCTAATGTAGTTCCTGAACCTCCTGGAACCTGCTCCCTCAAAGGTCACAAGCGACCTGCCCCACCTCAGCTTTGGCACCTTCCTCATCAGCTTCCTTGGAAGGGTCGCGGGCGCGTCGTGGTTTGGAGGCCAAGGCGCCCCTGGCTCAGGGAGCCCCTCAAGGGCCTCCATTACGGTCAGAGGCCTCCTCTTGGCGAGGCCCAGCTTCACGTTAGAAACGAAGGCCCTCACCCTCTCGCTTGCCACCCCGTACTCCTCCGACCTAATTATGTTGAAGTAGACCTCGTCATAGCCGCCCTTCCTGAGCTCATCCTCTATGACCTTCCTTATGGGGCCCTCGGCGACGCCGCTGACGTTCTCTATGACGAAAAACCTGGGCTTGAGCTCTGCTATGAGCCTTATGGCGTGAAGGTAGAGCTGCCCTATGGGGTCCGTCAGTATTCTGTCAAGGGGGTTTGGCATGCGGTTCCTGTTAGTCGGCGTGAAGGGCTCGCAGGGCGGGCTCGCTATAATTACGTCAAAGTCCCCTCTGCCAAGGCCGGAGATCTCCCTTATCGTTCTCGCGCTCACGTCCTTTACGTCATCAGCTATGAGGTAGGCGTGGGGGAAGTTGGCCTTATAGGTCTTGGCGACCGGCGGGTCGTTCTCAACAGCTACAACGACGTTAAAGCCCGCGAGCTCAAAGCCCCTTGAGAACCCTCCTGCGCCTGAGAACAGGTCAGCGACCAAATAGCGTTGCCTCATCCTTCTTTATCTCCTCCTCAAGCCTCTTTATCCTCGCCTCAAGGGCCTTCACGTACTCGCTGTTGTTGTCAGGGACCAGCAGGGAGCCGCACTTAGGACAGGTGAACTCGTACTCGAACGCGTAGTCAAAGGTGTACCTGGTGTGGTCCTTAGGACATACATAGAACTCGTTGGAGAGCTCATAGTTCAGCCTGGCCTTGAGCTTCTCGAGGACCAGCTTCTTCCTCCTCAGCAGGGCCAGGTCGAGGTCCTTGGAGTCAAGGTACCAGTAATATCTCGTGGCGCCGGTCTCGGGGTGCTTGCCTCTGCGATAACTAGCTATGTGAAGGTCATAGAATATCCTGAAGACCTTCCTCACGTCAGCCTGCTTGTAACCCTTCATCGACTCCACCTCCTCGTCGCTTACCCCCTTCTCAGGGTCGACGGTGAGCAGGAGGTCAAAGAGGTCGTCAGCCATAGTCTCGTCTATGCCAGACTTCACTGCCAAGAGCCTTATCAGCTGCCTCAGCTCGTTAACCCTTTTCTGGT
Organism: uncultured Acidilobus sp. JCHS; assembly: GCA_000495735.1. Lineage (NCBI taxonomy): Archaea > Thermoproteati > Thermoproteota > Thermoprotei > Acidilobales > Acidilobaceae > Acidilobus > uncultured Acidilobus sp. JCHS. The sequence continues at coordinate 15,152 of AYMD01000001.1, read as the reverse complement.
CCTCTTCGCTCAACCCTCTTCCCCCTCTCGGACGGCACTATTAGGGCCTTAGCGTCCGTATAGGTTAATAGCGTCTCCCTGCCCTTAAATAGCCTATCCAAGAAAATCGCTAGCGCCGCTATCTCGCTGTGGGGTTGCCACCCGATGGCAACGTTGTAGTCCGCCGCCTTATAGTAAAAGGGCTCTACCTTCTCAGCGCCTATAACTATGAGCTTGGGCGAAGGGGAGGATGCTATCTCGCCTATTACCTCGTCCACGGCGAGCCCATACATAGTGAGGTGTACGACTTCCCCTCCCGAGGACTTCCAGGCCTCAACGTAGTCGTGGCCGTTAACGCCGCACTCGAAGTTCATCCTGCCGCCCCAGAGGTCTGAGGCTTTGGCCAAGGACTTCCTCACGGCCTCGTCACAGACACCCTCGAGGACGAAGCCGTTAGCGCCGAACGCCCTGGCGACCAGGGCGGCGTGAGTAGTGATCCTCTTATCCCTTGCTGGCCTGTGGCCTAGCCTCAGCACATATACCTTCCCGTAAACCCTTGCCAGCGACTCTAGGCCTTGCATTCCTGAGCACCTCTGATACCAGGGCCTCAAGGTTTATTGCCTGCTTCGCTGACACCGGCACTATCGAGAAGGAGTCGGTGAACTTTGAGGCCAGCTCCTTCACAGCTGTGCTCACGGAGCTAGTGACGTCAGGGCTTACCAGGTCTATCTTGTTGAGGGCAAATATAAGCGGCTTACCTATGGCGTTGAGCCTGACCAGGAGCTCAAGGCCTGAAAGCACCTTCTCCTTTACTACGTCAAGCGGGTCTGAGGAATCTACGACGAAAATCAGCACGTCTGACAACGCGGCCTCCTGAAGCGTTGAGTAAAACGACTCCACGATCTCAGGTGGCACGTCCCTCACAAAGCCTACCGTGTCAACAAACATCAGCCTGGCGCCGTTAACCTCGACGACCTTATGCTTCGCGAAGAGCGTGGTGAAGTACTCGGGCCCAACCCTCTGCGACTCCCCGGTTAACGCGTTGAAAAGCGAGGTCTTGCCCGCAGAGGCGTAGCCAACTATGCCAACCACCACGACGCCCATCTCCTTCCTCTGCGCCTCCTGCATCGCAACCCTGTCCTTGAGCTCCTCAAGCTCCCTCCTTATTCGGGCAATCCTCGACGTTACGTGCCTCTCGTAGGCCTCGAAGGCGTACCTTCCAGGCCCCAGGAAGTCGACCTGCTCGCCCATCTTGGCCCTCCTTATATACTCCCGTATCAGGGGCAGCTCGTGCCTGAGCCTCGCCATCTCTATCTGCAGCTTGGCCTCCTTGGAGCCCGCGTGCAGGGCGAAGATTTCAAGGATGACCATAACCCTGTCTATAACCCTCTTGTGGGAGGCCTTCTCAAGCCTGTATATTGACGAGGGCTCCAGGTAGCCATAGTAGATAATTGTGTCAGCCCCTACGGCCTCGGCCTCCTCAGCTAGCCTTCTCACGTACTCATCGCTTAGCCTTCTCCCAGCCTTAGCCCTCCTTATCACCTTAGCCACAGCGTAGCCCGCGCTCTCGGCTATGGCCAGGGCCTCCCGCTCATGAGCCAAGTACTCCTTTGCTAACACGAGCAGGGCCTTCCTGCTCCCCTGAACCTCCAAGACTAACCCTCATCCCTCCTTACAACCGCGACGTCGCCAAAGGTCAGCACGTCAGGCCCTCCCTTAGTCCCCTCAGCCTCTTCCTCCTCATACTCAACGGGCTGAAGGAGCTTTATCTTAAGCAGCTCCTCGATCCTCTTGGCAAGGTCTATGGTAGGCTTAACCTTGCCTCCCTCAATCCTCCTCACCAGGTCCTCGCTGACCCTCAGCTTCTGGGCCAGCACTGCAGTGGTCCAACCCCTCTCCTCCCTGGCCCTCCTTATCAGGTCAGGGTAATCGTCAACAACCTCTAACATCTCAGCCCTCTGCCTCCTGACCTTAGGTGCAGAGGTCACCTTCTGGGGCTTCTGGGGAACCGGCACGGCCCTCCCGCTCTTAGTAAGCTTGGCGAAGCAGTCGTCACATACTATGACTTCAGCTCCCTCCAGCAGGACCCTGTGCCCGGCCCCCTCAATTGGGCGGCCACAGACCTCGCAGTACAGGGTCAACTCAGGCCCTATTGTTGGTAAGTCCCCGCGATTAATAACGGCTTTTCATGAGGACTCCTTGCCCTTCTGCCTCAGCATGCTGAGGCCAAGCTTCCTATAAGGACAGGTCGCGTAGCTCTTCTCGCACTTAACGACCTTTGACCTAGCTATGTAGTTCTCTGTGACCTTACAGTAGGCTACATACGAGCCCCCCACATCATAGGTCTCGAAGAACTCGCAGCCCGAGGAAGGCCTGTAGTTGAGCTGATATATGTCAAGGAAGTAGATCCTCTTTGGGAGCTGCTCAGAGCTAGCCAAGCCCTTACCCAAAGTTAAGGTGGTTCCGCCGAGGGAAAAAAGGCGCCTAGTACTTTAAGCTATGATTACTCCTTGTACTCAGGCGGCAGGGCGTTTATCAGGTCGCGGACGGCCTGTATGCTCTTGTCGAGCCCCTTCTTCTCCTCCTCCGTGAGCGGCAGCTCAATGATCTTCTCAACGCCTTTGCGGCCCAGGACCACCGGGACCTCCGCTATGACGTCCCTATAGCCGTACTCGCCGTTGAGGTAGACGCTCGCTATGAAGACCCTGTGCTGGTTCTTCTTTATGGACTCGGCCATCAGGGCCACGCCGGCAGCGGGGCCCCAGTTGCTGCTGTAACCGCGCAGCTTGGTTATCTCGCCCCCTGCCTGTACCGTCTGCTTAACTATCTCATCTATGTCGCTGGGCGACAGGAAGCTGGTCAGCGGGGCGCCCCCTATCGTGGATAGCCTTGGCGCTGGGAACATGTTCTCGCCGTGCATGCCTAGGACTACTGGATATATAGAGGCAGGGCTGATGCCGAGCTTAAGGGAGGCGTAGTAGGCTAGCCTGGGCGCGTCAAGCATGCCGCTGAAGCCTATAACCCTCTCCCTAGGCGCCTTGAGCTTCTTATACATGACGTAGGTCATGGCGTCCAACGGGTTAGTCGTCAAGATGACAGGCGCCTCGGGGGCGTACTTGCTTATGTTCTCAGCGACAGCCTTGATCACGTCAGCGTTGACTCTGAGCAGGTCCTCACGGGTCTGACCGGGCTTCCTGGGAAAGCCCGCCGTCACTATGACTAGGTCAGAGCCCTCCATGTCCTTGTAGTCGGCCGAGCCGTAGGCCTTTACCGAGACCCCCAGCGCGGAAGCCATGTGGTTCAGGTCGAGGGCTTCACCCTTGACGGCGTTCTCCTTCTCCTTGATATCTATTAGCATTACGTCATCAAGCTCACGTATCAGAACCATGGCGGCCGTAGTAACTCCCACCCTGCCCGCGCCGCCCACTATCGTGATCATGCTCTCACACGTTACGAAAAGGCTGGCATGTTAGCTAAAACCCCTTATGAAGGCCGCGACCAATACGCTCCATTGACTATGCCTCTGAGACCAGGTATAGCCCGTCCTCAATGACCTGGGCGCCCTCGGGCATTCTATCAGTAACGACGAACTCTACCTTGTGCAGCGAGCCAAGGTCCTTAAGGTAAGGTGACAGCCTGCCGATGGTTATGTAGACCCTGCCCTTTAGCGGCTCCGAGAGCCTGATCCCTCTCTGTTTCTTGAAGGACCAGATGGCGTTGTTGACCTTCATTACCAGCTCGGCGTCCCCGGCCAGCTTATCAGCCTCGACGCCTTCTATGAGTGGGCCTGGCAGCCCCTGGCTGTGGACTCTTGTCCCGTAAAGCTTTCTGAAAATATAGTCGGTTACGAATGGCATTAAGGGCGAGAGGAGAACTAAGATTGCCTTAAACGTCCTGTGGAGCGTGTACCATGCTGACTCTCTCTCCTCCTGAGGCCACTCGTCCGAGTAAGCCCTGTCCTTTACAAGCTCGACGTAGTGGGAGGCGAAGACGTTCCAGGCAAGCTCGTAAAGCTGGACAGCGGGTTCGTAAACGTCAAGCACCTCATAGCCCCGTACGGCGGCGTCCAGGTACCTCTGGGACAGCGCTAGGAAGGCTTTGTCTAGAGGCGTTAGGTTAGCTGAGGCAGGCTCAGGGAAAGATGATATGAACCTGGCTAAGTTCCACAGCTTTGTGGCGAAGTTCCTGCCCGTTACAATCTTCTTCTCGTCATACTTGTAGTCGTACCCCAGCCTTGATGACGCGGCGGCCCAGAACCTGAAGGCGTCAGCGCCGTACTTCTCAATAATGGGCTCAGGGTCTATCACGTTGCCCAGGCTCTTGTGCATTGGCCTGCCCTTCGGGTCGAGGCCCATCCCAGTTATCCTTACCCACCTGAAGGCGGGCCTGCCGGTGAGCTGGTAGACCCTCAGGAGGGTGTAGTAGAGCCACGTCCTTATTATGTCCTCCCCCTGGGGCCTCAGGACGTTGCCTGAGGCCTTCTGGTAGAACTCGGGGTCCTCAGCCCACCTGGTTGCGTACAGCATTGATACGCTTGAGTCGAACCAGGTGTCGAAGACCCTCCTCTCGCCTATGAGGTATTCCTTAGGCGCCCCGCACACCGGGCAGGAGCTCCAGGGAGGCTCCTCCTCCCAGGGCCTGTAGTACCTTCCCGGCTCAGGAACCAGCAGGGCTCCGCACTTGGTGCACCTCCACAGAGGTATCTCAGTGCCGTAGTACCTGTCCCTTGATATGGGCCAGTCCATGGATATTGAGTCGATCCAGTCTATGAGCTTCCTCCTGTGGAACTCAGGCGCGAACTTGATAGTAGAGATGAGCTCCTTTAGGCGGTCCTTGTAGTCGAGCTGCCTGAGGAAGAGTTCCCTCCTGTTTATTATCTGAAGAGGTGTCTTACACCTCCAGCACACAGGCACCGTGTGCCTTATCCTCTCCTTCTTGACCAGCAGGCCGTTCTTCTCAAGCTCCTCGGCCACCCTCTTCCTGGCCTCCTCTACAGGAAGACCCGCCAGAAGGCCGGCCTCGGAGGTCATGACCCCCCTCTCGTCTACTATTACCTTAGGCTTGAGCCCTAGCTCCCTGAAGAGCCTCACGTCGTCTTCATCACCATAGCTGCAGACCATCTCAAGGCCGGTGCCAAAGTTCATGTCGACGCTAGGGTGTTCAAGTATGACCACTTCGTGGCCGAAGAGGGGAGCTATCGCCTTACGGCCAGCGAGACCCTTGTATCTGGAGTCCTTGGGGTTATAGACTATCGCGGCGCAGGCAGGGATAAGCTCAGGCCTCGTGGTGGCCACTACAAGGTAATCGTCGGAGTCAGCGAGCTTGTACTTTACGTAATATAGGTAGTCGTCCCTCTCATCGTACTCTATCTCAGCCTCTGCTAACGTGGTGCCACAGCGAGGGCACCACCTGACGGGTCTCTCAGCCTCATATATCAGGCCCTCCCTGAAGAGGCGAATGAACGTGGCCTGGGTAATGGTCCTGTACCTGGGGCTGTCGGTGCCGTCCTTCCAGTACTCGAAGTCGCAGCCCATCCTCCTCCATATCCTGACGAGGTCCGCCTCAGCCCTGTCAAGGAAGTCGCGGCAGAGCTGCAGGAACTTCCTGCGGCCCTCAGGAGTCGAGGCGATCTCCTTGGCGTTAATCCCATAGGTCTTCTCGACCTGCACCTCAACAGGTAAGCCGTTCCTGTCCGCATAGAAGGGAGCTAGCACGTAGTAGCCCTTGAGCCTGAAGTACCTGGCTATCATGTCTATCTGGGCGTAGTGGGCGGCACCTCCCACGTGCCACTTGCCGCTGGCGTAGGGGGGCGGCGTGTCAATAACGAAAACCTCCTTACCTCTCCACTCATCAGGCTTAGCGGAGCTCTTCTCCTCGTCCCACAGCTTCAGCAGCTCGAGCTCCTTGCTGGGGTCCCACCTAGTCTCCTCAATCCTCGGCTTGAGCTCCAAAGCGGCCAGGGCCCTTGCCAGCAAAAAAGGTCGGCTGGATTATTGGCTTTACGGAAAAGGGGTTGCAGGTTCGACGGCCCGGGACGTGGGCGAAGGCGGCGGCTGTTATAGCCTTGGCTGTGGTCGCCGAGGCCCTGGGCATGAAGGCCTATAGGCCTGGCGAGCTCTCAATGACCCTGAGCTCCCTGATGTTTTACCTGGTAGTTCTGACGTTCTTAGCGCTCCTGGCGGCCGCCTCAGTAGCGATCTCGGGATCCCTTTCCATAGGCCTTGCAATGGCTCTTAGCCCTCTCTCATTAATGGGCCCTGGGCCCGCAGAGGTCCTGGCTTACGCCTCGGCCCTCACGGCCTCCTTAGCCGCAATATTTACATATCTTCTAGCGGGCCTCAGGTCACGAGTTCTCGCGAGCCCTCGCGTTAACGTCAACTTAACCTTGAGCGCCCCCAACGCGGCAGCCTTGGCCTCAGCCTCGCTTACGACTTACATGGCATGGCTTGTCAGGCTCCCCCTCGTCTCTCCAACTTACGTGGGTCAGTGGACTTACGCGGCGCTCTCGCTCGGGGCGGCCGTGATAGCCTCGCTGACGGCGAGGGGGTACCTGGACGGGCTTCTGCGGGGCTCCGCTGCGCTCCTAGGCCCGCTGGGCTTTGTGTTACTCCTGACTATAGCTAAGGCCGAGAGGTCATGATTAGTTAGCTTATTAACTCTTCACAAGGGTCACAGACCCGATGGGCACCTTGAGCCAAGAGAAAGACCACATGGACTTCGCCCAGGAGCTTGACCTGGTCGTAAAGCCTGAGTCAACGTTGCCAGGGCTCAACAAGGAGGTGGGCTCCCTCCTAGGTCAGGGCATACCGCTGTTCAGCATAGGGGGAGGCTACTTCAGGGCGGCCCTGTCCCAGGTGCTCATAAACTTCCACGCGCGGAGGGGGTACTACATAGCTGAGACCCCCCTGATCAGCGGGGGCGATCTCTTCGAGGTCTCAGGACACATGGGATATTACAGGCAGAACATGTACGTCTTCAAGCTTGAGGACAGGGAGTACGCGATAAAGCCCATGAACTGCCCCTTCCACGTAGTGATATTCCTGAGCGAGCTGGGCAGGCACAGGAACAAGGTGAAGCTCCCATTCAAGATATTCGAGGTGGGCAGGGTTCACAGGCTTGAGCCCAGCGGGAGCGTCTACGGCCTTCTGAGGGCCAGGGCCTTCACGCAGGACGACGCTCACATAGTTACGCCGGAGAAGGACGCCTTACAGGTGATATCCTCTGTCTTCGACGACATGATGACCATCTACTCAAAGGTCTTTAACATAGACCTTACGCCTGAGACCATAAGGCTCAGGCTAAGCCTCTCAGACAAGGGCAAGATAGGCACTGACTTCATGGGTACCAGGGATGAGTGGGAGAGCGCTGAGGAGTTCCTCAGGAGCGCCGCCGAGGGCATAGCGAAGAGGTACGGCTTCGAGTACCAGGCGGCGGAGGGCGAGGCCGCCTTCTACGGCCCCAAGATAGACGTAATAGTTAGGCTTGGCTCAGGGCCGGCCGCAAAGGACTGGCAGCTGGGCACCATACAGTTCGACTTTAACCTACCGAGGAGGTTCAAGGTATATGACGTAGTCAGGGAGCTCTACGGCGACATCAACGTGTTCATGATACACAGGGCCCTCCTGGGCTCCATTGAGAGGTTTCTGGGCGCATACCTTGAGAACTACAGGGGGAGGCTGCCCTTCGCCCTAGCTCCCCTCCAGTTCGCGGTCCTCGGCATAAGGGCCGGCGAGGAGCTCGACCAGAAGGTTGTGGAGTTCGCCAGGGCCCTCCACGTAGGGCTCATATCAAGGGGCTTCAGGTCAGGCTACATGGAGACCACCAGGACCTCCCTGTCAGGTGACGTCAGGCTGCTTGAGACAGGGCCTAAGCCAGCCGTCATAGTTTACATAGGGGCACGGGAGATAGAGAGGTCAGCGGTCACCGTGGCAGTATATGATAAGGGCTCAAGGAGACAGGCCTCACTTCAGGCCAAGGGGGTTGAGGAGGCTCTCAGCGCGCTCGAGACCTTGGCAGAGGACCTTGAGATGCCTATAGCCGATATTGCTGGGTCGGCGCCGAGGATCCCAGGCGACCTCAGTTACGAGCTTTAGGGGGAGGCGCTTGAGGAACGACGTACTGCCCGTCATACATAACGTCTCAAGCGTCCAGAGGCTTGTGGACACGGCGAGGGTAGTAGTCAGCCTAGGCCTGCCCACGCTGATAGCCACCAAGGTCTACGGGGCGGCGGCCCAGTCGGGGGTCCCTGAGGTCTTCAGGCTGCTCCTTAAGGAGAGGAGGGGTTTCGTGGTGCTGCCTGAGCTTAAGGACGCCGTAGAGGCCTACGCGCCTGACAGCGTGTTGCTCATAGACAGGGAGAACGCCTCAGAGCAGCTGAGCCTTGACGACCTGGGGAGGCTCAAGGGCAGGGTCATGGTGGTGCTCAACGGCTCGGACGCCCCCTTCTCGCCTCAGGAGCTCTCGCTAGGGAAGCCCGTCTACATAAGGGGGCTCATGTCAAGGGCTGGCGCAGTCGCTGAGGGCGCCCTTGTACTCTACGGGCTCGTGGTTCTCAGTGGGCAGCAGAGTAGTAGTAATACCTAGGACTTAAACTAAGCCAAGTAAGCGTTAACGCGAACAAGGCCTTCGAGGTCCATCAGGAAGGCAAGTTGATATTAGGCCTTTAACGGTTAACTGTACTTAGGTGTTTCGGTAGAGGGGAAGAGGTACGGAGGCCCAGGCTGAGATACAACAAGGCGTCAAGGTCCTTGAGAGATATATGCTGCTTGGCAGGCCGTTGGTTGAGGCGATGATCGTAGAGGACCCCGATGGAAGACGGTACTATAACGTTATAGAGCCTAAGCTCGACACGAGGGTCAGGCAGGACTCCCTTACGGAGATCCTGAGCCTTGTGTCGAAGGACGCGCTCCTGCTGGAAAAGGTCAACGCGGCTGCGACCGTGGAGAAGGCTTACGAGCTTCTGTTCCCTATAGCCCGAACAATAGTGAGGTCTAAGGTGAAGGGAGGGCTCTTCAGGAAGGCCTCTCCTGACCTTGAGGCCAAGGTCAATGAGGCGGCCTCGGCGGTGGCCTATCACGCAGCCAAGGAGCTCGTGGGGTATGGCGCTATAGACCCGCTTATCAGGGACCCCTATATAGAGGACATATCCTGTAACGGCATAGGCATACCCGTCTTCATATATCACACCAGGTACGAATGGCTCACCACAAATATCGTCATAGGCGACCTAGAATACCTCAAGTCGCTGGTCTCCAAGCTTGGCGTCAAGGGGGGCAAGGAGCCATCGGTCGCGACTCCGATCGTTGAGGGCGTGCTGAAGCCCGAGGGGTACAGGGTTAACATAGTCCTTGACACGGCTTCAAGGCACGGGCCCCAGTTCACCATAAGGAAGTTCAGGTCCGAGCCCTTCACAATCATAGAGCTGCTGAAGGCGAGGGTCCTTGACCCTCTGGTGGCGGCGTTGCTATGGATGGCCGTTGAAATGAAGCAGGGCATCATAATATATGGGCCTACGGGAAGCGGGAAGACCACGCTGCTTAACGCTATAACTATGTTCATCCCTACTGAGTTCAAGATAGTCACGGCGGAGGACACGCCAGAGCTTCACCTGCCGTTCCACGAGAACTGGGGGGCCATGGTAACGAGGCTCTCCACGGACGAGAAGGTCCAGAGCGTCACCCTTCAGGCCCAGGTGGAGGCGGCGCTCAGGCAGAGGCCTGACGTGATAATTATAGGCGAGATAAGGTCTAGGGAGGCCTACAGCTTCTTCCAGGCCCTGGCTACAGGCCATGGCGGCCTCACGACGGTTCACGCCGAGTCTGCGGACGTGTTGGTCAGGAGGCTTAAGTCCCCACCCATGAGCGTCCCGGCCAGCCTCATAGCGGCGGTCAGGCTCTTCGTGAACATACTTAGGGTTGAAAGAGGGGACAAGGTCGTGAGGAGGGTCGTCAGGGTCCACGAAAGCGTAAGGTACAACCCTGAGCTGGACGACGTAGAGCTTCAGGAGATAATCACGTGGAGGCCTGAGGACGACTCCTGGCCCCTGTTGACCAGGGACCTTGTAACCTTAAGGACTATAGCCAGCCTCAGACTGGTAAGCTACGATGAGGCCCTCGAGGACCTAAGGCGTAGGGCCACTGTGCTCAGCTGGCTCACGTCCAAGGACGCTGACGTGACCTTACTGCACTCAGCTGTGAGGCTCTACCGCAGGGACCCAGAGGAGGTTTACCAGAGGGCGCTCACGGAGGTGAAGGAGTACGAGCTCAGGTACCGCTAGCCCTAAGAGGGCCAGGGAGCGCAGGCTGCCACGGCAGACCCTGCCGTGCAGGCTTGTCATAAGGATGAGGCCTGACCTAGATAACCTGGTCCTGGGCTCTGGGGTTTCGCAGAGCCTAGACAGGTACTGCGACTCCGTTGTGATGCCCCTCTTGGTCATAGTCCCAGCAGCGCTCGTCGTGGCAGGCTTTGCTCTGGCCCTTCCGCACGGCCTTTACATGGCTGTCCTGGTGGCGGCCCTCCTGGCCATCATGGGGTTCCTGCTGTCGCTAGCACTTTCGGGGGTCATCCCGGCATTCAGGTTCTCCTCGAGGAGCGACGCAATGGAGGCCAAGTTCCACGCCTTCGCCTCAACCCTGGCCCTCCTGCTCGCCGGAGGGCGTGAAGTGCACGAGGCCCTTCTGGGCCTCTATGACTACAGGGATGAGCTCAAGGAGTTCTCCGTGGAGATAGACTACCTTCATAGGTCCCTGTCGCTTGGCGGGGACCCCTCTAAGGTCCTGAGGAGGCTCTCCGAGATAACGCCCTCAAGGAGCGTAAAGGTGTTGGCGGAGTCCCTGGCCAAGGCCGTTGAGACGGGCTCCGACCCGCTCTCAGTGGTCAGGTACCAGCTGGAGACCTACATCAACTACTACTACTCGCTCGTGGACAGGGTCTCGGCGACGGTGGGGTCGCTGCTGGAGATGTTCTTGACTGTGGGCCTTATACTGCCCATACTAGTTACCATAGCGGCCCTGCTCTTCGCGGCCTACGCGGTGAAGGGGCTCTCGCCCATGTCGCTTGTGACGCTGGCTGTCTTCATAATACTGCCCATAGTGTCAGTGATGACGGTGGTGCTCGTTGACAACCAGATGTCAAAGCTTAAGCTGTAGGTGATGGCCTTGAGCTACTGGAAAGGGCGCAACTTAGCGAAGGCCTTTTACGCAGCGCTTGGAATAGCCCTGGTCCTTGACGGCCTCCTGCTATTGCAGATGGTCCCAGGGGCCCTGAGGTTCACACTCTACGATAACATGCTCCCAGTGCCCTACGGCGTGGTCTCAATACTGTCACTGGAGGCAATAATAGTGCTGGCGGTCATACCTCCCGCCATAGCCTTCAGGAGAGGCCACGAAGTGATTACGGATCTCAAGTACCAGTCAAGGATTTTCCTGCAGGTCTACCCGAGCATCGCGGCCTCTGCCCAGTCTACGGTAGAAGCCCTCTCGGCCTCAGCGTCACTGGTTGAGAGACCCCTAAGGGACCTCATAAGGGCGCTGGCGAGCTCTTATAAGCTCACGGGCGACCTCGAGGGGTCCTTCAGGAGGGTCTTCGGGGACGCCCCGCGCGACGTCAGGATACTCCTGTCAGCTATACCGGTAGCTGGGAGGAGCGGCGGCAGGGCCAAGGAGGTCCTGGAGGTGATAAGTAGGTACGCGGCCGAGCTCGACAGGATGGAGTTCACGCTGTTCAACAGGCTCAGGTCATATGCCATGGTGGTCTACATGGGCGTGGCAGTATATGGCGTCGTGGCAGGCGTTGGCGTGTCCGTGGCCAGCACGTTCACGGGCTTCGCCCTGCCGGGCTCGCAGGGCCTCAGCCCTTTAACCCTAGTTCAGCTGCTGGGCTTCATGTACTACGCGTTGCTGGTCCTCTCCGCGGCGTCAGCTTACGTGCTTGCTAAGATAATAGATGACTACGCCCCAAGGTCGCTGGAGTACTTCGCCTTCCTGTCAGCCCTCGGTTCAACGCTCATGGTGATATCGGTGGCAGCTATGCATGGGCCAGGGCTCTGAATAGGCTCTGCAGTTACATATCTTCGCCGTAAGCCAAACATAAATATTTAAAGACTGTTTCTAAAAATATAGTGGGTTCAGCGAGACTTGAGGTCAATAAGCGACGTAGTTGCCGAGATCCTGTTGATCCTCGTAGTTCTAGGGGTGGGCGCCGGCTTCCTGGCCTACTACCTCTACTACCTGAGCTACTACAACAGCTACTCTGTAAACGCCTTCAACCAGCTAGCCTACCTGGTGCCAGTCATGTCAAGCAGGCAGGGCAATTACCTGGTGGTGGCCTTCCACACGGGACCCTACGGCATAAGCCTGTACCAGGTGCTGGTCAACTCAACGCCTGCCAGCTGCACCGTGGAACTTGGCAATAGGAACTACACGACCCCGGTCACCCTGCCGGCCTACCAGATGGCTAAGGTTTACTGTCCATACAATGCATCGTCAGGGGCGCCGGTAGAGGTGACCCTTGTCACGAACTCAGGGGAGTACGAGGTGATGGTCGGTGGGCCTTAGGAGGTCACAGTCAGCGATAGTGGGGGCCCTGATAATAGCGATTGTGATGTTCGCCTCCCTGGCCACAGCGCTTTACCTGATGAACCAGTACAGCGTTTACTCCAGGCTCTCAAGCGAGAGGTCCCAGGTGCTCTCTGAGGCGGCGGAGCTTCAGAGGACCGCTAACGTCTACTGGTACAGCTCGCCTACGCCCAATGGGACGAACGTGACCATAACGCTCTCGTCGGGCTACCCCTACGCATATGAGGTCACCGGTATCGTGCTGAGGCTCTCTAACGGCGCCCTGCTGAGCTACGGGCCGGGCGCCTACCCTGGATTCCTTAGCGTCGTTACGGCCAGCGGGTCACAGTACTGGCTGCCTGCCAGCTCTCCTGCCGGCGGAAGCGTCACCATAACCCTGAGCTTCAGGCAGCCCGTCCAGGTTCAGGCCGTGTCATTAGTTCTGCAGAGCGGCGATGCGGTCGCGGCGGTCGCGGCCTCGCCCTACAGTTACCTGTTAGCCCAGCAGCAAGGAGGCTCCTCAGCGAGCGGGGGCATTAACGTCAACCCCTATAACCAGTCCTCCCTGTTGCCGCTGATAGGGACCCTCATAGGCGCTGATAAGATCGCTGTCGTGGGGGCAAGCCGGAAGATAGCTGTGCCAACAGTTTACAAGATCCTGAACCTGACGCCCATAATTCTCTATAACCCTACTAACCTGCCAACGCCTGCCGGCTTGACCGTTAACCTTACAATTAACCTAAATAACGCCATGGTCAAGAAGTACTCCACAACATATAGCGTTAACGGCGTCAACGTGCCGCTGGCCAACGTCCTCTTCGCCTACTGGACGGGCACTCAGTGGGACCCGCTCAACGGCTGGATAGAGTCGTTCAACTCCTCGGCTGCGACTGTCTGGGTGAGGCTTGACAGGCAGATACTACCCTACAACAACTTAACTATATACATGCTGTTCGTTAACGGGACCACGTTAGGCACCACCAGCTGGGGGGTTAACAGCTACTACACGCAGAACCTGAGCCTGGACAACATAGGCTACGTCATGCAGGGCGGCGTCCTCTACCAGGTGTACATAGACGCCAACGGCTCACTTTACAACTCCGGCGGAGGCGTTGTTGGGAAGGCCCTTCCGAGCTCTTGCAATGCTCTGTGGAATAGTAATAAGTACGAACTAGTAGGTCTCGCATACAACGGCCTAGACAGATTCCTATACAACCTTCCCTTGTACGGCGTCAGCGGAGCTTTCACAAACAACACTATTATCTGCGTCCTCGTGTATAAAAATGCTACAGCGAGTGGCTCAAAGCTTTACTACTATTACTCGCCTACTAATCCGACTCTAAGCTTTAATAATACCCATACCTGTAAAGGAACCTATGGTGGCCTCTTCCTCCCATATGGCGAGCCGCAGCTGGCGACCCCTGCTAACGAGCCCGTTTTAGCGACAGGTAATAAGTCAAGTTCCTTGGTCAGCGGCTATGACGTGCTGTTTAACTATGGGCAGGGCTTCATAGGGGGCAACCCGTGGCCTTACGGCCTCTCCTCGGCCCAGGTCAACCTGACGTGGCTCGTGAAGGGCCTGGGATGGATTCAGCTCAGCAGCGCTAACGTGAACTTATTTGTGACCACGGACGACGGGACGATGGTGCTCCTAGGCACCTCGCCAGGGGGAGGCAACTTCACGAACTGGCTCGGCGCTTACACGAGGTCAAAAGCGATCCTACCCATATGGATCGAGGACTACCCTAATGACCCGAGCTACACCGGTCCGGTCACCTTTGAGGCCCCTCTCAGCTCGCTCATAAATAAGGCCGGGGACTACAGGGTAGTAATAGAGTACTTCCAGGACATCGGCAGTAAAACATATTTAGCCGTCTTTGTGCCAAACCCCTCCATGGCGGCTAACTTGATGTGGTACGCCCCGGTCTTCCCGCCAGGCGGCTCATACCCCTACGCGTTTGCCCCCCTTGCCCCAGGGCTGCTGCTAGGACCCCCGGCGCCCGTTCAGGGCTGGATAGTGGGCTGAGGCACTGAGCAGATCGCCATAGCTGTGCTCCGCAGGTAGCTCAGTGTTGGCCTTAGCTCAAGGAAGACGGGGTCCTCAGGCGAGGAGCCCAGTATGACCCTGTTAACCATGTCGAAGAGCTCACAGGCGTCGATGGAGGCGGCCAGCCTGTTGCCGCCTGAGGCCTCCTCGTAGACCTCCCTGGCCTTGCGGGCCAGCCTCAGAAGGGAGGCCTTCCACGACTTGTAGAGCGCCACGCTGGCGGCCGCCGCCGGCGAGCTGACGTTCGAGATCCTCCTCTCGCTCCTGTCCAGGTTCTCAACGTGCCTGAGCAGTATATCAACGAGCGCGCCCAGCTCCTCGTAGGCCAAGCCAGGCCCTGGCGAAACCATAGAAGGGGACAGCTTATAGGGCGAGGGGCCTCAGGGCACGAGGGAGGCCAGGACAGCCTTAGCTGTGTGCAGCCTGTTCTCCGCCTCGTCCCACACGACGGACCAGGGGCCTTCTATAACTTCGTCTGTCACCTCCTCGCCGCGGTGGGCCGGGAGGCAGTGCATGAAGATGGCCCTGCTCGAGGCCCTCTCCATGAGCTTGGCGTTGACCTGGTAAGGGCT